>DATLIG010000046.1:0-11054 GCA_035539555.1 Nocardioides sp. | reverse complement strand
AGCAGGCCGTGGTCCGTGAACGACAACCGGAGACCGCGGACACCGAGCGCGGGGTTCTCCTCGTCGGGGTGCGTGGCGAAGGCGATCGGCTTGTCCGAGCCGGCGTCGAGGGTGCGGACCACGACGTAGCGGTCGTCGTCGGTGAACGGGGCGAGCACGTCGGCGTACACGCGCGTCTGCTCCTCGACGGTCGGCTCGGTCTCACGGTCGAGGAAGCTGAGCTCGGTGCGGAACAGGCCGACACCGCTGACCGGTCCCTCCGCGGTCGTGGCCGCGGAGGCGGCGTCGGCGACGTTGGCGAGCAGCTTCACGGGGTGCCCGTCGGCCGTGCGGCCGGGGCCGAGCCACCGGGCGAGCGCGGCGCGCTCCTCGGCGTCGCGGGCGACCAGGCTCGCCGCCTCGGCCGGGTCGGGGTCGAGCGTGACGGTGCCGGTCGCGCCGTCGAGGAGCAGCGTGTGCCCGGAGGCGGCCGCCACGACGCCGGCCGCGCCGACCACGCAGGGGATGCCCAGCTGGCGGGCGATGATCGCGGTGTGGCTGGTCGGGCCGCCACGCTCGGTGACCAGGCCGAGGACCAGCTTCGGGTCCAGCCCGGCCGTGTCGGCGGGGGCGAGGTCGGTGGCGACCAGGACGACCGGCTCGTCGGGCAGGGTCACGCCGGGCTCGGGCTCGCCGACGAGGCGGGCGACGACGCGGGTGCGGATGTCGCGCAGGTCGGTGACCCGCTCGGCCATCAGCCCGCCCATCCCGGTGAACACCGTCACGAACTTCTCGACCGCGTGGTCGATGGCCGTCAGCAGCGGTTCGCCGGCGCGGAGGTTCTTGCCCACGGCGGAGCGCAGGCCGCGGTCGGTCGCGAGCCCGGCGCTGGCGGTGAGCACGCCGGCGGCGGCCCCGTCCGCGGAGGCCGCCTTGCGGCGGAAGCCCTCGGCGACCGACTCGACCGCCGCGTCATAGGCGGCGAGGGCTGCGTCGGCGTCGGGATGCCCGCCGTCGCCGTACCGCTGGAGGGCGTCGGGGGAGATGTCCGAGACGGTGACCTGGGCCGGCCCGTGGGCCAGGCCGGGAACGACCGGAGTGCCGTGGATCGTGGTGACCATGCTCACACGCTAGACCGCGAACCCCTTGACAAGCAACAGAAACGGGCATAAAACAACATAAACACAGATTCGTGAGGGAGGTCACAGATGTACGCCGAGGAGCGCCAGCAGGCCATCGCCCGTCAGGTCGGGGACCGGGGCCGGATGTCCGTCGCCGAGATCGCCGAGCTCTTCGACGTGACCACGGAGACAGTACGACGTGACCTGACCGCGCTGGAGGCGCTGGGTGTCCTCCGGCGGGTCCACGGGGGCGCCGTTCCCACCTCCGCACTCTCCACCCTGGAGCCGGGCATCGTGGAGCGCGACGCGGCCAACACCGAGGCCAAGGCGCAGATCGCCCGGGCGGCGCTCGACCAGCTGCCGCCGCCGGGTGCGTCCGTCCTGATCGACGCGGGCAGCACCACCGCCCGCTTCGCCGACGCCCTGCCGGCGAGCCACCGGCTCGTGGTCTTCACGCACAGCGTGTCGATCGCGGCCCGGCTCGCCGGCAACGCCGGCATCGAGCTCCACCTCCTGCCGGGCCGGGTGCGCACCAACACCCATGCCGCCGTCGGAGCCGCCACCGTCGCCGCCGTGGGCGCGCTGCGCGTCGACGTGGCCTACCTGGGCGCGAACGGCGTGACCGTCGGCCACGGCCTGTCGACGCCCGACAGCGAGGAGGCGGCGACGAAGCGATCCTTCGTCCTGTCCGCCGAGCGCGTCGTCGGGCTGGTGGACTCCACGAAGGTCGGCGTCGAGACCGCGGTGCGGTTCGCCGCGCTGGACGAGGTGGACGCGCTGGTGACGGACCGGGGGATCCGGCCCGCGGACCGCAAGGCGATCGCGGCGACCGGCGTCGAGGTGGTGACGGCGTGATCGTGACCGTGACCCCCAACCCGAGCGTCGACCGCACGATCGTCCTCCCCGGCGAGCTCGTGCGCGGCGGCGTGCTCCGCGTCGCGGGGGCGCTCGACCAGCCCGGTGGCAAGGGCGTGAACATCTCCCGCGCGTGCGTCGCGGCGGGTGTGCCCACCTGCGCCGTGCTGCCGGTCGCCGAGGACGACCCGTTCGTGCGCGAGCTCGACCGGCTCGGCGTGCCCAGCGCGCCGGTGCCGCCGGCCGGTCCGATGCGGGTCAACCTCACCCTCACCGAGCCCGACGGCACGACCACCAAGCTCAACGCCGCCGGGTCGCACGTGTCGAGCGCGGACCTCGATGCGCTGGCCGAGCGCGTCCTCGCCCAACCCGCCGACGGCTGGGTCGTGCTCGCCGGCTCCCTGCCGCCCGGTGCCCCCGACGGCTGGTACGCCGACCTGGCGGCCCGGCTGCGCGCGACCGGACGTCGCGTGGCGGTGGACACCAGCGACGCCGCCCTGGAGGCGGTCGTCGCGCGGCTCGCGCCGGGCTCCGCCCCGAGCCTGCTCAAGCCCAACGCCGAGGAGCTCGCGTCGGTCGCCGGCATCGACGCCGCCGAGCTCGAGGGCGATCCGGAGCGGGTCGCCGGCGCGGCGCGGACCCTCGTCGACCGTGGCGTCACCACCGTCCTGGCCACCCTGGGTGGCGCCGGTGCCGTGCTCGTCGACGCGACCGGTGCGTGGCACGCCGTACCTCCGCCGACCAGGGTGGTCAGCACCGTCGGCGCCGGCGACAGCAGTCTCTTCGGCTACCTCGCCGCCGACCTGCGCGGTGCGCCCGCCCCCGACCGGCTGGCAGCGGCCGTCGCGTACGGCAGCGCCGCCGCCGGTCTCCCGGGCACGACCGTGCCCACCCCCGAAGATGTCCGGACCCACGAGGTCCGGGTCCGTGCGCTCGACCTGAGCGCCACCGCCCCCGAAGGAGAACCCTCATGGCAGAGCTGATGACCGCAGCGCTGGTCAGCCTCGACGCCGACCTCGGCGCCGACAAGGACGCGGTGATCGCCGCGCTCGCCGGCCTCGTGACCGGCGCCGGCCGCGCCACCGACGTCGAGCAGCTGAAGGCCGACCTCCACGCCCGCGAGGCGAAGTCGGCCACCGGAATGAAGGACGGGATCGCGATCCCGCACTGCCGGTCCGTCGCCGTCACCGAGCCGACGCTCGCGTTCGCACGGCTCGCGCCCGGCGTCGACTTCGGCGCGAAGGACGGCGTGGCCGACCTGGTCTTCCTCATCGCTGCGCCCGAGGGTGGTGGCAACGCGCACCTGCAGATCCTGGCCAAGCTGGCCCGGTCGCTGGTGAAGCCGGAGTTCACCGATGCGCTGCGCGCCGCCACGACGCCCGCCGCGGTCGTCGCCCTGGTGCAGGGGGTCGTCGCGCCGCCCGCCGAGCCCGCTGCCCCGGCTGCGCCCCGGATGGAGAAGGAGACCACGCCCGCCGTCGTACGACGCCTGGTGGCCGTCACCTCCTGCCCGACCGGCATCGCGCACACCTACATGGCCGCCGAGGCGCTCGAGGCTGCCGCGGCTCGCGCCGGCGTCGAGCCGGCCGAGCCCTGCGTCTCCACCGCGATCTCGACGCCGCTGCCCGCCGCCACGATCGCCGCCGCCGAAGCGGTGGTCTTCGCGACCGACGTCGGGGTGCGCGACAAGCACCGCTTCGCCGGCAAGCCCGTGGTGGCGACCGGCGTGAAGCGCCCGATCGACGACGGTGACGCCGTCATCGCCGAGGCGCTGCGGGCAGCGGACAACCCGGCCGCGGCCCGGGTGGAGGGCGCGGCGACGGCCGGCGATCCCACGGCGACTGCGGGGGAGTCGTGGGGTGGCCGGGCGCGTCGCGTGTTGATGACGGGCGTGTCGTACATGATCCCGTTCGTCGCGGCCGGTGGTCTGTTGATCGCGCTCGGCTTCCTGCTCGGCGGCTACGACAGCGCGAACGTCGCGGGTGACATCCTCGTCAAGCACAGTCTCTTCGACCAGCCGTCCCCGGCGGCCTACGGGCTCGAGCACGTGCCGTTCGACTCCGGGTTCCTGCTCTACCTCGGCGTGTTGCTGTTCGTGATCGGCAAGGCGGCCTTCGCGCTCTTCGTGCCGGCCCTCGCCGGCTACATCGCCTACGCGATCGCCGACCGGCCGGGCCTGGCGCCGGGCTTCATCATGGGAGCGCTGGCCACGAACCTCGCCGGGTTCGCCTCGGCCGGAGCGACGTCGCCCGACGCGCCGCAGACCGGGTTCATCGGCGCCATCGTCGGCGGCGTGCTCGCCGGTCTGGTCGCGCTCTGGGTCTCGCGCTGGCGGGTGCCGACCTGGGCCCGCGGCCTGATGCCCGTCCTGGTCATCCCGCTGGTCACCAGCATCGTCGCGGGTCTCGTGATGCTGCTCCTGCTGGGTCGCCCGATCACCTGGCTGATGGAGCGGCTCAGCGACGGCCTCAACGACATGAGCGGCTCGAACGCGATCATCCTCGGCGTCGTGCTCGGCATGATGATGGCCTTCGACATGGGCGGTCCGCTCAACAAGGTGGCCTACAGCTTCGCCGTCGTCGGCATCGGCGGCGCGAGCCTGGCCAGCGACGCGCCGGAGCTGAAGATCATGGCCGCCGTCATGCTCGCCGGCATGGTGCCGCCGCTGGCGATGGCGCTCGCGACCGTCGTCCGGCCCACCCTGTTCACCTCGGCGGAGCGGGAGAACGGCAAGGCCGCGTGGCTGCTCGGTGCGTCCTTCATCTCCGAGGGCGCCATCCCGTTCGCCGCTGCTGACCCGCTTCGGGTCATCCCGTCCATCGTCCTCGGCAGTGCGGTCACGGGCGGTCTCGCCGAGGCACTCGACGTCAGCCTGCGGGCGCCGCACGGCGGCATCTTCGTGCTCTTCGCGGTGGACGGCGTGCTCGGGTTCTTCATCGCCCTCGCCGCCGGCGTCGTCGTCGCGGCCGGCAGCGTGATCGCCCTCAAGTCCGTCGGGCGGGCCACCCCCGTCGACGCCCTGCCCGAGCCCGTCACCGTCTGAGACCAGGCGTTCGTCGTACCGATCGAGAGGAAGCACCCATGCACACCGTCACCGTCACCGTCGGCTCCGCCGTCGGCCTGCACGCCCGTCCCGCCGCGATCATCTCCGAGGCCGCCGCCGAGCTGGACTCCGAGGTACTCATCGGCGTCCCCGGCGACGAGAGCGTCGACGCCAGCTCCGCGCTGCTGATCATGACCCTGGGCGCCGGCAACGGGGACCAGGTCGAGGTCTCCGGCGAGAACGAGGCGGACGTCGCGAAGATCGCCGCGCTCGTCGAGCAGGACCTCGACGCGGAATAGCTCCGGGTCGTCGTCCTACTCGAAGGCGAGGCGGAAGCCCGCCATCCGGAACGACCCGAGTCGACGGGCCCCTTGCAGGAACGCGAGGGGCCCGTCGCTCGCGAAGCTCCAGCGCGAGCGGCACGGCAGTGCCTTGGCGTTTCCCTTCATCACCACGTCGGCGATCTCGGGGTGCTCGGCGATGCCGGGCTGCTCGACCAGGCCGGTGAAGGGCATCCTGATCGCCGCCCGCGACACGTCGGTGAACTGCGCCGACACGATCGGGCGCCGCTCCACCGTCGCGGTCCAGTCGGTCGAGGTGACCGGGCCGCGGAAGCTGCTCTCCATGTCGAAGTCGCACAGCTCCTTCGGGATGGCCCACAGCTCGCGGCCGCCGGCCTGCGAGGCCGCGGAGTCGACCCAGATGTCGGTGATCGTGACCGCGCCCTTGCCGGCGCGGTTCTTCGTCGTCCGGGCGACGAGGAGCTCGTGGTAGGTCAGCGGGCTCGGGTCCTCGTAGGAGACCAGCGCGACGCCGTACGTCCCGGCCGGGTGGCGGTCGTCGGCGTCCTCGCGCAGCTTGAAGGCCGACAGCCACAGCGAGCCGTGCATGTGCCACGGTGCGGGGGGATAGGGCTTCATCCGAGCTCGCCCTCCTGGTCGTCCATGAACAGCTGGGCCGTGTGCTCGAGCTCGGCCTCCATCGCGGCGGGCAGGTCGTCGGTCAGCTCGTCGGCCATCGGGCTCTCCGCGCGCGGCCCCAGCCCGGCCGCGGCCTTCTCGATGGCAGCGCCGACGTTGATGACGGTGGCATCGCGCACGTAGGGCTTGTCGAGCTCCTTGGCGACGTACTTCGCGACGAACCGGCGCAGCTCGCCCTCGACGTTCGCGGCCTTGTTCATCAGCGACGCGCGCAGCCCCTGCGCCTTCAGCCGTACGACGACCTGGTTGGTCTGCGGCGGCGTGACCTCCAGGGCGATGGCGAGGTCCGCACGGCCGTGGGCGGTGATGACGAGGGGCACCGT
This sequence comes from Nocardioides sp., assembly GCA_035539555.1. Lineage (GTDB taxonomy): Bacteria > Actinomycetota > Actinomycetes > Propionibacteriales > Nocardioidaceae > Nocardioides. The sequence continues at coordinate 4,753 of DATLIG010000046.1, read as the reverse complement.
GATGTCGGCGTCGAAGTTCTGCTTGTCCATCCCGAGGTCGATGCTGAACTGCAGCGTGACCGGCAGGTCGACGTGGAAGGACACGGGGGAGGAGCCGACCCGTTGGCCGGTGGCCGTCCCGATCGTGCCCCTGGCCGTCACCTTGGCGATCCGACCGGGGCCGACACCGAGCGGGCCGACGTCGATCGGCCGGCCGGACAGGACGTTGACACCGTTGAGGACGCGCTCGGCGCTCACCGCGGTCGCGAAGAACCGCTCACCCCAGCTCGCGTAGTCGATCAGCTCCTCGCTCATCCGGCCGACACTAGTGCTTGCTCCGTGCCTTGGGGCCGGTGGCCAGTCCGCGGGTGGTCATCTCCAGGGTGCGGTCGATGGCGTCCGCGCGCTCTGCGTCGGTCATCTCCTTGAGCGGACCGTCGATGAGGAGCATCGCCAGGCCGTGCACGGCCGCCCAGGGGCCGGCTTCCGCGCCGGGACGGTCCTCGGGTGCGAGGTAGCCGATCTCGACGAGCTCGTCGAGCATCGTGCCGAGCAGGGCGTACGGCGCAGGTTCGCCCATCCCGGTGCCCTGGGCCTCGCGGAGCCGGCCGGTGAAGCAGGTGCGGAAGATCCCGGGCTCCTGGAGGGCGAAGCGGATGTAGCCGCGCCCGGTGGACTCCAGCCGGCCGATGGCGCGCGCGATCGGGTCGCCGTCCTCGGGCACCTGCTGGAGGAACTCCGCCATCGCGGCGCTCATCCCGTCCATGGCGAGCCCGCGGGCCGCCTCGAGGAGGTCGGACTGGTTCGCGAAGTGCCGGTACGCCGCCGTCGGCGTCACGCCCACCTCGCGCGCCGCGCCCCGGATGGTCACCGCGTCCGGGCCGCCCGTCGTCGCCAGCTCCGCCGCCGCGCGGGCGAGGGCGTTGCGCAGGTCGCCGTGGTGGTAGCTGGTCCGGCTCGACGTCGTCACGGGATACATGTTGACACCCGCACACATCCATGCCAAGTTAACGCCCATAAAGTTTACGCTCGTACACATTGGAGGAATGCCATGTTCCGCTGGATCGGAGAGCTGGTCACCCGCCGGGCGCGCTGGGTGCTCGCCCTGGGCCTGATCGCCGTCGTCGCGGCGGCCGTCGTGGGGGTCGGGGCGTTCGGCAAGCTGCAGACCGAGGGGTTCGACGACCCCGACTCCGACAGCAGCCGTGCGGCCGCGCTGCTCGAGGAGCGCTTCGAGGGGTCGGCCGACTACGTGTTCGTGGTGGAGGCGGCCGACGGGGACGTCGACTCTCCGGCGTCCGCAGCGGCGGGTGCGGCGCTCACCGAGCGGCTGCGGTCCGACCCGGGCCTGGCCGACGTGGCGTCGTACTTCGACGGGCGGGCGGGCCCGATGCGCTCGACCGACGGCGGCCACGCGCTGGTCACCGCGTCGATCGCCCCCGGCGCCGAGGCCGACCCGGCTGCCGTGCTCGACGACTACGCCACCAGTGACGGGCCGCTCGCGGTGGACGTCGGTGGCGGCGACGTCGTCGGCGAGGAGATCGGCGGCCAGATCGGCAAGGACCTCGGTCTCGCGGAGAGCATCGCGATCCCGCTGATCCTGGTCCTGCTCGTGCTCGCCTTCGGCAATGTCGTCGGGGCGCTGGTCACCCTCGGCGTCGGCATGGCGGCGATCCTCGGCACGTTCGCGGAGCTGTCGATCCTCGGCTCGACCACGGACGTGTCCATCTACGCCGTCAACCTCACCACCGGCCTCGGGCTCGGCCTCGCCGTCGACTACGGCCTGCTGATGGTCGCCCGCGTGCGCGAGGAGCGCGCGGCCGGGCGCGGCCACGACGCCGCCGTACGACGCGCGGTGGAGACGGCCGGCCGGACCATCACCTTCTCGGCGACCACGGTCGCGGTGGCGCTCGCCTCGCTCCTGGTCTTCCCGATGTACTTCCTGCGCTCGTTCGCGTACGCCGGCATCGGAGTCATGCTGATCACCGCGTTCAGCGCCGTGGTGATCCTGCCGGCCGGCCTCGCCCTGCTCGGCGACCGGATCGACGCATGGCGGGTGCCGAAGGTCCGCGGCATCCGCGGCGAGGAGGCTCCCGCCTGGGCCCGGCTCGCCGGGTTCGTCGTCCGCCGTCCCCTCGTCAGCGCGCTCCCCGTCGTCGGCGCCCTGCTCGTCGTCGCCCTCCCGCTCGCAGGCATCGACCTGGGCACGCCCGACGACCGCGTGCTGCCGACCAGCGCGTCCAGCCGGCAGGTCGGCGACGCGCTGCGCTCGGAGTTCGCCGGCGACGGAACCCATCCGATCGAGGTGGTCACGACCAGCGCGCTCGGCAAGGCCGACCTGGCGGCGTACGCCGACGAGCTGGCCGGCCTCGACGGCGTGGTCCGGACCGAGATCCGCCCCGGTCAGGACGCCTCGCTGGTCTCGGTCGTCACCGACCTGGACCCGCGCTCGCCCGCGGCCCGCGACCTGGTCGAGGACGTGCGGGCAGTGCCCGCGCCGGACGGCGTCGAGGCCCTCGTGGGCGGTGCCAGCGCCGAGCTGCACGACCAGATGACCGGCATCGGCGACCGGCTGCCGATCGTCGCCGGGTGGCTGGTGCTGACCACGATGGTGATCCTGTTCCTGTTCACCGGCAGTGTGGTGCAGCCGCTGAGGGCCTTGCTCCTCAACGCCCTCGGCCTCGGTGCCACGCTCGGGGCGATGGTGTGGGTCTTCCAGGACGGCCACCTGTCCGGCCTGCTCGGCTTCACCCCGCAGCCGATGGACAGCAGCATGATGGTGCTGCTCTTCTGCGTCGCGTTCGGCCTCTCGATGGACTACGAGGTCTTCGTGATGGGCCGGATCAAGGAGATGCGCGACCTCGGCATGGACGACGAGCAGGCGCTCGTCCACGGCCTGGCCCACACCGGCCGGATCGTCAGCACGGCGGCGGCCCTGATCGCGATCAGCTTCTTCGCCTTCCTGGTCAGCTCGGTCAGCTTCATCCAGTTCTTCGGACTGGGCACCGGCCTGGCGATCCTGATCGACGCGACGCTGATCCGCGGCGTGCTGGTGCCGGCGAGCATCCGGCTGCTGGGGGAGCGGGCCTGGTGGGCCCCGTCGCCGCTGCGGGCGCTGCACCGCCGGTTCGGGCTCTCGGAGTCGGTGCCCGAGGCGCCGGCCGTCCGGGAGGTGGCCGCGGTCGGCTGACCTCCCACGGCCGACCGCAGGACACTGACCGGAAGAGGACGAGGGCCCGGCGGAGAGATCTCCGCCGGGCCCTCGTCGTACGAGCTGTCGTCAGTCCTCGGGGTCGTCGAGCCGGGCCAGCCAGGTCGCGAACCGCTCGACCGCCGTCTCGAACTCCGGGTGCGTGTCGACGAACTCCTGCAACCGCTCGCCGAGCCAGGCCAGGGTGACCTCCTCGTCGCCCCGGCGCTGCTCGAGCTCCTCGATGCCGCGATCGGTGAAGTACATCAGCTGAAGGCTTCGCCGATCAGGACCTTGGCCTCCTCGAGGTGGCGCTTGGCGGTGCCGACCGCGGTGGTCGACGACGCCTTGCGGGTCACCGGCTCGATCTCGCGGTCGAGCTGCGGCACCACGTTGAGGTAGTACGACGGCCACGGGCCCTGGTTGTAGGGCTCGTCCTGGACCCACTTGACCTTGGCGTTCGGGTACTTGGCCAGCTCGGCCTTGATCGCCTCGACCGGCCACGGGTAGAGCTGCTCGACGCGCAGGATCGCCACGTCGTCCCGGTTGGTCTTCTGCCGCTCGACCGCGAGGTCCCAGGTGAGCCGGCCGGAGACCAGCAGCACGGTGGTGACCTTCGCGGGGTCGACCGTGTCGTCGCCGATGACGGCGCGGAACTCGCCCGAGGTGAAGTCGGCCGGCTGCGAGGCCGCCTCCTTGCGCTTGAGCATCGACTTCGGCGTGAACACGATCAGCGGCTTGTGCTCACCGCCGAGCGAGTGCTGGCGCAGCAGGTGGAAGTACGACGCCGGGGTCGACGGCTGGGCGACGACCATCGCGTCGTCCGCGCAGAGCGTGAGGAACCGCTCGATGCGGGCCGAGGAGTGGTCGGCGCCCTGGCCCTCGTAGCCGTGCGGCAGGAGCAGCACGACACCCGAGTCCTGGTTCCACTTGGTCTTGCCGGCGGAGATGTACTCGTCGATGACCGACTGGGCGCCGTTGACGAAGTCGCCGAACTGCGCCTCCCAGAGGACCAGCGCGTCCGGCCGGGCCACGGAGTAGCCGTACTCGAAGCCCAGAGCGGCGTACTCGGACAGCAGGCTGTCGTAGACGAAGAACTTGGCCTGGTCCTCGGTGAGGTTGGCCAGTGGCGTCCACTCGTCCGCGTTGTGCCGGTCGATGATCGTGGCGAAGCGGGAGACGAACGTGCCGCGGCGCGAGTCCTGGCCGGCCAGGCGGACCGGGCGGCCCTCCATCAGCAGCGAGCCGAAGGCGAGGATCTCGCCAGTGCCCCAGTCGATCGGGCCGTCGGCGATCGCCGCGGCGCGACGCTGCAGCTGCGGCATCACCTTCGGGTGCACGGTGAAGCCGTCGGGCGGCGTGACGTAGGCGTCGGCGATCCGCTTCATGACCTCCGGCGTCACCGACGTCTGGGTCTCGCCCGTTGGCTTGTCCGGGTAGTCGGGGACGGTCGTCCACTCGTCGGGCTTCGTGTCGGCCTCGCGGACCTCGGTGAACACCCGCTCCAGCTGCTGCTGGTAGTCGCGGAGGACCTGCTCGGCCTCCTCGATCGTGATGTCCCCGCGGCCGATCAGCGACTCGGTG
>DATLIG010000045.1:0-4384 GCA_035539555.1 Nocardioides sp. | reverse complement strand
GTGGGCGATACTGGGTTTGAACCAGTGACCTCTTCCGTGTCAAGGAAGCGCGCTACCGCTGCGCCAATCGCCCGTGTGGAGTTGTGGTGGAGGTGGGTACGGGATTTGAACCCGTGTACACGGATTTGCAGTCCGTTGCCTCGCCTCTCGGCCAACCCACCGCAGGTGGCCTAACACACTGGCCTGGTCAGGCAGTGGGTCTGACCACTCCGAGCGGACGACGAGGCTCGAACTCGCGACCTCAACCTTGGCAAGGTTGCGCTCTACCAACTGAGCTACGTCCGCATCGCAACGTTTCGCCGGCCTTTCGGCCCGCTCTGCGCTGCGGTTGAGAACATTAGCCGATCCGGTGAACGGCGCCAAAACGGGGGTCCACCTACGGCATGTCGGACCTCTTCCGGCGCCTGCAACGGGCCCTTCCGAGGGCCTCCTAGGCTGGCCCCATGCGCGTGTGGATCAACGGTGAGCTGCTGTCCGACCCCAAGGCTCCGGCGGTGCCGGTGACCGACCACGGCCTCACGGTCGGGGACGCGGTCTTCGAGGCGGTCAAGGTCGTCGACGGCCAGCCGTTCGCGCTGCAGCGCCACCTCGACCGGCTCGAGTCCTCGGCGGCCGGGCTCGGTCTGGTGGGTCTCGACGTCGACGACGTACGACGGGGGGTCGCTGCCGTGCTCGAGGGAGAGCCGATCGCGCTCGGCCGGCTGCGGATCACGATCACGGGCGGGAACGCGCCGCTGGGGAGCGGGCGGGGCAGCGAGCCGCTGACGGTCATCGTGGTGGCGAGCCCGATGGACCCGGCTCCGGAGACCACGAGCGTGATCACCGTGCCGTGGCCGCGCAACGAGCGGAGCGCGCTGGCGGGGCTGAAGACGACGTCGTACGCCGAGAACGTCGTCGCGCTCGCCCACGCCCAGTCGGCCGGTGCGACCGAGGCGGTCTTCGCCAACCTCGCCGGCAACCTCTGCGAGGGCACCGGCACCAACGTCTTCTACGTGGTCGACGGGGAGGTGCGCACGCCGACGCTGGCGAGCGGCTGCCTGGCGGGGGTCACCCGCGCGCTGGTGATCGAGTGGTTCGGCGCGACCGAGGTCGACGAGCCGCTGGAGGTCGCGGCGGGCGCCGACGAGATCTTCCTCGTCTCGACCACCCGCGACGTGCAGGGTGTGCACCGCTGGGACGACCGGACGCTCGAGGCGCCGGGCCCGGTGACGAAGGCGGCTGCTCAGGCCTGGCGCGACAACGAGGCCACGCTCATCGGCCTGGATCGCTGACGACGCTCAGCTCCACACCGTCGCCGAGCCGGTAGGGGTTCGTCGCGAGCAGTGCACCCAGCGCCTTGCGCATCCGCGAGATCTCGGCGCGCACGGTCACCTGGTGCTCGCCGTCGCCGTACAGGCGGTGGCTGAGGACGCCGGCGGTGAGTCCGCCCCGTCCGGCCGCGGCCAGCGCCGCCAGCACGTCGGCGTGCCGCGGCGACAACGCCACCCGCCACGGCGCCCCGCCGCCACGGACCTCCAGCATCGCCGGTGTCGAGGACAGGTCCAGGGTCGCGCGCAGCACGGTGTCGCCGGTCTGCGGCCGGATCAGCCAGCCGCCGCGCAGCCGCTCGGGCAGGCACAGCCCGAGACCCGGTACGGCGACCGCTCGATCCGCCCGTGGCGCGTCCACCCGGTCGCGGACCGACACGCCCTGGTGGGCCGCGACCCAGCCGTGGTCGTCGACCACGAGCAGCGGCCCGTTGGCACCGGACAGCAACGGCTCGGCCGTACGCCGCAGCTGCTCGAGCCGCTCCTCGTGGTGGCGCCACAGGCGGGCCTCCGCGAGCCGGACGGACGCGGTCACCAGCGCCTCGATCGCCGGGTGCAGCGTGAGGGCCGGCCCGCTGACGTCGACGATCCCGAGCAGGGAGCCGTCGATGGGATCGTGGATGGGCGAGGCGGTGCAGTACCACGGCACCTGCGCCCTCTCGAAGTGCTCGGCCGAGAAGAGCTGCACGGGCGCGCCCTCCTCGAGCGCGGTGCCGATCGCGTTGGTGCCGACAGCCCCCTCGGTCCACAGCGCACCCTCGGCGAACCCGAGCCCGTCGGCCTGCCGCTTGACCCGCGGCGAGCCGCTGCGCCACAGCACGATGCCGTCCGCATCGGTCACGACCACGAGGTAGTTCGACGCGTCGGCGGCGCTGAGCAGCAGCTCGCGGATCTCGTCGATCACCAGCGCCAGCCGGGAGCTCCGGCGCCGCTCGTCGACGTCGGCGGGCGACAGCGGATCGCGGCCGTTGCGGCCGTCGGGGTCGATGCCGAGGCCGATCACGCGACTCCAGGAGCGCGCCACGACGGCCCGCGGCCGCTCGGGCGGCGCGGACCCGGAGAGCACCGCGTCGTGGATCCGGACCAGGTCGCGGGCCCGCATCGCGAGGTCGTGCGTGGCCATGCGTCCACAGTAGGCGCGACGATGTGACCGGGGCCACATGCAACAACGTGCAACGGTTCCGGGGAGGGGGCCACCGGCGGTCGACTTCTCGGCATGACCCAGCTCGACGAACGGCCCGCCACGGCGGCCGACCCCACCCAGTCCCAGGATCCCGCCACCGCCTGGTTCGCGGCCTTCGAGGACGCGCTCGCGGCCCGTGACATCGACCGCGCCGCCGGCCTGTTCGCCGCGACCAGCTTCTGGCGCGACCTGATCGCCTTCTCGTGGAACCTCACCACGGTCGAGAACCCCGACGGTGTCGCCGACCTGCTCGCCGCCACCCTCGACCGCGTCGACCCGTCCGGCTTCCGGCTCACCGAGCCGGCTGCCACCGCGGACGGCGTCACCACCGCCTGGTTCGAGTTCGAGACCGCCGTCGGCCGTGGGCGCGGCCTGGTCCGGATCATCGACGAGGACGGTCCGAAGGCATGGACCTTCCTGACCACCCTCTTCGAGCTCAAGGGCCACGAGGAGCCCAAGGGAGTACGACGCCCGATGGGCGCCGAGCACGGAGCGACCAAGGAGCGGGTGACCTGGCTCGAGAAGCGGCAGGCGGAGGACGCCGCCCTCGGCGTGGACACCCAGCCCTACGTCCTCGTGGTCGGGGGTGGCCAGGGCGGCATCGCCCTCGGCGCACGGCTGCGCCAGCTCGGCGTACCGGCCCTGGTCATCGACAAGCACCCGCGGCCGGGAGACCAGTGGCGCAACCGCTACAAGTCGCTGTGCCTGCACGACCCGGTCTGGTACGACCACCTGCCCTACCTGAAGTTCCCCGACAACTGGCCGGTCTTCGCGCCCAAGGACAAGGTCGGCGACTGGCTCGAGTTCTACACCCGCGTGATGGAGGTGCCGTACTGGTCCAACACCATCGCCACCAAGGCCGCCTACGACGAGGCCGCGGGGGAGTGGACCGTCCACCTCGAGCGCGAGGGCAAGCCGCTCGTGCTCAAGCCGACCCACCTGGTGATGGCGACCGGCATGTCCGGCAAGGCCAACATCCCGACCTACCCGGGCGCGGACGTCTTCCAGGGCGAGCAGCACCACTCCTCGCAGCACCCCGGCCCGGACGCCTATTCCGGCAAGAAGGTCGTGGTGGTCGGCAGCAACAACTCCGCCTTCGACATCTGCGGCGCGCTCTGGGAGCACGGCGCCGACGTGACGATGGTGCAGCGCTCGTCGACGCACATCGTGAAGAGCGACACCCTGATGGACATCGGGCTGGGGGACCTCTACTCGGAGCGGGCGCTCGAGAACGGCGTCACCACCGAGAAGGCAGACCTGATCTTCGCCTCGCTGCCGTACAAGATCATGCACGAGTTCCAGATCCCGCTCTACGACCAGATGCGTGAGCGCGACAAGGACTTCTACGACCGGATGGCGGCCGCCGGCTTCGACCTTGACTGGGGTGACGACGGGTCCGGGCTGTTCATGAAGTACCTCCGGCGCGGCTCCGGCTACTACATCGACGTCGGCGCCGCCGAGCTGGTGGCGAACGGCGACGTGAAGCTCGCCAAGGGCCAGGTCGACCACCTGACCGAGACGTCCGTGGTCCTCGCCGACGGCACCGAGCTGCCGGCCGACCTGGTCGTCTACGCCACCGGCTACGGCTCGATGAACGGCTGGGCCGCCGACCTGATCAACCAGGAGGTCGCGGACAAGGTCGGCAAGGTGTGGGGCCTCGGCTCCGACACCACCAAGGACCCGGGCCCGTGGGAGGGCGAGCAGCGCAACATGTGGAAGCCGACCCAGCAGGACAACCTCTGGTTCCACGGCGGCAACCTGCACCAGTCGCGCCACTACTCGCTCTACCTCGCCCTGCAGCTCAAGGCCCGCCACGCCGGCCTCGACACCCCGGTCCACCGCCTGCAGGAGGTGCACCACCTGGGCTGACCGTCCCCGATGTGAACCGCGGTCG
>DATLIG010000044.1:0-6466 GCA_035539555.1 Nocardioides sp. | reverse complement strand
GTCGCCAAGTACACCAAGGCCGAGCGCGAGGACTTCCTCCACGCCGAGCCGCGCAAGGTCAAGGTCGACAAGATCAACGTCACCTACGAGGGCCTGATCCCCAAGATCCGCAAGTCGATGTTCAGCAAGGACCCGGACTCGCTCCAGCCGCACCTCAAGGCGTTCGTCGAGCGGGCCGCCGTCTTCGGCCGCTGCGCCGCCTGCGACGGCACCCGCCTCAACGAGGCCGCCCGCTCGTCGAAGATCCAGGGCAAGAGCATCGCCGATGTCTGCGCCCTGCAGATCACCGACGCCGCCGCGTGGGTGCGCGAGGTCGACGACGTGGTCGGCGATCGCGATGGTCTCCGGCTTGTGCTCGACGACGAGCACGGTGTTGCCCTTGTCGCGCAGCTCCAGCAGGAGCTTGTTCATCCGCTCGATGTCATGCGGGTGGAGCCCGATGGTCGGCTCGTCGAAGACGTAGGTCACGTCGGTCAGCGCCGAGCCGAGGTGGCGCACCATCTTGGTGCGCTGGGCCTCACCGCCGGACAGGGTGCCGGACGGCCGGTCCAGGGAGAGGTAGCCGAGCCCGATGTCGACGAACGAGTCGAGCAGGTGGAGGAGCGTGGCGATGAGCGGCGCCACCCCGGGATCGTCGATGGTGCGCAGCCACTCGGCGAGGTCGGTGACCTGCAGCGCCGCCACCTCTCCGATGTTGCGGCCCTTGATGGTGACCGACCGTGCGGACTCGTTGAGCCGGGTGCCGTCGCAGGAGGGGCAGGTGCCGAAGACCGCGGCCCGCTCGACGAACGCGCGGATGTGCGGCTGCAGGGATTCGACGTCCTTGGCGAACATCGACTTGCGGATCTTCGGGATCAGGCCCTCGTAGGTGATGTTGATCTTGTCGACCTTGATCTTGCGCGGCTCGGCGTACAGGAAGTCCTCGCGCTCGGCCTTGGTGTACCTCGCCACCGGCTTCTCCGGCGGCAGCACGGCCTTGAAGGCCGCGACCATCCAGCCGTCCGCGGTGTACCCGGGCACCAGGATCGCGCCGTCGACGAGCGACTTGCTCTCGTCGACGATCTCCGACAGGTCCAGGTCGGAGACGGTGCCGCGTCCCTCGCACTGCGGACACATGCCGCCGAGGTAGACCTGCTGCTTGATGACGTTCTTCTTGCCCGACTCGGTCACCGAGGCACCGCCGACGGTCGTCGTCGGGATGTTGAAGGAGAAGGCGGTCGGACCGCCGATCGAGGGCTCGCCGATCCGTGCGTACAGCGAGCGCAGCATCGCGTGTGCGTCGGTGACGGTGCCCAGCGTCGAGCGCGGGTTGGCGCCCATCCGCTCCTGGTCGACGAGGATGGCCGTGGTGAGGCCCTCCAGGACGTCGACGTCCGGCCGCGGGAGGTTGGGCATGAAGCCCTGGACGAACGTCGAGTAGGTCTCGTCGATCAGCCGCCGGGACTCCGCCGCGATCGTCCCGAACACCAGCGAGCTCTTGCCGGAGCCCGAGACGCCGGTGAACACCGTCAGGCGGCGCTTGGGGATCTCGACGCTGACGTCCTTGAGGTTGGTCTCCCGGGCGCCCTGGACCCGGATGAGGTCGTGGGTGTCGGCCGGGCGGGGGGTGCTCATGGGGCTGCGGGCTGCCTTTCGGTGGTGGGTCAGGCCTGGTTGATGCGGACGTGGTTGCCGGCCGGGTCACGGAACGCGCAGTCGCGCACGCCGTACGGCTGGTCGATCGGCTCCTGGATGACCTCGGCCCCGGTGGCCTGGATCCGGTCGAAGGTGCCGTCGAGGTCGGAGGTGCTGAGGACGACGGTGGCGTAGGTGCCCTTGGCCATCATCTCGGCGATGGTGGTCTTCTCGTCCTCGGTGATGCCGGGGTCGGCCGCCGGCGGCGCAAGCACGATCGAGGGCCCGCCCTGGCCCTTCGGTGCCACGGTGATCCACCGCATGTCGCCGTACCCGACGTCGTTGAGGACCTCGAAGCCGAGCACGTCGCGGTAGAAGGTCAGCGAGGCGTCGGGGTCGGTCTGCGGGAGGAAGCTGTGCTGAATGCTGATGTCCATGGCCGTCACGCTAGTGGCGCCCCGAAGCGCGGCGCTTCTCGATTCCTGACCGGATCCGGGGAGGTCTGGGCTCCCCCGCGCCGCTGCGGTCGGGTGACCTTCTTCGTCTCGCACGACGGCGGCTCCACCATGTTCTCCTCCCCGGCGGCCGTCTCGTCGCGGTAGGCGCTCGGCGGCACGCCGACCAGCTCGGTGAAGCGGGTGCTGAACGTGCCGAGGGAGGAGAAGCCGACCTCGAAGCAGACGTCGGTCACCGAGAGGTCGCCGCGACGCAGCAGCGCCATCGCCCGCTCGATGCGTCGCGTCATCAGGTACGAGTACGGCGGCTCTCCGTAGGCCCGCTTGAACTCCCGGCTGAGGTGCCCCGCGGACATGTGCACGTCGCGCGCCAGCGCCTCGACATCGAGCGGGCGCGCGTACTCCCGGTCGATGCGGTCGCGCACGCGCCGCAGCAGGGCCAGGGTGCGCAGTCGCTCGGGGTCCGCCGCCACGGCCCCATCTTGGCAAACCTTCGCCGGCCCGGGGCTTGAACCCTTGTTGACCGATCGGTAAATTACCGATCGGTCAACAGAAGGAGCTGCCATGCGGATCACCCGCGCCGAGCGTGAGGAGATCATCCTCGACGCGGCGACGACCGAGTTCGGCCGGTTCGGGTACGCCGGAGCGTCCCTCTCCGCGATCGCCACCGGCGCCGGCGTGTCGAAGCAGCTCGTGCTCGGCTACTTCGGCTCGAAGGACGCTCTGTTCGCGGCTTGCGCCGCCCGGGCGGGCTCTGGGATCACCGACCGGGTCGACGTCGTGCTGGCGCGCGGCGGCGCGCCGCTCGCCCTGGCGGAGGGGACGCTCTCGGCGATCTTCACCGCCCTGGAGCGTCGTCCGCACGACTGGAACGTCCTCAACGACCGCACCCTGCCGGCCGACTCCACCGGCCACGCGACGGCCCGGGCCGCTCGGGTCCGGATCGCCGAGCAGGCCCGCGCGGGGGTCGGCACGCTGGCCGTCCTCGACGAGGTGGCCGACGCCGACGACCTGACGATCCTCACCGACCTCTGGATGGGCGCCGTGTCCGCCCTCGTCGCATGGTGGCTGCGTCACCCCGACCGGAGTCCGGCCGAGATGACCGACCGCGGCCGGCGCGCGCTGACCGCCCTGTCCCGCACCACCGTCCCCGACGAAGGGAAGTCCCGATGACCGACCGTTCCTGGTGGGGCTGGGGCCACACCGCGGCCGAGCTCGACGCCGCCGAGACCGAGGCCCTCGTCGGACGTGTGGCGGCGCTGCTGCCCGGCCACGACATGACGGACCACGCGCCACCGGAACCCTCCGCGCTCGGCGTGCCGGCGCCCCGCGTGACGCCCCCGCCCGCGCTCGCCGGGCTGTGCTCCGACGACGTCGTCGACCGGCTGGGCCACGCTCGCGGCAAGGCGTTCCGCGACGTCGTACGCAACCTGCGCGGCGACATCGGCCACGTCCCCGACCTGGTGGTCCGCCCGCGCTCGGAGCACGACGTCGTCGACGTCCTCGACTGGTGCACGACCTCCGGCACGCCGGTGGTCCCGTACGGCGGCGGGAGCTCCGTCGTCGGCGGTGTCGAGCCGCGCTTCGACGGACCCGCCGTCACCCTCGACCTCGGCCTGCTGGACCAGGTGCTCGAGGTCGATCCGGTCAGCCGCGCGGCCCGGATCCAGGCGGGCGTGCTCGGGCCCGCGCTGGAGGACCAGCTGCGCCCGCACGGGTTGACGCTGCGCCACTTCCCACAGTCCTTCGAGTTCTCCACCCTCGGCGGCTGGCTGGCGACCCGGGCGGGCGGCCACTTCGCGACCCTCGCCACGCACATCGACGACCTCACCGAGTCGTTGCGCGTCGTCTCCCCCGCCGGCACGGGCGAGTCCCGCCGGCTGCCCGGCTCGGGTGCCGGACCCTCGCCCGACCGGATGTTCCTCGGCTCCGAGGGCGCCCTCGGCGTCATCACGGAGGCCTGGATGCGGCTCCAGCGGCGCCCGGTGTGGCAGCAGACGGTGAGCGTCGGCTTCTCGTCGTACGACGACGCCGTGGACGCGACCCGGGCCGTGGCCCAGGCGGGCCTGTACCCCTCCAACTGCCGTCTCCTCGACCCGGCCGAGGCCCTGGTCAATGCCGGCACCACGACCTCGGGCGGGCTGTTGCTGCTCGCCTTCGAGTCCGCCGACCACCCCGTCGACGCCTGGCTGGAGCGGGCGCTGGAGCTGGTCCGCGACCACGGCGGGACCGTGCTGGCCAGCCGGGACCGCGACGGCTCGCAAGAGGAGAGCAGGGCGCCGGACGCCTCGCAGGCCTGGCGCTCCGCGTTCATCCGGATGCCCTACCAGCGCGACGCGCTCGCCCGCCGCTCGATGGTCGTGGAGACCTTCGAGACCGCCTGCACGTGGGACGCCTTCCCGGCCTTCCACGCCGCCGTCACCGCTGCCGCGCAGCAGGCGATCGCCGACGTGTGCGGTGGCCTCGGCGTCGTGACCTGCCGGTTCACGCACGTCTATCCCGACGGCCCGGCGCCGTACTACGGCATCTATGCCGCCGGCCGGTGGGGCAGCACGCTCGCGCAGTGGGACGAGATCAAGGCCGCCGTGTCCGACGCGATCGGCGCCCACGGCGGCACCATCACCCACCACCACGCGGTGGGACGCGACCACCGCCCCTGGTACGACGCCCAGCGGCCCGCGCCGTTCGCGGCCGCCCTGCGTGCGGCGAAGTCGGCGCTGGACCCGGCCGGCGTGCTGAACCCCGGGGTGATCGTGTGAACCCGCTCCGGCTCAGTGCCGGGGGACCTCGGCGACCCACGCCTCGCTGCGCTCCCACAGCTCGGCGGCGAGCTCGTCGGTGACGACCCGCGAGGGCGTCTTGACCTTGCGGTCGTCGTAGTACAGCCCGGTCTCGCCGGCGACGTCGGGGGACGTGGCGCAGTACAGCGAGGTCTGCGCGCCCTGCGTCGTGTCCTTCATGAACAGCTTCATCACATGCCGCAGTCCCGGCGGCACCTCGCGCCACACGTCGGAGGCGATCGCTCCCGGGTGCAGCGAGTACGTCGTCACGCCGGTCCCCTCCAGCCGGCGGCCCAGCTCGCGGGCGTGCAGCACGTTGGCCAGCTTGGAGACGCAGTACTCGTCGAAGGCGGTGCGCGTGACCGACGGCCGGCGTACGGCGTCCCAGTCGATCCCCTTCGCCCGGTAGTGCCCGGTGCTGGCGACGTTGACGATGCGGCCGGGACCGCTGGCGACGATGTGGTCGCGCAGCAGCTCGGTGAGCAGGAAGGTGCCGACGTGGTTGGTGCCGAAGGCGAGCTCGAAGCCGCTCTCGGTCATCCCCCGCTTGCCGGCGAGGCCGGCGTTGTTGACCAGCACGTGCAGGGGCTCGCCGGATGCGAGGAAGGTCTCCGCCGCCTGCCGCACGGACGCCAGGTCGCCGAGGTCGAGCGGGATCCAGTCCAGGTCGGTGTTGCCGGTCGCGTCGGCGATCTCGCGGATCGCGGCCCGGTTCCTCTCCTCCGACCGGCCCGCGACGACGACCCGTGCGCCGCGTCCGGCGAGGTCGCGCACCGTCTCCTTCCCGATCCCGGTGTTGGCCCCCGTGACGAGGAAGGTGCGTCCGCTCAGCTCGCTCATGCCGGCGATGCTGTCGTGCAGCGGGCGCGCCGTCGACCTCCCACGGGAGGAACCTGACGGGTCAGGACGTGAGCTTGATCCTGACCCCGAACAGGTCGAGTCCGTAGGGCAGCGGCTTCGACGGGTTGAGCGAGGGCGCGACGAGCTCCGGCGTCGCCCGCGACAGCAGTGCCGCGAGGAAGGCCTGGCCGAGGAACACCGACATGCCCGCGCCGGGACAGCCCTGCGGACCGTGGCTGAAGAAGTTGAACGACCACGACGCGGCGGCATCGCCGCTGGCCCACTCCCCCGGCGCGCAGCGGTCGGCGAATGCGACCCGGTCCCGGTCGCGGTGGTTGTGCAGGTTGTGGATCAGGACCTGGCTGCCCTCGGGCAGCACCCGGCCGTCGGGGAAGGCGACCTCGCGGGTGGTGACCCGCCCGAACAGCGGCGTGGTCGGCCACAGCCGCATCGCCTCCAGGATCACGCCGCCGAGGTAGTCGAGCGAGGCGACCTCCTTGCCGCGGGTGAGGACCTTGCCCTCGAGCTCCGCGTAGACCTCGGTCCGCACCTCCGGGTGGCTGCCGACCACCGCGAGCGCGCGCAGCAGGTTCGCCGGCAGCGTGTCGCCCATCGCGAACAGCCAGTGGATGAGCTGGCCGGGCACCGCGGTCGCGTCGTCGTGGGGTGCCCCGGCGACGAGGGAGGCCAGCGAGCCCTTCTCGCCGGTCGCGACGTAGGCGGCGATCCGCGCGACGAGGTCGTCGTAGCCCTTGGCGGGCTTGCCCGGGGTCCGGT
>DATLIG010000043.1:0-35452 GCA_035539555.1 Nocardioides sp. | reverse complement strand
CTCCAGCAGGAACTGCGCGGCGGGCAGGCCCAGCGCGAGATCCCCTTCTCCCAGCCCGGCTCCCTGACCAAGGTCTACGCGGTCGCGAGCGGCAAGGGCGGGGTCGGGAAGTCCTCGGTCACGGTGAACCTCGCTCTCGCGCTGGCGGCGGCCGGCCGCAGCGTGGGGCTGCTGGACGCCGACATCTACGGCCACTCGGTGCCCGCCATGCTCGGCCTCGGCGACGTCCGCCCGACCCAGGTCGAGGACATGATCATGCCGGTGCCCACCCCGATCACCCGGGAGTCGGCCGGGGAGCTGTCGGTGATCTCGATCGGCATGCTCAAGCCCCGGCGCGACCAGGTCGTCGCCTGGCGCGGGCCGATGCTCGACCGCGCCCTCGTGCAGATGCTCAGCGACGTCTACTGGGGCGACCTCGACGCGCTGTTCCTCGACCTGCCGCCCGGCACCGGCGACATCGCCATCTCGTTGGGCCAGCACCTGCCCAACGCCGAGGTCGTCGTGGTCACCACCCCGCAGGAGGCGGCCGCCGAGGTCGCCGAGCGCGCCGGGACGATGGCCTCGATGATGCACCAGCGCGTGGTCGGCGTGGTCGAGAACATGTCCTTCCTGCCCTGCCCGCACTGCGCGGAGGCAGGAACGACATGTTCTCGACGACGCCGACCACGCGCTGGTGCATCATCGACGCCATCGTGCCGGCCCGCTCGGCGACCTCGGCGGCCGCCTCCTGCGGGGTGGTGACCACGACGACCTCGGCGTTGGGGAGGTGCTGGCCGAGCGAGATCGCGATGTCGCCGGTGCCCGGCGGCAGGTCGAGGAACAGCGCGTCGAGGTCCCCCCAGTAGACGTCGCTGAGCATCTGCACCAGCGCCCGGTCGAGCATCGGGCCGCGCCAGGCCACGACCTGGTCGCGCCGCGGCTTGAGCATCCCGATGCTGATCACCGACAGCTGGCCCTCGACGGTGCGCGAGGTCGGCACCGGCATGATCATGTCCTCGACCTGGGTGGGCCGGGTGTCGCCGAGGCCGAGCATGGCAGGCACGGAGTGGCCGTAGATGTCCGCGTCGACGATGCCGACCTTGCGACCGGCGCGGGCCAGCGCGATGGCGAGGTTGACGGTGACCGACGACTTGCCGACGCCGCCCTTGCCGGAGGCGATCGCGAAGACCTTGGTGAGCGAGCCGGGCTTGGCGAACGGGATCTCCCGCTCCGCCTGGCCGCCGCGCAGGGTCTCGTGCAGGCCCGAGCGCTGGTCGGAGGTCATCACGCCGAGGTCGACGTTGACGCTGGTCACGCCGGGGACGGCGACCACGGCGGCGGTGACGTCACGGGTGATGGTGTCCTTGAGCGGGCAGCCGGCGACGGTCAGCAGCGCCTTGACGGAGACGACAGAGCCGCCGTCGCCGGGGGCTATGTCGACGCTGTCGACCATGCCGAGCTCGGTGATGGGCCGCTTGATCTCCGGGTCGTTGACCCGGCTCAGGGCCGTCATGACCTGCTCGACGGAAGGGGACTGCTGCGCGCTGCTCACAACGCCCGAGTCTAGTTTGTGGGCGGCTGGGACCGGTCCTCGGCGTCCTCGTGAGACGCCGCACGATCCTCTTCGCGCTCCTCGGCGCGCTCGTCGAGGTCCGAGAGCAGCGAGCGCAGCTCGGATCGGATGTAGTCGCGGGTGGCGACCTCGCCGACCGCCATCCGCAGCGAGGCCATCTCGCGGGCGAGGAACTCCATGTCCGCGTGGGCCCGCGCATCGGCCTGCCGGTCCTGCTCGGCGACGACCCGGTCGCGGGCCTCCTGGCGGTTCTGCGCGAGCAAAATGAGCGGAGCGGCGTACGACGCCTGGAGGCTCAGCATCAGGGTCAGGAAGATGAACGGGTAGTCGTCCCACCGCAGGTCCTCGGGCGCGGCGAGGTTCCAGGCGATCCACACGACGACGAAGAGCGTCATGTAGATGAGGAAGGTCGCCGTACCCATGAACCGGGCGAACTCCTCGGCGAAGACGCCGAAGGCGTCCTTGTTGAACGTCGGGCGTCGGACCAGCTGGCGGCGCTGGTCGCGGGGGGTGTCCAGCCGCTCGCTGGTGGGCCGGGTGCTGCTCATCGCGGGCCTCCGTGGCGCGAGGCGCGGGCCCGGTCGCGCCAGTTGGCGGGCAGCATGTGGTCGAGCAGGTCGTCGACGGTGACCGCACCGAGCAGGCGCTTGTTCTCGTCGACCACCGGCGCCGCCACGAGGTTGTACGTCGCCAGGTGGGCCGCGACCTCCTCGATGGTCGACTCGGGGCGCAGCGGTTCGAGCGAGTCGTCGAGGGCGCCGGCGACCAGCGTCGACGGGGGCTCGCGCAGGAGGCGCTGGATGTGGGCGACGCCGAGCAGCTTGCCGGTCGGCGTCTCCAGCGGCGGGCGGCACACGTAGACCAGCGCCGCGGCCGCCGGGGTCAGCTCCGGGTTGCGCACGTGCGCGAGGGCGTCGGCGATGGTGGCGTCCGGTCCGAGGATCACCGGCTCGGAGGTCATCATGCCGCCGGCCGTGTCCTCCACGTAGGACATCAGGCGGCGGACGTCCTCGGCCTCCTCCGGCTCCATCAGCTCGAGCAGGATCTCGGCGGTCTCGGGCGGCAGGTCGCGCACCAGGTCGGCGGCGTCGTCGGGGGACATCTCCTCGAGGACGTCGGCCGCGCGCTCGGAGTCGAGGCCCTTGAGGATCTCGACCTGGTCGTCCTCGGGCATCTCCTCGAGCACGTCGGCGAGCCGCTCGTCGTCGAGGGCCAGCGCGACAGCGGTACGCCGCTCCGCGGGCAGGTCGTGCAGGATGCTGGCCGCGTCGGCCGGCCGCATCTCGTTGAGCGCCGCGATCAGGTGGGTCGCGCCCTGCGTGTCGTCGACCCGGCTGAGGCCGACCACGTCGCGCCACTCCACGACGTGGGTCTGCCCGCGACGCCGGAAGCCCTTCGACGGCTCGGCCACCGCGACCCGGCTGAGCACCCAGTCGCGGTTGCGGGCGGGCTCCATCGCGACGTCGTACACCGATCCGGTCACGCCGGAGTCCTTGATGGTGACGGTGCGGTCGAGCATCTGGCCGATCACGAGCGTCTCGGTCGAGCGCTGCTCGAACCGGCGCATGTTCAGCAGTCCGGTCGTGTAGACGTGGCTGCTGTCGATGTTGGTCACCCGCGTCATCGGCACGAAGATCCGGCGCCGGCCGAACACCTCGGCGACCATCCCCAGCACCCGCGGCTGGGTGCCCTCGGCGCGCATGGCGACGACGAGGTCGCGGACCTTCCCGACCTGGTCCCCCTGGGGGTCGAAGATCGGGAGTCCGACCAACCTGGCCGCGAACACGCGGGAAGGGGTGCTGCTCACGATGGTCAACGCTACCGCCGGACCGCGCGAACACGGCTCCGGCGCCCCGGCCAGCCACTACGCTTGCTGCATGGGTGCACGAATGACGGCTTGGGCGGGCCTGGCCACCGCTGCGACGCTTCTCCTTGCCGGCTGCGGCTCCGACGACGACGGCACGGCCGACGACACCAGCTCGCCGACCGGGACCACCTCGGAGTCCTCGTCGGCGCCGACCACGGCCCCGTCGTCGACCACGACCCCGGCTCCGGCCGGCACGCCGGAGTGCTCGGAGGTCTGGACGTCGGGGGGCAAGCTGCCCCGCGCCTACAGCGGTTGCGCCGTCGACGGCCTGCTCGTCGCGCCCGACGGGCTGGGCTGTTCGTCCGGCCAGACGCTGGTGCGGTACGACGACCGGTTCTGGGCCGTGCGTGGAGGCACCATCTCCGGCGGGGATGTTGCGCTCACCACATCGAAGGAGTACAAGGCCGAGGTCGCCACCTGTCGCGGATGACGTTTTCGCCTGTCACCTTGGGTTAAGGTACCCGGCGTGGGAGGGACCGGTCCGGCCCTTCGGGCAGCAATGGGAGTTGCCACCAGCATCCGGTACCCGAACGGACCCTCGGAGGTTGTTCAACGTGCGTCGCCTTCTCATGGTGCTCGTCACTGTCGTGCTGTTCCTGCCGCTCGGACGTGCCGTCCCGGCCGCTGACGCGGCTCCCGCGGGAGAGCAGCTCGCGCCTGCCCGGGCGGCCGCCGCTGCCGCCGGGCCCTACACCTGCTGGCGCTCCGCCACGGCGACGTGCCGGATCAGCGCGGGTGCGACGTTCAGCTCCGCCAACGGCACCCGCGCCCAGAAGTGGGCGATCATCAACAAGATCATCTCCACGATCCGCCGCACCCCGTCGAGCGGATCGATCCAGGTGATGAGCTGGAACATCATGTCCGACTCGGCTGTGAGCGCGCTGGTCGACGCCGCCCAGCGCGGCGTCCGGGTCCGCGTGATCATGGACGCGGCCAACCAGAGCAAGGACGTCCCGAACCCGGGCTTCACCCGGCTCGTGCGCGGACTGCGCGCGGCCAACGCGGCCAAGTCGGCCAAGTTCCCGACCAGCCGCTACAGCTACGCGAAGAAGTGCGCCGGCTCCTGCCGCCGCGGGGTCGCCGCCTCCGCGCACGCGAAGTACTACATGTTCTCCAAGGTCGGTGCCTCGCGGAACGTCGTCATGCAGGGCTCGGCCAACCTGACCAACGCCGCGGCCGGCAACCAGTGGAACGACCTCTACACCTACGTCGACAACGCCGACCTCTACAAGTGGGTCTACGGCGTCTACAACCAGATGTGGCGTGACCAGTACGTCAGCCCGACCTGGGTGTCGTTCAAGCGGCCGACCTACGAGCTCCACTTCTCGCCCCGCCTCAGCGGCGAGACCGACCCGCTGACCTACCAGCTCAAGCACGTGACCTGCACCGGCGCGTCCGGCGCGGGCACCAGCGGGGGCCGCACCATCATCCGGGCCGCTCCCGACGTGTTCCGCGGCACCTGGGGCATGACGGTCGCCAAGGAGCTGCGTCGCCTCTGGAACAACGGCTGCAACGTGAAGGTCGGCTACACCGTCATCGGCGTCGACGTGAAGAAGTACCTCAGCAGCACGGCGGGACGTGGCCCGGTGCCGCTGCGCCAGCTCGCCCAGGACGCCGACGGCGACGGCGAGTTCGACAAGTACTTCCACCTGAAGGCGTGGACGATCAACGGTCGCTCCGACGCCAACGGCAGCGACGACAAGAGCTACTGGTGGACGCTGCAGGGCTCCTCGAACGTCTCCGACCTGTCGAAGATCTCCGACGAGAACATCGGCGTCTTCAAGTACCGGTCGGTCACCCTGAAGTACCAGAACTACATCGACAACTGGTTCACGAACCCGCCGGTGAGCCGTCCGCTGCTGCCCGGCATCGACGCCTCGAAGGTCGACCCGTACGCGAACATGGAGATGGACTGACCGTGGCCGACCTGACCGGGCGGGCCGTCACCGCGGCCCGCCGGGTCGTCGGGAAGGTCGGACGCACTCGGGTCGTCCGGGTCGACGACACCGGCATGGGGCTGGTCGTCCACGGTGACGACCGCGTGGTCGACGTCCTGTTCGACGGTCGGCGGATCTGGTCGTTCTGGCTGGTGCGCGACACCGTGCGCGTGCCGCGGAGCCTCAGCCGTCGTACCGTCGCGTGGCCCGACCGGATGCGGCCCTACCTCAAGGGCCGCACCGAGCTGGTGTTCCGCGACCACGTCCTCGGCGCCGACATCGGTCACTTCGACCAGCAGTTCGGCGACGCCACGGCGCGGGTCGCGTTCGTCAACAGCCAGGGCCTGGAGATCAGCCTCGACAAGTCGGGCCGGTTCAGCCCGACGTTCGGCGGCCGGACCGCCGAGCAGCTCGAGCCGCTGCTCGACGCGATGGACACCGTGATCGCGATGCTGGCCGAGCTCGACGTCCAGGCGTTCCCGGCCTACGGCACCCTGCTGGGGGCGGTGCGGGAGGGGCAGTTCCTCGGCCACGACTCCGACGCCGACCTCGGCTACGTCTCGCGGCACACGGTGCCCGCCGACGTGATCACCGAGTCCTACCGGCTCCAGCGCGCGGTCAGCGAGCGCGGCTTCGCGACCTACCGCTACAGCGGGGCGGCCTTCCGCATCGACGTGGAGGAGAGCGACGGGTCGGTCCGTGGCCTCGACCTCTTCGGCGGCTTCATGGACAGCGGCCGCCTCTACCTGATGGGCGAGGTCGGCACCGAGTACGACGAGAGCTGGCTCCTCCCGCTCGGGACCTGCACGCTCGCCGGCCGTGAGTACCCCGCGCCGGCGCGGCCCGAGAAGCTCCTCGAGGCGATGTACGGTCCCTCGTGGCGCGTGCCCGATCCCGCCTTCAAGTTCGAGACGCCGCGCTCGACGACGCTGCGCCTCAACGACTGGTTCCGCGGCATGACCGTCTTCCGCCGCGACTGGGAGCGCAAGCTGATCGGTGCCGGTGGCCGGGTCCCGAAGCCGGTGCCCTCCGGGCTCGCCCGGTACGTCGCCGGCCAGGCCCCCGAGGGGGCCGAGATCTTCGACGTCGGCGCCGGACTGGGCGTCGACGCGCTGTGGCTGGCCGTGCAGGGGCGCAAGGTCACCGCCTACGACTACGTGACCCGCGCCAGCCGCGGTGCGCTGATCGGCGCCGGACGGCGGGGCGTGGACCTGACCGCGCGCCCGCTCAACCTCACCGACTTCCGCTCCGTGCTGAGCGAGGGCGCCCGCGTCGTGCGTGAGCCGGGGGAGCGGGTCATCCTCGCCCGCCACGTCCTCGAGGCGACCAACCGCACCGGCCGCGAAGGCCTGATGCGCTTCGCCTCGCTGGCTTTGCGCGGCGGCGGCACGCTCTATGCTGACGTCTGGACGGGGGGCGGGGAGCCGCCGTTCGGGCTCCGTCCGCTCGCGATCGACCGCCTGGTCGAGCTCACCGAACAGCATGGTGGCGCGGTCCTTTCCGTGGATCCGGTTCCCGACGGGGACGGCTCCGAGAACCAGATCCGACGATTGGTGGCACAGTGGGCGTGAGGGTTGGCCGGGCGGCGCGGAACGAGCTCGCTGAGCTCCGCGCCCGGGTCGAGGGCATCGAGGCGTCGATCGCGGAGCTGCGCCGCCACCACCTGCGGCTGGCGGAGCTGACCGACCTGGTCCAGGAGCTGCTGGTCCCGCTCGCGAGCCGCGACGAGGACCGCGTGGCCGCGGCGATCGACAAGTTCCAGCAGGGCCTCTAGGCCGGGGGACGGGTCCAGACATGGCGCGCCGGGTCTTCCTCCACATCGGCCTGCCCAAGACGGCCACCAGCTACCTCCAGACCATCCTGTGGTCCTCACGCGACCAGTTGCGTGCCGAGGGCCTGCTGCTGCCCGGGTCCGAGCGCCGCGACCACCTGTGGGCGAGCCGCGTGGTCCGTGAGGGCGATGCGATCCTCAAGCGCCCGGAGCGCGAGCAGACCTCGTGGGACCGGCTGCGCGCCGAGCTCGCGGCCTGGGACGGCGACGGCCTGGTGAGCCACGAGTTCTTCGCCGCCGCCAGCGCGGAGCAGGCGGTGGCGATGGTCGAGGCGCTGGCGCCCGCGCAGGTCGAGGTCGTCGTCACCGCGCGCGAGCCGCTCGGGCTGTTCACGGCCAGCTGGCAGGAGAGCCTGAAGAACAAGGCCACCACGCCGATGGCGGACTACTCGCGCACGGTGTCGCCGAACCCGACGGCGATCTGGAACTGGCGCACCCTCGACCTGCGGCTCGTCCTCGAGCGCTGGTCCGAGGCGGTGCCGCACGACCGGATCCACGTGCTCCCGCTCGACCGGACCGCGCCACGCGACGAGATCTGGCACCGCTTCGGCGGCCTGCTCGGCCTGAGCACGGCCGACTACGACCTCTCGCAGTCCTTCCCCAACGAGTCGATGGGCGTCGTCGAGGCGGAGGTGCTGCGCCGGGTCAACGCCCACCTCGGCTCGTTCGGCAAGGCGTTCGACCGTGGCGTCTACATCCGCACCTTCCTCGCCGACGAGCGACTGGTGCCGCGCAAGGGCGAGCCGTTCTGGCCCTACCCCGACCAGGTCGCCGACTGCCGCGAACGCTCGCTCGCGGCGATCGACTACGTCACCGCCCACGGCGTCGACGTGGTGGGCGACATCGAGCACCTGCGGGTCCCCGACGAGCTGCCGGAGCGTCGTACGCCGGACTCGGTGACGGAGGCGGAGGTCGCGGCTGCGGCCACCGAGCTGGTCGCCGTGCTGCTCGGCGACGTCCGCGAGCTGCGCACCGCGTCCCGCAAGGGCGGCGACGACGTCAGCTCGCGCCCTGGACGGTCGCGGTGGCGGAGACGTAGTGGTGGTCGCTGACCCTGCGCGCGACCGGTGACTTGTCGTTGAAGAAGTTGCTGAACGACACCTGGTCGGTCGCGACGATCCAGTCGACGGGCATGTCGCCCGGCGGCCGGCAGCCGCCCGAGGTCGACCCGCCCGCTGCCGCGACCATGCCGGTCTGCGGGATCACGCGGCAGAAGAACGCCTCGCGGTCGTTCATGTCGCCGGTCAGGAAGATCGGGATGCCGTCCTTCTTGAGGCGGTTGACCGTGGCGGCGGCGGTGTTGTGGCCGGCCGCGCGGCTGGCGGCGTACTGACCCCCGCCGGCGGACGCGTGCATGTTGAGGAAGTAGAACTCGAGGTTCGTCTTCCGGTGGCGCAGCCGGACGATCGGCTGCATGCGGGTGCCGTGCATGAAGGTGATGTAGAACGCGTCGCCCGAGACGAACTCGAACACGTCGGGGTCCCAGATCACCGAGTTGTCCGGGTCGGAGCCGCCCGGCCAGGCCTTGAAGCCGAGGCCCGAGGTCAGCCCGGCGAGCTGCCCGGACTTCACCTCCTGCAGGCCGACGACGGAGGCACCCGAGTTGCGGATGTAGGCGACCTCCTGCGGCGTGCGCCAGCCGGAGCTCGGCCACGAGGCGTGGTCACCGCCGCCGTCCGTGTGCTGGCTGGCGAGCACGTTGAAGGTGCCGATGCCGAAGGACACCTCGCGGATCCGCGTCCGCTGCGACTCGGCGGCGACGCGGAGCTTCTCCAGGTCGCCGTCCTTCTCGGGCGCGGCCGAGTCGGCCAGCGGCTCGATCAGCTGGCCCTCGACCTCGAGGTCCTCGGCGTCGTGGCGCGCCCGGGTCGGGTCGGCGGCCTGGGCGATGTCCGCGCGGGCGGCGACCGGATCGGTGGCGGCGTCGTCGGGCGCGCCACCGTCCCACAGCGTCGCGACGCCGAGCAGGATCGCGCCGAGCAGGATCACGGCCACGACCGGGATGAGCTCCGAACGCGCGGCGTGCCGGCGAGGTCCGGAGTGCTCGGGCATGGCGGGTACCCTACCCGAGGCCCTGCGCAGGAGCAGGGTTCGCGGCGGGTCCCGTACGACCGGCCGGTGGCGCCGTGATCAGTTGTGACCAGGAGGATCGCCGTGGCGGACACGCGGTCCTTCCGCTCCGACATCCAGGGCCTGCGTGCGCTCGCCGTCGGCCTGGTGATCCTCGCCCACGCGGGCTTCCGCACCGCGTCCGGCGGCTTCATCGGCGTCGACGTCTTCTTCGTGATCTCCGGCTTCCTGATCATCGGCCTGCTGGTCCGCGAGGCGGGGGACTCCGGGCGGATCTCGATCCTCGACTTCTACGCGCGCCGCGCGCGGCGGGTCATCCCGGCCGCGACCATCGTCCTCGTCGCGACGGCGATCGCGTCCGCGTACGTCCTGCCGCTGGTGCGCGGCGCCGAGGTGATCAAGGACTCCGTGTGGGCGGCGTTCTTCGCGGCCAACATCCGCTTCAGCCTCGTCGAGACGGACTACTTCTCCCAGGGCGAGCCGCCCTCGCCGGTGCAGCACTACTGGTCGCTGTCGGTGGAGGAGCAGTTCTACATCGTCATCCCGCTGTTGCTGCTCGCCGTCGCCGTCCTGGTACGACGCCGGGCGGGCGACGCCGCGGAGGCGGACCGTGTCCGGCTGCTGCGGCGCACGGTCTTCGTGGTCCTGGCCGCGGTGACCCTGTCCTCGCTGGCCTGGTCGATCCACGTCACCGCCACGAGCCCGACCGGCGCCTACTTCTCGACGGCCGCCCGGGCCTGGGAGCTCGGCATCGGTGGTCTCGCGGCGACCCTCGTGTGGGGTCGGGCGCCGAAGCTGGGCCGGTGGGCCACGGAGGCGGTCCTCGCGGTCGGCCTCGCGCTGGTCGCCTTCGCGACGCTCCGGTTCGACGCGCAGACCGCCGTGCCCGGCAGTGCCGCGCTGGTGCCGGTCGTGGGATCGGCCCTGATGCTGGCCGGGGGCAGCACGACCGGCGCGCCGTCGACGTACCTCTTCCGGCTGTTCTCGATCGCGCCGGCGCGGGTGGTGGGGGACTGGTCGTACTCCCTCTACCTGTGGCACTTCCCGGTGCTGCGGCTGTGCGAGGAGTACTGGGAGGAGTCCCGCCTCAGCAAGCCGCACCTGGCGGTCGCGCTGGTGCTGATCTTCGCGCTGAGCGCCGCGAGCTACCACCTCGTCGAGCAGCCGTTCCGCAAGGGCGTGCGTTGGCGGCCGCGGCTGCGCGCCATCACGCTCTACCCGGTCAGCCTCGCGATGGTCGTCGTGACGGCGGTCGGCGCCCACGCCTGGGTCGACAGCCAGATCGCGGCGCTCGAGGACAATCCCGGGATCTCCGTCTCCGACTACGGCACCGACGGGCTCAGCAAGGACCCGACCGTGGCGCTCGTCGAGGCGTCCGTGCTCGCGGCCGAGGACGACCGGCGCGTGCCCGGCGGCCTGGAACCGGCCCTGGGCGCGGTGCGGAAGTCCGTCGCGCCGCTCGGCGACTGCGACTACCGCACCGGCACCCGCAGGCTCTGCGCGTTCGGTGACCCCGACGCCGAACGCAGCATCGTGCTGATGGGCGACTCGCACGCCCGCCACTGGAGCCCCGCGATCGACGCCATCGGACGGGTGCACGGCTACCGCGTCTACGTGTTCGTCTACAGCGGCTGTCCCGCGATCACCTTCACCCGGCTCACCGACGGCGGCCGGGCGTGGACGGAGTGCGCCGACTTCAAGGCCTGGTCGGTCGACCAGGTGCGCGAGCTCCACCCGGACCTGGTCGTGCTGGCCAACAACGCCTACCAGTCGCCGGCGATGAGGACCCGCCAGGTCGGCGCCCTGCACGACCAGCTGGAGCTGCTGCGCCCGCTCGCGGGCCAGGTGGCGATGATCGGGGACAGCCCGAAGCTGCCGCAGGCGCCGGGCACCTGCATCTCCGCGCGTGACGTCGACCTCGGCGACTGCCTGCAGGAGGCCGAGGCCGGCCCGACCCGGATCCAGGGCCAGTTCCGCCGCACCGTCGAGGACCTCGGGATGACCTGGGTCGACGCCCGCCGGTGGTTCTGCGTCGAGGACCGCTGCCCGGCGGTCATCGGCAACGTCGTCCCGCTGCGCGACCGCGAGCACGTCACGGTCGAGTACTCCACGCTGCTCGCCGACCCGATCGCCGCCGCGCTCGGCCTCGGCCGGGGCTGACGCCCGGGACCCGGTCCCGCCTCACCGCTCAGGTCTGTCGCCTGCGCGCCGATCGACCCGTGTCGGTCGGCTTTCGCGCATTTCCGGGATTTCCGAATTACACCGTTGTGATGATCCGAATTACACGTTTGTAGTTATTCGGTTCCTATTGCGAGAGTCGAAAGTGACTGGTGAGATTCGTGTGACTTTTGTTGTTAGAGGCGAGTTGTCTCTCTGAGGGGAATGAGCAAATGCGCCAGCGGTTCAGCGGAGTACGGCGACTGGCAACCGCCCTGGCAGCCGGAGGCCTGGCCCTCGCCGTGGTGCCGGGGCTGACGGTCGGCAGCGACCCGGTCCGGCTCGCCGCCAAGGAGGGCTGCACGACGACGAGGGCCCTCCAGATGGTCGAGGCCAACGTGAAGTCGGGCATGACGCAGGCCCAGACGAATGCCGACCTCGCGAAGGTGTTCGCCGACAAGCCCGACTTCGTCGCGCTGAACGAGGTCGCGGGTCGCTCCGACACGGTGCTCGCGCCCGCCGGCTACGCGATCTGGCGCACGCCCGGCCGGTACACCGGCGCCAACCCGGTCGTGTGGCGCACCGACCGCTGGAACGCCATGGCGCAGGGCACGATGTACGTCTCCAACGTGGGCGGCAAGCTCTCGACGCAGTCCACCGAGCTCGGCATCCGCTACGCCAACTGGGTCACGCTGAAGTCGGCCGACGGCTGCCAGACGATCTCGGTCGTCTCCTACCACGTGGCGCCGAAGACGGAGCCGATCGGCGACCTGCTGATCCCGTCGGTCGAGAAGCTCGGCGGCCTGACCAACCAGCTCGCCGCGGACGGCCCCGTGCTGCTCGCCGGGGACCTGAACCAGCACTACCGCGGCCGCCTCTACCCGCGGACCCTGCTGACGTCGTACCAGATGACGCCCACGTGGGACATGACCGGCACGATGCTGCCGACCCACGGCAGCGCGACGATCGACTACATCTTCGTGCGCAACGCCGCGCAGTTCGCGGTCACCCGCCAGGTCACCCGCGACCTCTACTCCGACCACAACGCGGTCGTCGCCAACATGACCCTGAACCCGCGGGTCACGGTGGCGCGGACCGCGCCGACCTTCGTCCGCGGCCACGTGGTCAACATCCCGACGTCCACGAGCGCCGTCTCGCGTCGCGCGGTGATCAGCCGGGTGATCAAGGCGGTCGGACTCGCCCCGGCCGGCGCGACGGTCCAGGTCGCCACCCAGCGGCTCGGTGACCCGGTCGTGCTCAACGCGCTGCGCAACGCCCACAAGCGTGGCGTCAACGTCCAGGTGGTCACGACCAACACCCGCCTGTCCACGCAGGAGAAGGCACTGATGTCGCTCCTGGGTACGTCGAAGGCGCGGTCCTCGTGGGCCATCCAGCGGCCCTGGCGCGAGAGCGCCGAGCTGCCCGCGACCGCCGTGATGATCAACCGCACGGCCGACGTGCAGCTGCTCGGCGTCCAGGTTGACCAGCCGCTCGACTACCGGATGGCGCTGCGGCTGGCCCGGGGCCAGTTCACGGTGGAGAAGGCGGACTTCCTCGCCCTGCGCGCCGGGTTCAGTCGCCAGATCCGGTAGGAGAGGTCCCAGGTCCTGCCGCGCACGCTGACAGGTGGATCGGGTAGACATTGCCGCGTGACGCGGCTCTACCTCCACATCGGCCTGCAGAAGACGGGCACGTCCTACCTGCAGAACGTCTGCTGGAGCTCGGTCGACGAGCTGCGCGGCCAGGGCGTCACGATGGTGCCCGAGGGACGGCTCGAGACCTTCTGGCTCGCGCTCGACGTGCGCCAGCGGATCGACCCGCACGACGCGCCGCGGGTCGGCCGCTCGGTCGACCTGCTCCCCGGGCAGCTGGCCGCCGTCACGACGCCGTCGGCCCTGATCAGCCACGAGACGCTCGCGTCGGCCTCCGTGGCCCAGATCCGCCGGCTGCTCGAGGCGTGCGAGGGCCATGAGGTGCACGTCGTCGTCACCACCCGCGACATCGGCCGGCAGGTCCCGTCGCTGTGGCAGGAAGGCCTCAAGGCCGGCCGCTCGGACACGCTGGAGGAGTACGTCGCCGCCCTGCGCGCCGCGGACGCTCGAACCGGCGCGGTGTGGCGCCGTCTCGACCTGACCGGCGTCCTCGGTCGCTGGGCACGGCACGTCCCGCCCGAGCGGATCCACGTCGTCACCGTGCCCGGTCCGGCCGGTCCGCGGGAGGCGCTGTTGGAGCGCTACTGCGCCGTCCTCGGCGTCGACCCGGCGGCCCTCGACCCGTCGAAGGCAGGCCCCGGCAACCCGGGGCTGGGGGAGGCCGAGGCCGAGCTGCTGCGCCGGGTCAACGACCGCGTCCCGGCCCGCTACCGGCGCCGCGTCCCCTACGGCGAGGCCGGCAAGCGCTGGTTCGCGATGGGCATCCTGGCCCGTGCCGGATCGGTGCCGGTCCGGCTCGGTCGCGCGCACGAGGCCTGGTGCCGCGAGCTCGCGGAGGAGTCGGTCCGGGCCATCGGCGAGCTCGGCTGCCCCGTGGCCGGTGACGTCGCCGACCTGCTGCCGGACAGCAGTGTCTTCGAGGACACGGGCGGCCCGGACGAGGCCGCCGTGCTGGAGGTCGCGACCCGCGCGCTCGGCGAGGTCCTCGAGGAGCGCCTCGAGCAGCGCCTCGCCCAGCGGACCGGGGGCGCGGAGCCCCCCACCGCCGGCGGTGTACGACGCCGCCTCGGCGCCGCGCGCCGGCGACTCAGCCGCGGGCGGTGAGGCCCTTGCTGGCCGCGACGCCGCGCTTCACCGCGGCGCTGGCGACCTGCGTGGCGACCTGGCCCGCGACCTGACTGGCGGCCTTGAGCTGGTCGCCGACCTGCTGGGTCGCAGCCAACGGCGCGAGCAGCGACTCCGCGCGGCCGAGCAGGCCGTCGGCGCGCTGCACGACGCCCTGGAAGTCGCCGACGGTGCCGTTGAAGCCGGCCACGCTCTCGTTGAACTGGTGCAGTGCGGCGGTGAAGTCCACCAGCAGCGCGCCGAAGGTGTCGAGCGTGACGTTGAGCCGGTCCGCCGTCGCGTCGAGCTTGTTGATGGTCTGGTCGACGTCGAGCACGGTGCGGATCCGGGAGCGCCGGCCGGGGTCGCCGATCAGGTCGCCGGCAGCCGGGGCGTAGGCGTCGGCGGGGTGCGGGGCGTCGTACTCGCTCATGACGGAGAGGCTAGTTGAGGGCACAGGGTGGCCTCCGGTGACGTGCCTCACGTCACGGTCTCGCCCCCCGTTCGGAGGGTCCTGCGGCAGCTACCCGCGGGTATTGTTCGCTGGCGGTACCACCAGCGAAAGGGAAGCGATGCCGAAGCTCTGTCAGACCGAGGGACTCACCGAGGACCAGACCGAGATCCTGAAGGCCGTACGTGTCTTCGTGGACGAGCAGATCATCCCGGTCGCCCAGGACCTGGAGCACGCCGACGAGTACCCGCAGGACATCATCGACGGGCTCAAGGAGCTCGGCGTGTTCGGCCTGACCATCCCCGAGGAGTTCGGTGGCCTGGGCGAGTCCCTGCTGACCTACGCCCTGGTGGTCGAGGAGATCGCGCGGGGCTGGATGAGCGTGTCGGGCGTCATCAACACCCACTTCATCGTGGCCTACCTGCTCATGCAGCACGGCACCGAGGAGCAGAAGGCCAAGTACCTCCCGCGCATGGCGACCGGCGAGGTCCGCGGCGCGTTCTCGATGTCCGAGCCCGGGCTGGGCTCCGACGTCTCCGCGGTCTCGACCAAGGCCACCAAGCAGGATGACGGCTCGTACTCGATCACCGGGCAGAAGATGTGGCTGACCAACGGCGCCACCTCCACCCTGGTCGCGCTGCTGACCAAGACCGACGAGGGTGCCGAGTCGGTCTACAAGAACATGACCACCTTCCTCGTCGAGAAGGAGGCCGGGTTCGGGGAGACCGCCCAGGGCGTCACCGTTCCCGGCAAGATCGACAAGATGGGCTACAAGGGCGTCGAGACGACCGAGCTCATCCTCGAGGGCCACCAGATCGGCGCCGACCAGATCCTGGGCGGCGAGCCCGGCAAGGGCTTCTTCCAGATGATGGACGGCGTCGAGGTCGGCCGGGTCAACGTGGCCGCGCGTGCGTGCGGCCTGGCGTGGCGTGGCTTCGAGCTCGGTGTGGCCTACGCCCAGCAGCGCAAGACGTTCGGCAAGGTCATCGCCGAGCACCAGGCGGTGCTGTTCCGGATCGCGGAGATGGCGACCAAGGTCGAGGTCGCGCACACCATGATGGTGCGCGCCGCGCGGCTCAAGGACACCGGCAAGCGGATGGACGTCGAGGCCGGCATGGCCAAGATGGTCGCCTCGGAGTACGCCAACGAGGTCGTCGAGGACTCCTTCCGGATCCACGGCGGCTACGGCTACTCCAAGGAGTACGAGATCGAGCGCCTGATGCGCGAGGTCAAGTTCATGCTCATCGGCGAGGGCACCTCCGACATCCAGAAGATGATCATCGGCCGGTCCCTCCTCAAGGACTACAAGCTCTGAGCAGCTGACTCCACGACGGGCCGTCCTCCGGGGCGGCCCGTCGTCCTTTTCGCCGACGGTCCCTCTGTAGTGTCGCGGGCGTGATCGCGACCGTCAGCACCGTCAAGGACACGCTCGCCAACGTCCAGCGGTTCGTCCGTGGCAACCTCGCGGGGGGCGTCGACCACATGGTCGTCTTCCTCGACGGCCCGGACCCCGAGGTCGAGGCGTGGCTCGCCGCCCAGGAGCACGTGACCCTCGTGGTCGCCGACGACGCGTGGTGGGGCGGCAAGCGGCCCGCCGACCTCAACAACCGGCAGCGGATGCACGCCAACATCACCAAGGCGGTGCTGACCGTGGTGCCGGGCGTCGACTGGATCTTCCACGTCGACGCCGACGAGATCTGCCAGATCGACCGGGCCGTGATCGACGCCGTCCCGTCGTCGTACGACGCCGTGCGGCTCGCGCCGCTGGAGGCGGTCAGCCGCAAGCACTGGGACGGCAGCCCCACCTGGTTCAAGAAGCTGCTCGACGAGCCCGACCTCAAGCTGCTCGAGGTGCTCGGCGTGATCGAGAAGCCTGCGAACGGTCACCTCTTCCACGGCCACGTCGAGGGCAAGACGGCCACCCGGCCGCGCCTGGACCGCTGGCTGACCATCCACCGCACGGTCGACGAGAAGCGCGACGAGGTCCCGCACTTCACGGCGCCGGGCCTCGACGTCCTCCACTACGAGTCGTACTCCGGCGAGGACTTCGTCCGGAAGTGGAGCGCGATGCTGGCAGCCGGTCCGGAGATCAGCCTGCGTCCCGTCCGCGAACGGACGAAGGGCGCGATCCAGGCGCTGATCGGCAAGCCGCTGACGCCGGAGCTGCGCGAGAAGTACCTCACCCGGATCTTCGAGGCGACCACCGAGGACGACTTCGACACGCTGCGCGAGCTCGGCCTGCTGGTCGAGGCGGACCCGACGCAGGGCACGCACATCCCGCAGCTGCTGGAGACGCGCGACCAGCTCGCCGAGGCCCTCGCCGCGCTCGCCGAGCAGCCCAAGGACGCCTTCGGCGTCTGCAAGCCGGCCGGGCCGGTGCAGGAGGTCCTCTCACGCCTTGGAGCCGGTGACGGGAAGAAGTCGTGGTGGCGGAAGAATGGTCGACCGTGAGCGCGACTTCCAAGACACTGGGTTCGAAGACGTGGGCCGGGAACTTCTTCGAGGACTTCACGATCGGGCAGCGCCTCGTCCACGCGACGCCGCGCACCGTCACCGAGGGTGACCGGGCCGTCTACGGCTCGCTCTACCCGACCCGGTTCGCCGTGCCCTCCTCCGCGTCCTTCGCCGCGTCGGTGGGCCTGGCGCAGCACCCGGTCGAGGAGCTGATCGCGTTCCACATCGCGTTCGGCAAGACCGTCCCGGACATCTCGCTCAACGCGGTGGCCAACCTCGGCTACGCCGAGTGCCGCTTCCACCAGCCCGTCGTGCCCGGCGACACGCTGTCGACCACCTCCGAGGTGATCGGCCTCAAGCAGAACTCCAACGGCAGGAGCGGCGTCGTCTACGTCCGCTCGACCGCGACGAACCAGCGCGGCGAGGTGGCGCTGGAGTGGGCTCGCTGGGTGATGGTGCACAAGCGGGACCTCGACGCGCCCGCGCCGGAGGCCGTCGTACCGGACCTCGCGCCGGCGGTGACCGCCGCCGACCTGGTGCTGCCCGCCGGCCTCGACTTCTCCGACTACGACTTCGCGGCGGCGGGGGAGACGCACCGCTTCGGCGACTACGAGGTGGGCGAGAAGATCGACCACGTCGACGGCGTCACGCTCACGGAGTCCGAGCACCAGCAGGCCACCCGCCTGTGGCAGAACACCGCCAAGGTGCACTTCAACAAGGAGGCGCGCCCCGACGGCCGCAACCTCGTGTACGGCGGCCACATCATCTCGATGGCCCGCGCGCTCTCCTTCAACGGACTCGCCAACGCCCAGCTGGTCGCGGCGATCAACGCGGGCGCGCACACCTCACCGGCCTTCGCGGGCGACACCGTCTACGCGTGGTCCGAGGTGCTCGACAAGGCCGAGACCTCGGCGCCCGGCGTCGGTGCCCTGCGCCTGCGGCTGGTCGCGACCAAGGGCCGTGACGAGTCGATGACGCTGCGCGCCGAGGACGGCAAGTACGCCGAGGGCGTGCTCCTCGACCTCGACTACTGGGCGCTCATCCCGCGCTGACCGGGGTCACCTCGACGTTGCTGATCGTGTAGGTCACCTCGTCGTCGACGGCGTTCTCGATCTGGTCGATCACGACCTTCGTCGGGTGGTCCGTGCCGGCCGGCCACGTCACGTCGGCCTTGAACACCGATGCGTCGTTCGCCTTCGCGATCAGGTCGTTGATCGTCAGCCGGGCGAACTCAGGCGCCTGCTGGCCCTTGCCCGGCTTGGTGAGCCGGGTCGCCGAGGTGACCTCGCCGTCGGCGACGGTGACCCGGAGCGGGCCGGTCAGCGGGCAGAAGCACAGCACCTCGAGGCGGTAGGTGTAGTCGGCCGCCGTGAAGGCCGGCCACTGCTTCGTGGTCGGGTCGTCGGTGGGGTCGCCGCTCGTCGTACCCGAGGAGGGGGCGTCGCTCGCCGGGTCCGCGGCCTTCTCGTCGTCCTCGCGCCCGCAGGCGGACATGCCGAGGGCGAGCAGGGCGGCGAGGGTCGGCAGGGCGGCGCGGCGGATGTGCATGGACCTCATGATGCCTGTGACGTCCGGCGCGGTGTGCAGGTTCCCCACCGGTCTGGACCACCCTTCCGGAACGCGGTGGAACGTGTTCTCATTTTGTGGACGCAGGGCGTGACCCCGATCACACGGCGTCGTTACTCTGATAGAGGTCTCATCGAGACTTCTGATCCCGGCAGTGCTCCCGAAGGGACTGGGTCTTGTCTCTGGTACGTCTCGCGCGCCTCGTCGGCGCGTCGTTGCTCGTCCTGCTCCTCGCCGCCTGCGGCTCCCAGCTCGACCCGGACACGGTCGCGCGGGCCAGCGGTGACACCAACAACTCCGGGAACGGAGGTTGGGGCGTCGCCGACGGCGGCACTGGTGACTCCGCGGCCGGTGGCGACACCGGCGCGGTCGACGGTGCCGCGGCCGGAGGCGACACCGGCTCCGGCACGGGGGCCACGGGCTCCGGTTCCGGCGGCACCGGATCGTCCGGCTCCGGCGGCACCGGCGGCGGTGGCGGCAAGGGCTCCGCGACCGGTGGCGTGAAGGCCGGGTCGTGCGCGGGCTTCAAGAACCAGAAGGGGATCACCGACAAGACGATCACCCTCGCCAACATCTCCGACATCTCGGGCCCCGTGCCCGGCATCTTCGAGTCGGCGCAGCAGGCCACGGCGGCGTACATCAAGTACTTCAACGCCACCGGCGGCATCTGTGGGCGCAAGCTCGAGCTGGTGAACCTCGACAGCCGCGCCGACGCGGGCGCCGACCAGCAGGCCTACGTCAAGGCGTGCGACAACGCCTTCGCCGCCGTCGGGTCGATGTCCGCCTTCGACAGTGGCGGCGCCGGTACGGCGAACGCGTGCGGCCTGCCGGACCTCCGGGCGGTCACGGTCAACCCGGAGCGCCAGGCATGCAGGTCCTGCTTCGCGGCGTACGCCATCCGGACCAACCTGATCCCGGACTCGGCCGCGAAGTGGTTCGCCCAGAAGTACCCGAGCGCGGTCAAGAACGCCGCCGTGATGTACGTGAACGCCGGCGCGGCGCCGGTCAACGCCAAGAGCATGGCGGCCGGCTACGAGAAGGGCGCCGGCTGGGACGTGAAGTACCTGCAGGGCATCGACGTCGCGGAGTTCAACTACGCCCCCTACGTCCAGCAGATGAAGGACAAGGGCATCAAGGCCGTCGCCTACCAGGGCCCCTACCAGTTCGCGGTCAAGCTCAAGCAGGCCATGCAGCAGCAGGGCTTCAAGCCGGACTTCTACCTGCAGGACCCGACGATCTACGACCGCCGCTACCTCGACCAGGCGGGCAGCCTCGCCGAGGGCGACTTCATCTACGCCGCCAACGACCTGTTCGAGAACAAGGGCAACGCCGAGGTACAGCTGTACCTGTCGTACCTGCAGCAGGTGAAGCCCGGCGCGATCCCGAACTACTACGGGCTCTACGCCTGGTCGGCCACCCGGCTCTTCGTCGAGAAGGCGATCGCGCTCGGCGGCAAGCTCAACCGGGCATCCCTCGTCCAGGCAGTGCGCAGCACCACCAACTGGACCGGCAACGGCGCGCACACCCCGATGAACCTCGGGTCCGCGCAGACCCCGCCCTGTCTCAAGGTCGCGCAGTACAAGGGCGGCAAGTGGCAGCAGGTCTCGCCGGGCGCCTACATGTGCGGTCGCGTCGTGGACTCCGGCATCGGCGGCTGATCGACGATGGGCTCCTTGTTCGCCTTCACGCTGCTGGGCCTGTTCACGGGGGCGGCGTACGCGATCATGGCCTCGGGCCTGGTGCTGACCTACACCACGACGCGGGTCTTCAACATCGCCCATGGCGCGTTCGGGATGGTGCTCGCCTTCACGTTCTGGGACTTCACCCAGCGCCAGGGCCTGCCGACCGTCCTGTCCCTCTTCCTGGTGCTCGGCGTCGTGGCGCCGGCGATCGGGTGGTTCATCCAGCGCTTCGTCACCCGGGGACTGGGGGAGGGGCCGGTCTCCGTCGCGCTGGTCGTGACCGTGGGCCTGCTGGTCGGCCTGATCGGGCTGGCCCAGCAGATCTGGAAGCCGGAGGCGCGCGTCCTGCTGCCGTTCTACGCCGACACCGGCTGGCAGCTCGGGGACACCTACATCACCGCCCACCAGGTCGTGACGATCACCTGCTCGGTCGTGGTCGCGGTGGGGCTGTACCTGCTGCTGAACCGCACCCGGATCGGGACGGCGATGCGGGCATCGGTCGACAACCCCGAGCTGCTCAAGCTGTTCGGTGGCCGACCGGACACGGTCGCCGCGCTCGCCTGGGCGATCGGCATGTCGTTGGCCGCGCTCGGCGGCATCCTGCTCACGCCTGTCGTCGGCCTCGACTACTACGCCCTGACCCTGCTGGTCATCAACGCCTACGCTGCTGCCATGCTCGGCCGGCTCAAGAGCCTGCCGCTGACCTTCGCCGGCGCGATGGGCCTGGGCATCCTCGAGTCGTGGGCGGTGGCGTACCTGCCCACCGACGGCTTCTGGTCCACCGTCCGCCCCGTCATCCCGGCGCTCTTCCTGTTCGCGATCGTGGTCCTGATGCCGCAGGCACAGCTGCGCATCGGCCAGGTCAAGGGCATCATCGCGGCGCCGGTGCCGAGCGTCCCACGGGCGTTCGGGTCGGGCGCTGCCCTGCTCGGCCTGGCCTTCGTGCTGATCTCGCTGGTCTCACGTGCCGACGTGCTGCTGATCGGCGTCGCGGCGACGTACGCCATGGTCATGCTGTCGCTCGTCCTGCTGAC
Source organism: Nocardioides sp. (assembly GCA_035539555.1). Classification (GTDB taxonomy): domain Bacteria; phylum Actinomycetota; class Actinomycetes; order Propionibacteriales; family Nocardioidaceae; genus Nocardioides. The sequence continues at coordinate 14,095 of DATLIG010000043.1, read as the reverse complement.
CGGGTACGGCGGCCACGTCTCGCTCGCGCAGTTCACGTTCGCCGGCGTGGGGGCCCTCGCCTACGCCAAGCTCGACGAGCCCAACCTGCTCGGACTGGCCATGGCCGCGCTGATCTCCGCCGGGGTCGGTGCGCTGGTCGCGCTGCCGGTGCTCCGACTGACCGGGCTCTACCTCGCCCTGTCGACGATGGCCTTCGCGGTGCTGATGGACAAGATGATCTTCCAGGCGGAGTTCGCCTTCAAGTTCAACGGCACGCTCGCCACCGAGCGGCTCTCGATCCTCGGGGTGCGGATCGGCAGCGACACCTCCTACGTGTGGTTCATGGTCCTGTGCTTCGTGCTGATGGGGCTCCTGCTGCTGTGGCTGCGCCGCGGCGCGCTCGGCCGGATCCTGATCGCGATGCGTGACAGCCCCTCCGGCTGCGGCACCCTCGGCCTGGACCTGCGCTGGTTCCGGGTGGGTCTCTTCTCCCTCTCGGCCGGCATGGCCGGTCTCGCCGGTGGCCTGTTCGCCGGACTGCGCGGAACCGTCGGCGCCGCCGACTTCCTCTACTTCCAGTCGCTGCTGGTGCTGCTGCTGGCGGTCGTCTTCGGCGTCACCTCGGTGACCGGCGCGCTGCTCGGCGGCGCCGCGCTGATGCTGCTGCCGGTCTGGCAGTCGTCCCAGCCCGAGCTGGCCGGCCTGCTGTTCGCGATCCTCGGCTTCGGCGCGGTGCTGCTCGGCCGCGACCCCAACGGCATCGCCAACCACCTGTTCAAGCTCGGCCGCTGGGGGACCGGGCGCGTCCTGCCGCACTGGGAGGACCAGTTCCGGGAGCGGCTCGACGGGCTGCTCAAGGCCGCCCGGCCCGAGCCCGCCCGCTCGATCGACGCCCTGGTCGATGCCGGCATCGAGGAACCGAAGGGAGTGGGCTGAGATGGGTCGACACAGCTCCTCGGCACTGCTCGAGGTGGACGACGTGATCGTGAAGTTCGGTGGCGTCACCGCGGTCAACCGCGCGACGTTCAGCGCCCACCGCGGCCAGATCACCGGCCTGATCGGGCCCAACGGCGCCGGCAAGACCACATGCTTCAACGTGATCACCGGCCTGCAGAAGCCGACGTCCGGACGGGTCCGCTACCAGGAGCGCGACGTGACCCGCTGGCCGGTCCACAAGCGGGCGAAGCACGGCATCGGCCGCACCTTCCAGCGGCTGGAGGCGTTCGGTTCGCTGACGGTGCGCGACAACGTCCGCGTCGCGCGCGACATCCACGGCGGTCCGGTGGCCTGGGTCCGTCCGGGTGGCCGGGCCAACCTCGAGATCGACGTGCTCCTGGACCGGGTCGGCATCGGGCAGTACGCCGACGAGCGTGCCGACTCGATCCCGACCGGCACCGCGCGGCTGCTCGAGCTCGCCCGGGCGCTGGCCTGCAACCCGCAGCTCCTGCTCCTCGACGAGCCCTCCTCCGGGCTCGACGAGAGCGAGACGGACGCGTTCGGGGACCTGCTCAAGGACCTCGCCGCCGAAGGTGCCGCGATCCTCATGGTCGAGCACGACATGGACCTGGTGATGGCGGTCTGCGACGACATCCACGTGCTCGACTTCGGGCAGATCATCGCCTCGGGGACCCCGGCCGACGTCCGTACCGATCCGGTCGTGCAGCGGGCCTACCTCGGCTACGCCGAGGCGGACGACCACACCTCGGAGCTGGATCCCGTCACCGCCACGATGCTGGAGGCGCAGGCATGAGCGTCCCGATCCTGGACGTCGTCGACCTCCACGCGGCCTACGGACGGATCGAGGTGCTCCGCGGCGTCGACCTGTCCGTCCCGAAGGGTGCGGTGATGGCGCTGCTCGGCCCCAACGGTGCCGGGAAGTCCACCCTGGTCAAGGTCATCAGTGGGCAGAAGCAGGCGACCTCCGGCGACATCCACCTCGCCGGCGTCCACGTGAAGGCCGGCACCAAGGGCACCGGGCCGGACGACCTGGCCCGGGTCGGGTTGTGCACCGTGCCCGAGGGGCGCTCGGTCTTCCCGAACCTCACGGTGGAGGAGAACCTCCGCCTGATGTCGTACGCCGGCGTGCCGGCCGGCGCCGTCCTGGAGACCGCCTACGGCTACTTCCCGCGGCTCCACGAGCGCCGCAACCAGCTGGCCGGCACCATGTCGGGCGGCGAGCAGCAGATGCTGGCCATGTCGCGGGCGCTCGCATCCGACCCGGCACTGCTGCTGCTCGACGAGCTGTCGATGGGGCTCGCCCCGTTGATCGTCGAGGAGCTCTACGACACGGTCGCCCAGATCGCGGCGTCCGGTGTCTCCATCCTGTGCATCGAGCAGTTCGCCCGCACGGCGCTGCGGGTGTCCGACTACGCGGCCGTCATGTCCGGCGGTCGCATCGTGGCGACCGGCGAGCCCGGCGAGATCCTCGAGACCATGGCCGACGTCATCCTGGGAGGGGCAGCATGACCCGCCGATCACACCGCACCCGACTGATCGTCACCGGAGGCATCCTCGCCTCCACGCTTCCGCTGACCGGCGCGCCCGGCCTCACCGGCCAGGCCGCGCAGGCGGCCGACGGAGAGGCGTCGTACGGCGGCTACACGGCCTCGGCGTGGTCGAGCCCGGTCCGGATCGAGGTCTTCGAGCCGAGCCTGCCGATCCCGGTCGACGCCGGGATCGCCCAGCTGGAGTTCGACATGGGCTACAGCAAGGTGAAGGCCGACTCCGGCATGTCGTCCGGCCGGTCCAGCCTGTTCTGGCCGGGCGACCCGGTCGGGGAGGGCCTGAAGACCTTCGCGGAGCAGCTCGGCCTGCCGTCGACGCCGCTCACCGAGAACGGCTACCCGGTCCAGGTGAACTCGCAGTACCCCGGGGACACCCCGACGCAGAAGGACAACAAGATCCCGGGAACCATCCAGCAGACGACCTCCGGCGACCGGACGGCGATCGCCGAGACGGGCTTCTCGCCGGACGGCGCGGTCCTCGGGCCCGATGACGAGGCCGGCGGCGGGAGCGCGGACAACCCGCTCACCGGTCTGACCGACGGGCTGAAGGGACTGCTGAGCGGCGGGCTCGGCGGGGCGAGCGGATCCGGGGCGTCGGCCGCACCGGCCAACCCGCTCGGGCTCCTCGTCGACGTCGACGGCTACGTGTCGGTCAGCAAGATGGACGCGACCAAGGGCCCGGTGTCGACCGTGTCCCGTTCCACCCTCGGCGAGGTCCGTCTCCTCGGCGGCCTGATCAGGCTCGGCGGCGTCGAGACCGTCGCCCGCGCCACCAGCGACGGCACGACCGGCAAGGCCGGCGGCAAGGCGGTGTGGGGCACGATGACGATCGCCGGCCAGGAGTTCGGCATCGGCCCGGACGGCGCGATCGTCAGTGGCAAGACGATGCCGATCCCGGGCCTGCAGGACCTGCCGGCCGACGCGCTCGAGCAGCTCGGCATCACGATCGCGGTCCCGAAGCCGGTCCGCACGGTCGAGGGCGACCTCGCCACCAGCGAGTCGGCCGGCCTGCGCATCACCATCGACACCAAGCTGCTCTCGCCGCTGCTCAAGGCGCTCCCGCTCAGCGCGATCACCGCCCTGGTCCCCGACCTCCCGGGTCAGGCCGCGATGCTCAAGGGCCTGATCGCCGGCCTCGGCTCGCTGTCCCCGAAGATCGTGCTCACCGTCGGCATCGCCCGGGCCACCGTCGACACCGTGCCGCCGATCGAGGTCGCGCCGGTGACGCCGGGCACCGTGACCCCGCCGTCGACGAGCACGCCCAAGCCCGCGGCCGGCTCGGTCGGCGTACCTCCGGCTGCCGGGGCCCCGGCACCCGCCGGTGCGGCACCCGCTCCCACCGCGGGGACGCCGGTCGGCGACCTCGTCGATGCCGCCCCGGCCAGCTCGGGCCTGCCCCCGCTCGGCTCGATCCCCGGGATGCTCCTCGTCGCCGCGTTCCTCGCGGCGGCCATCGCCGGCAGCTGGTTCCGACGCCTCGGCGTCGCCGCCCTCGGCGCCGGCGCTCCGTGTGCCCACGGCCTCGAAAGCGGCCTCCCCGACCTCCGCAAAGCCTGATCGGCAGCCTGAACGAAAGGGCGACCAGCCATGACCGTCTCCTCCACTCCCGCCAGCGGCGCCCGGACCGGCAGCCTCGGGGCCATGCCGAAGGCGGGCCAGTCCCGCTCCGGGATCGCACCGCTGAAGAACGACAACGCCGCGCTGCTGCAGGTCGTGCTGTTCTGGGTCGGCGCGATCCTGCTGCCGCTCGGCCTCGTGGTCATCGTGCTCGGTTGGTACGGCGCCGCCAACACGCCGTACCAGTACGACCAGCTGTCCTACCTGGTCTCCGGCGGCCTGCTCGGCCTCGGCCTGACCTTCTGCGGCGGGTTCCTCTACTTCGGCGCGTGGTTGGCGCGGATCGCCGCCGACGGCCGCGAGTCGTCGAAGCGGCTGGCCGACACCCTGCTGCTGCTCGCCGAGGTGAGTGCCACCGGCGCCACCACCGACGCGAGCGGCGTGGACCTCGGCGCCATCCCGGTCACCGCGGGCGGCGGGACGACGATGCACCGTCGCGACTGCTCGCTGATCGCCCACCGCGAGGACCTGGCGCCGGTCGGGGAGGCGAACGCCCACCTCACCGCGTGTCGGGTCTGCCGGCCCGGATCGAGGTAGTGGAACGATGCCGGGTGTGGACGTAGCGACGGGGGCACCGCCCGGCACGATGCTGAGCGCCAAGGGCACGCGGCTCAACCGGCGCGGCCTCGAGACGCGGCGGCTGCTGCTCCGGGAGGCCGTCCACTGCCTCGCGGAGGGCGGTCCCGACGCGGTCAGCGCCAACGCGGTCGCCCGGCGGGCCGGCGCGACGTGGGGCACGATCCAGCACCAGTTCGGCGACGCCGACGGCCTGTGGGCTGCCGTCCTCGAGCACATCGGCAACCAGGCCGGCTTCGCCGCGCTGGAGGTGCCGAGCCACCCGAGCGTCGCCGAGCGGGTCGAGGCCGTGATCGACCTGATGTGGTACGCCGTGCAGCTGCCGAGCGCCAAGGCGTTCTACCAGCTCCGTGCTGCCCTGCCGCACCGCCGCGAACAGCTCGAGGAGTCCTTCCCCCGCACCGCCCAGGCGATCGCCCGCTGGGACGAGGAGTGGGCTGCCCTGTGCGAGCGCTCCTTCGCCGGCCTCGGCCTCGACGCGAGCAGGCTGATGCGGGTGCGGCACCTGCTGCCGAGCGCGCTGCGCGGGCTCTTCGCCGAGGGCGACCTCGGTGGCTACGTCGATGTCGACGAGGCCCGGCAGGGCCTCACGGACGCGCTGACGGCCTACCTGAGGAGCTGATCGCCGCCGCGGTGCCGGCCTCGGCGGGCGTGTGGAACCATCGCGCCAGCGGCAGCAGGGCCAGCACCAGCACCGTGGGTACGACGAACCCGAACCGCAGCTCGTCCTGGCCGACCACGCCCGTCAGCACCGCCCCGAGCAGGCCGCCGACGTAGTTGAACTCGTTGAAGCGGGCGATGACCGCGTCGACCCGCTCGACCGAGCCGCCGGCGATCCGCGCGGCCGCGGAGAAGCTCAGCGGCGCGACCACCGAGATGCCGGTGCCGACGATCGTGAAGCCGAGCACCGCGACCGGCCAGGTCGGCGCCACGCTCACCACGACGAGGCCGGCCGACGCGACGACCGCGCCGACGCGCAGCACCGGCACGGCGCCGTACCGCTGGACGAGGCGGTCGCCGGCCAGCCGGACGACCAGGCTGGCCAGCAGGTAGGGGAGGGTCGCCAGGGCGACCCAGCGCGACGGTGCGTGCAGCACCTCGTCGACGTAGACCGCGCCCCAGGTCTGCGCGGCGGTGTCGACCATGTAGAACACCACCATGCCGAGCCCGACCATCAGGATCGGCCGCCACGGCACGCCCGGCAGGTCGACGTCGGCCGCGTGGTCGAAGTCCTTGCTCGCTCCGCGCGGGAGGAAGCCGGCCGCCGCCGTGCCGACGGCCACGATGCCGATCAGGGCCGACCAGCCCAGGGCGAGGTCGGCCGTCGCGAGCGTGGTGGCGGCGCCCAGGAGCCCGCCGAACGTCCAGCCACCGTGGAAGCTCGGCAGGATCGGCCGGCCGTAGGCCCGCTCGATGGCGACGGCCTGCATGTTGGTCGACGCGTCCACGACGCCGAGCGCGACGCCGTACACACCGACGCCGAGGAGGTACGCCGCCCATGCGGGGGCCGCCAGCATCAGTGCCGCGCCGGCGCCCACCAGTACGAGACCGACGCGCAGGAGGTGGGCGCTGGACGTGCGCGGCGCGAGCCGCTCCGCGGCGACCGAGCCGATGCCCGCGAGCAGGACGATGCCGAGCAGGACGGCCGAGACGCCGAGCTCCCCGAGGTCCCACCGGTCCTTGATGTCGGGCAGTCGCGTGGTGAGCCCGATGAACACGAACCCCTGGGTGGCGAAGGCCGCGGCGACGGCGAGGCGGCGGCGAGCGAGCGGGACCGCGGCGGCAGGCATGTCCGGATACTGCCACCGCGACGGGGGAGGCGGCCGGAGGCTGGCAAAATGGCGACCATGGCCGACACCGTGACCCTCGTTCGCCACGGCGCCACGGAGTGGAGCGTGTCGGGACAGCACACCTCCACGACCGACCTGCCGCTGCTGCCGGAGGGGGAGCAGGGGGCGCTCGACGTCGCCGCCCGGCTCGACCCCGCAGGGTTCGCCGAGGTGCTGACCAGCCCGCTGAAGCGCGCCCGCCGGACGGCCGAGCTCGCCGGGTTCGCCGACGCCGAGATCTGCGACGACCTCGTCGAGTGGCGCTACGGCGACTACGAGGGCCGCCGGACCGTGGAGATCCACGAGGACGTGCCCGGCTGGACCTTGTGGACGCACGGAGCGCCCGGCGGCGAGACGGCCGACGAGGTCGCCGCCCGCTGCGATCGCGTCGTGGAGCGGATCCGCGCCGCGTCCGGCCCCGTCCTGGTCTTCGCGCACGGCCACGTGCTGCGGGTGCTGACCGCGCGTTGGCTCGGCCTGCCGGCCTCCGAGGGTCGGCTGTTCCGGCTCGACACCTCGACGATCTCCGTGCTCGGCCACGAGCGCGAGACGCCGGTGCTGCTGCGCTGGAACTCCTGACGGCTCTCCTCGACCTGCCCGCACGGCGCGGCGGTACTTGACGAACCCGCGTTCGCGCAGCACGGTGGCGGACATGTCCAGCGAGCAGCAGGACGCCGGGGGAGGCGTCCGGGTCGAGTGCCCCCGCTGTCCCGTGCCGGTCGCGGAGACCGGTGACGGCCGCTGGTCCTGCCCCGACCACGGGATCGTCGTACCGCTGTGGCGTCCCGCCGGTTCGTCGTACGACGCCTTCGCGATGCAACTGCAGCGCGTCGGCGCCTTCCCGACCTATCTGCCCTGGCCGCTCGGGCCGGGCTGGAGCGTCAGCGACTTCGCCGCGGTCGCCGGCGACGGAGACCCCCGCGCGACGATGACCTGCGTGTCCGGGTCCAGCCAGCTCGACGGGCCGGTGGACGTGATCGTCGTCAGCGAGGAGCCCGGTACCGGCTTCGGTGCCCGGGTCGCTGGGCTCGCCGACGAGGGCACCGGGCTGCTCGACCCCGGCCACGAGGTGGGCGACGGTCCCGCCCCGGTCCGGGTGCGCGTCGACCAGCACCCCGTGGGCCTCTGGCCGGTCTCGGTGAGCGCGACGCCGGGGGAGTGGGACCGGTCGGTCGTCGCCGGCGAGGCCGGTGGACGGTGGCTGTGGCTCGTGCTGCGCCCGGCGTCGGCGATCCTGTTGCTGCGTGACGACTGGATCCTGCGCGACGTCTCCGCCACCGGCCCGGGACTGGTCGCGCTGCCGTTCGGCGGCGCGGCGCCCTCGTGGTGACCCGTGGTGACCCCGTGGTGACCTCGTGGTGACCTCATGATGATCCAGTGGTGACCACGCTCACCGCGACGACGGGTCGTTGTCTGACAATCCGCGGCACTAACCTTCTCCGGTGACGATCGACCTGCACACCCACTCCCGCGTCAGCGACGGCACCGCCTCGCCGCGCGAGCTGGTGCACGCCGCCGCGGACGCCGGCCTGGACGTCGTCGCGCTGACCGACCACGACACCACGCTCGGCTGGGACGAGGCGGCGGCCGCCGCGGCGGAGGCCGGCATCGGGCTGGTGCGCGGCATCGAGATCAGCACCCGCCACCACGACGCCGGCGTGCACCTGCTCGCCTACCTCCCCGACCCGGCCGACGCGGCGCTGCAGGCCGAGCTGGCCCGCATCGTCCAGGGCCGCGAGGACCGCGTGCCCACGATGCTCGCGCGGCTGCGCGACCTGGGTGTCCCGGCGACCGAGGAGGCCCTGGCCGCGTCGGCCGGAGGCAGCGAGATCACCGGCCGCCCGCACGTGGCGGACCTGCTGGTCCGTCTCGGCGTGGTGCGCGACCGCGACCAGGCCTTCGCGGAGTACCTCTCCGACGGCGGTCCCGCGTTCGTCGACCGGTACGCCGCGGACCTCGTGGAGATGATCGCCCTGGTGCGCGGTGCCGGGGGCGTCCCGGTGATCGCCCACCCGTGGGGCCGCGGCTCGGCGCACGTCCTCGACGAGCCCGCCATCGTCGTACTCAAGGAGGTGGGGCTGGCCGGGCTCGAGGTCGACCACCTCGACCACGACCCGCACACCCGGGACCGGCTGCGGGAGATCGCCGGCCGGCTGGACCTCGTCGTGACGGGCTCCAGCGACCACCACGGCACCGGCAAGACCGGCCACGACCTCGGCTGCGAGACCACGGCACCCCACCAGCTCGAGCGGATCCTCGACCTGGCCGCGTCCCTCGGCTCCCCGACCACGATCGTCGGAAAGGCGGACTGAGCATGGTCGAGCACGTGCTGCTCGTCGAGGTCTTCGTGACCCTCTTCGTGATCATGGACCCGGTCGGCACCGTCCCGATCTTCCTGTCGCTGACGGCGGGCCGGAGCCAGGCCACGGCTCGCCGGGCCGCGTGGCAGGCGGTCGCGGTGTCCTTCCTGGTGATCACGCTGTTCGCGTTCTTCGGCCAGCAGATCTTCAACTACCTGCACATCTCGCTGCCCGCGCTGCAGTGCGCCGGCGGCCTGCTGCTCCTGCTGGTCGCGCTCGAGCTGCTGACCGGCAAGGAGGAGGAGCACAAGGCCAGCGGGGACGCGAACATCGCCCTCGTCCCGCTCGGCACGCCGCTGCTCGCCGGCCCCGGCGCGATCGTCGCCACCATGCTGTTCGTCCAGGACATCGACGACTGGGCCAGCGGCATCTCGGTCGCCCTCGGCATCGTCGCCGTGCACCTCGCCCTGTGGGCCGCGATGCGCTACTCGCTGCCGATCCTGCGCCTGATCCGCGAGAGCGGCGTCCTGCTCGTCACCCGCATCGCCGGCCTGCTGCTCTCGGCCATCGCGGTCCAGCTCGTCGCCGACGCCGTCCGCGCCTTCATCGCCGGCGAGGGATAGCCGCCCGGTTCAGTTGCGCGTTCGCCCGGTTGAGTTGCGCGTTCGCCGGGTTGAGTTGCGCGTTCGCCGGGTTGAGTTGGGGATTCGGACGACGCAATCCCCACTCGACCGTGCGAAAGCCCCAAGTCAACGGCGCGAACCCGCAAGTCAACGGCGCGAACCGGCAAGTCAACGGCTACTTGCGGCCGAGGGACTGCAGGCGCTGCAGGGCCGAGCGGGGAACGATCCGGGTCACGGTGACGATCGCCTTGTAGCGCTTCGACGGGATCGACATCGCACGGCCCTTGTCGAAGTCGGCGAGCGCGTCGCGGACGAGGCGGTCCGGCTCGAGCCACAGCGGCTTCGGGGCCGAGGAGTCGCGGTCGATGCCGAGCCGCTCGTGGAACTCGGTCTTCACGAAGCCGGGGCACAGGGCCATCACGGTGACGCCCTGGCCGGCGTACTCGGCGTGCGCCCACTGGCTGAAGGAGTTCACCCACGCCTTCGCTGCGCTGTAGGTTCCGCGCGGCAGGAAGGCCGCGACGCTGGAGACGTTGATGACGCCGCCGCGGTTGCGCTCGACCATGCCGCCGAGAGCCGCGTGCGTGAGCCGGAGGACCGCCCGCACCAGCACGTCCTGCTGGGCCTGCTCGACGTCGAGCGGGTTGTCGAGAAAGCGCTCCTTGAGGCCGAAGCCGGCGTTGTTGACCAGCAGGTCGATCGGCCGGTCCCGGTCGGCGAGGCGGGCCTCGACCGTGGCCAGCTGCCCGGCGTCGGTGAGGTCGGCCGAGAGGACCTCCACGCCGACGCCGTACGACGAGCGCAGCTCGCCGGCGACGGTCTCCAGGCGCGTCGAGTCACGCGCCACGAGGACGAGGTCGTCGCCGCGGCGGGCGAGCTGGCGGGCGAACTCGAGGCCGATCCCGGCCGTGGCGCCGGTGACGAGTGCGGTCGACATGGCGCCAGTCAACACCAGACGACGCATCGTCCGGCATGATGTCCCTTGATGAACGCGAAGGCTCCCCGCTCCACGATCCTGGCTGTCGCCAACCAGAAGGGTGGCGTCGCCAAGACGACCTCCGTGGCGTCGATCGGTGCAGCCCTCGCCGAGCGCGGCCAGAAGGTGCTCCTGGTCGACCTCGACCCGCAGGCGTGCCTGACCTTCTCGCTCGGCATCGACCCCGAGGACCTCGAGCTGTCCGTCCACCACGTGCTGACCAAGGGCACCGCGGTCGACGAGGTGATCATCGAGACCGAGGACGGCGTCGACCTGCTCCCGGCCACGATCGAGCTGGCCCGTGCCGAGGCCGACCTGCTGACCCGCACCGGCCGCGAGCACGTCCTGCGCGGCGTGATGGAGGACCTCGCCGCGGCCGGCACCCACTACGACTGGGTGTTGCTCGACTGCCCGCCGTCGCTCGGCGTGCTGACGGTCGCCGCGCTCACGGCCGCCACCGGCGTGCTGATCCCGCTGCAGTGCGAGACCCTGTCGCACCGCGGTGTCGGCCAGCTGCTGGACACCGTGCACGACGTACGCCGCTTCACCAACCGCGACCTCGCGGTCTGGGGCGTCCTCCCCACGCTGTACGACGGCCGGACCAACCACGCGCGCGCGGTGCTCGACACGATCTCCGAGACCTACGACCTCGAGGTGGTCGAGCCGCCGATCCCGAAGACCATCAAGTTCGCCGAGGCGCCGGCCGCCGGCCGCTCGATCCTCGCGACCAGCCGCACCAGCAAGGGTGCGCAGGCCTACCGCGAGGTGGCCGGCTCCCTCCTCGCCCGGGCGGCCCGCTGAGTCGTGGGCGCGCACCGGGCACAACCCCAGGGCCGACACCGGGCACCGGTGGCCGGCAAGCGGAGGGCGACGAAGGTCCGTCCCCGCTACGGCCGGATCACGGCCCTGGGCGCCTCGGTGGCGGTGACCGCGGTGGCGGTCGCGGGCGGCTTCGGGCTGCTGCCCTCGGGCGGTGACCGCTCCGACGCGGCAGCCTCGCTCACCACGACGACCCAGCAGCCACCGACCGATGCCGCCCCGCCGCGCAAGGACGCCCGGGAGAACACGCCGAGCCCCGGCCTCGCCGACGCCGACGGCAGCCGCATCGCCGCCCTGAGTGAGACCACGGGCCTGCCGCCCGACTCGGGCGAGGGTCGGCGGATCGTCTTCAGTGAGGGCCGCCAGCGGGTCTGGCTGGTCGACGACGCCGGCAAGGTCGTGCGCACCTACCTCGTGTCCGGCAGCCTGACCGACAACCTCTTCGAGGGCACGTACGCGGTCTACTCGCGCAGCCGCAACGCCGTCGGCATCGACGACTCGGGGACGATGGAGTACTTCGTCCGGTTCACCCAGGGCACCGGCGGCTCCGCGATCGGCTTCCACACGATCCCGGTCGACGAGGGCAAGCCGGTCCAGACCTTGCGCCAGCTCGGCACCCCGCAGTCCCACGGCTGCATCCGGCAGGAGCGCAGCAACGCGATCGCGCTGTGGGACTTCGCGCCCGTCGGTACGACGGTCGTCGTCACCGCCTGATCTGGTACCGGTTCGATCATGTCAGCGGGTTCTGGCAGACCGAGGTGTACGGCACGCCGCTGGCGGACCTGGACAGAACCGATACGGACGAGGCCTTCAGGTGGCTCGGGAGTGCACTGCCGACCAGCGGCTCGAAGATCGACTGGTCGTCGGTCCCGGGCGCGCACTCACACCGGCACGTCGATGACGACGTCGTGCTCGCGCGAGAAGCTGTTCGGGAGATCCTCCGGCCAACGGTGAGCCTTCCGGGAGTCGAGCACGTGGGCGACAGCCTGTCACCTTGGGGCGTGCTGTTCACCGGTGACGACGTCCCTCACGGATGTCATACGTATCGCGCGCCATCGCGCCCGCTTCGTATGACATCTCAGGAGCCGTGCCGACCTGCTGTCACTGAGGTCATACGAGGCGGTCGTCCGGGCGACCGGATCGTATGACGTCTCCACATCGGGCCGTCTCACGAGCCCGAAAAACGGCGATCGGCGCGGACCGGTCTCCCGGTCCGCGCCGACGACGCGTTGTTGCTGCCTGGTTCAGGCGGTCTGCGACTCCGCAGCGCCCGAGGTCGAGCCCTGGCCGCCCGAGCCGCTGCTGCGACGACGGCGACGGCGGTTGCGGCTGGCGCCGGCGGGGCGCTCGCCACCCTCGGTCGCGGTGGCGCCGGACTCGGTGGAGCCCGTCGACGTTGCAGCGGTGGCGGGCTGGTCGCCCTCGACCGGCTGGCCGCCACGGGTGCGGGTACGCGTCCGGTTGCGGTTGCGGTCGCCGCTGGAGCGACGCTCGCCGGAGCGCTCGCCCCGGTCGCGGTCGCCACCACGCTCGCCACGCTCCCCACGGTCGGCGCGCGGCGCCGGCGGGGCCGGGGGAACGATCCGGCCCTTCGTGCCCGGGGCGATGCCCTGGTCGTGGAAGAGGTGCTCGGACGTGGAGTAGGTCTCCAGCGGCTCGTCGAAGGGCAGGTCGAGCGCCTTGTTGATCATCTTCCAGCGGTGCACGTCGGTCGCGTCGACCAGCGTGATCGCGATGCCGGAGGCGCCGGCGCGGCCGGTACGGCCGATCCGGTGGACGTAGGTCTTGTCGTCCTCGGGGCACGTGTAGTTGATGACGTGGCTGACGCCGGAGACGTCGATGCCGCGGGCGGCGACGTCGGTGGCGACGAGCACCCGGATCTTGTCCTCGCGGAACTTCGTCATCGCCTTCTCGCGCGCGACCTGGGCCATGTCGCCGTGCAGCGGGCTGGCCTTGAAGCCACGCTCGACGAGGTCGTCGGCGACGCGCTGGGCCTGGCGCTTGGTGCGGGTGAAGACGACAACCTTGTCGGCATCCTCGGCCTGCAGCACCCGGCCGATGATCTCCGGCTTGTCGAGGTCGTGGGCCAGGTAGATGAACTGCGCGGTCGCGGGCACGGTGGCGTTCTCGTACGACGACTCCGCGCGGATGTTCATCGGGTGGCGCATGTGGATGCGGGCGAGCGAGACGATCGCGGCCGGCATGGTGGCCGAGAACAGCATCGTCTGGCGCGTCTCCGGGGTCATCCGGAGCAGCTTCTCGACGTCGGGGAGGAAGCCGAGGTCGAGCATCTCGTCGGCCTCGTCGAGCACGAGCGCGTGCACGTGGGAGAGGTCGAGGACCCGGCGGTTGGCGAGGTCGATGAGCCGGCCGGGCGTGCCGATGACGATGTCGACGCCGCTCTCGAGGGCCTCGATCTGCGTGTCGTAGCCGACGCCGCCGTAGATCGTCAGGACCCGCAGCCCGCGGTCGCGGCTGGCGATCTCGATGTCGCTGGAGACCTGCAGTGCGAGCTCGCGGGTCGGGGCGACGATCAGCGCCTGCGGCTTGCCGGGGGCGACCAGCTCGGCGTAGTCCGGGTCGTGCGGCGCGACGGCGCGCTGCAGAACCGGGATGCCGAACGCGAGGGTCTTGCCGGTGCCGGTGCGGGCCTGGCCGATCAGGTCGGTGCCCATCAGGGCGACCGACAGGGTCATCTCCTGGATGGCGAAGGGGGTGGTGATGCCGCCTCGTTCGAGGGCATCGCAAATCTCGGGGAGTACCCCGAGCTCTCTGAAGGTAGTCAGGATCTTGCCGTTCTGTGTGAATGTCGAAGGCGCGGATGCCTCCCCGTTCGCCTGAGCGGTGTCGTCCAGGTCCATTCCCCGGTCG
>DATLIG010000042.1:0-16333 GCA_035539555.1 Nocardioides sp. | reverse complement strand
GCAGCATCGCGAGGGTGCGGTGGTCGCGGCGCAGCTGGGTGAGCACGCGGGCGGCGATCGCGAGGGTGACCCGGGGAGTGACGATCGTTCCCAGACCGGGGTCCCCGCGGCGTTGTTCGGGGGAGCGAAGCGGAGGAGAAGAAGGCCGTGGGGTGGTCATGCCGCCTCACCCCCGGTCTGCTCGACGAGCGCGAGGAACGCCGCCTCGACGTCGTCCGCCCCGGCCCGCGCCTTGATCGCGGCCGGGGTGTCCTGCGCGATGATCCGGCCCTCCCGCATCAGCAGCAGCTGGTCGCACCGCTCGGCCTCGTCCATCACGTGGCTCGACACCAGCACGGCGGTGCCGGCGTCGGCGATGCGGTGGAACAGTGCCCACAGGTCCCGGCGCAGAACCGGGTCGAGGCCGACCGTCGGCTCGTCCAGCACCAGCAGGTGCGGCCTGCCCAGCAGCGCCACGGCCAGCCCGACGCGGGAGCGCTGGCCCCCGCTGAGCCGCCCGACCACCTGGTCGCGGCGACCGGTCAGGTCCACCGCCGCCACGGCCTCCTCCACGGACGCGGGCGGCCTCCCGAGCACCCGGGCGAAGAAGCGGAGGTTCTCCGAGACCGTCAGGTCGTCGTACACGCTGGAGGTCTGGGTCTGGTAGCCGACCCGATCGCGCAGCGGGGCGCTCCCGGCGGGCTCACCGAGGACCGTGACCGTGCCAGCGGCCACCCGCTGCACGCCGACGATGCTGCGCAGCAGCGTCGACTTGCCGCAGCCCGACGGGCCGAGCAGCCCGGTCACTCCGGGTCCGACGGCCAGGTCGAGGCCCTCGAGCACCGGGCGGGCGCCGCGCACGACGCGGAGACCGGCGATCGCGACGACAGAATTCATCATGTGATGAATAATGCGCCTGTCGACGGCTCAGGGCAAGGGGCCGGCCAGGAAGCCGTCCAGCACCGGCGCGTAGGACGCGACGATCCGGTCGGCGTCCCAGTCGACGAGCGGCGCGGCGCGCACGACGTAGCGCAGCAGGATCACTCCGATGACCTGGCTCGCCACCAGCGGCATCCGGCGCTCGGGGGCGTCGACGCCGAGCGCCTGCCCCAGCGGAAGGAGTACGACGGGCAGGAAGCCCTCGCGGAAGAGGGCGTCCCCACCCGGCTCGACCAGCCGCCGCACCATCGCGAGCAGGGCCGGTTGCACCTGCGGGTCGTCCCACACCGACAGCAGGGCGCGCAGCAGGCGCTCCCCCGCGCCCTCGATCGGGCCGACGACCTGCTCGGCCATCACCGCCCGCGGGTCGACGGGGAGCTCCAGGGCGGCGACGAACAGGTCGTCCTTCGAGCCGAAGTAGTGGTGCACCAGCGCGGGATCGACGCCGGCGGCACCGGCGACGGCGCGGATCGTCGTCCCCCCGAAGCCGGAGGCGGCGAACCGTTCGCGGGCCGCGGCGAGGATCGCGGCGCGGGTGTCGGGGTTGCCGCGCCGCCGCCCGCGGGGCGCAGCGGTCATGCCTCGGCGCTCCGTCGCGCGGGGGCGACGGAGAGGTGCTCGATCGCGAACTCCAGCGACTCGCGCAGGTCGGTCTCGCGCTCCTCGCGGGTCGTGCAGCGGCGGGTGTTGATCTCCAGCACGACCTCGCCGTCGAAGCCGGCGCCGGCCAGGTGGTGGAGGAATTCGGCGGCCCGCATGTCACCGCGGCCGGGGACGAGGTGCTCGTCCTTGGCGGAGTCGGTGCCGTCGGTGAGGTGGACGTGGCGCAGCCGCGGCCCGAGCCGCTCGGCCATCTCGACGACATCGGCGCGGGCGATCGCCGCGTGCGAGAGGTCGATGGTGGTGTTGGCGTAGGGCTCGTCGGAGGGGTCCCAGCCGGGGAGGTACATCTCGAGGTGGCGGCGCGAGGCCCGCCACGGGTACATGTTCTCGACGGCGAACGCGATGCCCGACGACTCCTCCAGCGCCGCGATCCCGTTGACGAAGTCGCGGGCGTACTCCTTCTGCCACCGGAACGGCGGGTGCACGACGACCACGCTGGCGCCGACCTCGCGGGCCATCTCGGCCGACTTCTCGAGCTTGCCCCACGGCTCGACGCCCCAGACCCGCTGCGTGAACAGCAGGCAGGGCGCGTGGATCGCGCAGACCGGGATCCCGTGGTGCTCGGAGAGCTGGCGCACGGCGTCGGCCTGCTGGGAGAGCGCGTCGATGCCGACCATCACCTCGACGGCCTCGTAACCGACCGCCGCCGCCCAGGAGAACGCGTGCGCGGTCGACTCGGGGTAGACCGAGCTCGACGACAGCCCGATCCGCGGCCGGTTGCCCGACCCGGCCCCCTCGCTCATGACCCCTCGCTCATGACCCTGCGTTCACGACTCGTCGTTGACGCTGAGCTTGTCGATCCGCTCGAGGATGACGCCCTCGCGCAGCGCCCACGGGCAGATCTCGAGCTCGGACAGGTCGAAGATGTCCATGCAGGCCTCGGCGACCAGCGCCCCCGGGATGATCTGGTGGGTGCGGCTCGGCGAGACACCGGGCAGCTCGGCGAGCTCCTCGGGCGTCATCGCCACCAGCTTGGGGATCCAGTGGCGCAGCTCGGCGAGCGGCAGCACCCGCGGGACCAGCTGGCCCTCGCCGGACGGCGCCGCCCCGCAGATCCGGGCGAGCGAGCGGAACGTCTTGGAGGTGGCCGAGGCGCGGTGCGTCGTACCGGCACGCAGGAGGTGGCCGGCGTCGCGGGCGATGTCGGCACGGATCCGGCGGCGGATCTGGCGCAGCCGCTCCTCGTCGGGACGCTCCGCGAAGTCGGCGCGGGCCAGCCGGGCGGCGCCCAGCGGCAGCGACCACGCCACGTCCGGGCGCTCGTCGGAGCCGGCCGCGATCTCGAGCGAGCCGCCGCCGATGTCGAAGACGGCGAGCCGGCCGGCGGACCAGCCGAACCAGCGGCGTACGGCGAGGAAGGTCAGCCGCGCCTCGTCCTCACCGGGCAGCACCTCGATCCGGACGCCGGTCTCGCGCTCGACGTGGGCCAGCACCTCCTCGGAGTTGCCGGCGTCGCGGACCGCGGAGGTCGCGAACGACAGCATCTCCTCGCAGCCCTTCTCCTCCGCCACGCGCAGCGCCTGCGCGGTGAACGCGGCCAGCGCCGCGATGCCGGTCGGCGAGACGTCGCCGCTGGCGTCGAGGTGCTCCGCGAGGCGCAGCGGCTCCTTGGAGGAGAAGGCCGGCAGCGGGGCGGCGCCACCATGGGCGTCGACCACGAGGAGGTGACCGGTGTTGGAGCCGATGTCCAGGACGCCCAGACGCATGCGTCCACGGTACTAGGAGCAATGGGCGCCCGCTGCACGCGACCAACTACGATCGTCCAGTGCCAGAGGTGTCGCTCGACTTCCCCCGTGCGTGGGTCGAATTCGTCAATCCCGCCGTCGAGGACGAGGTCCTGAAGTGTGACCTCACCTGGCTGACGTCGTCGTTCACCTGCATCTTCGGCAGCGGCTGCGCCGGCATCTACGCCGACTCCCCCGACGTCGGCTGCTGCACGCTCGGCGCGCACTTCGCCGACAAGGAGGACGAGCGCCGGGTCGAGACGTTCGTCGAGCAGCTCACGCCCGAGCACTGGCAGGCCCACCCCGGCCGCAAGGTGAAGAAGCGCGACTGGGTCGAGAAGGACGAGGACGGCGAGCGGAAGACCCGCATGCACGAGGTCGGCGGGCAGCGCTCGTGCGTGTTCGCCAACCGCGCCGACTTCCACGCGGGAGCGGGATGTGCGCTGCACGGGCTCGCCCTCGAGCAGGGGCGGAACCCGCTGGAGACGAAGCCGGACGTGTGCTGGCAGCTGCCCATCCGTCGCACCTTCCGTGAGGTCGAGCGGATGGACGGCACGTCGTACACGGAGGTCACGATCACCGAGTACGACCGCCGCGGCTGGGGGCCGGGCGGCCACGACCTCGACTGGTACTGCTCCGGCAACACCGAGGCGCACGTCGGCGTCGAGCCGGTCTACGTCACCAACGAGGCCGAGCTGGTCGCGCTCATGGGCCGCAAGGGGTACGACGCCCTGGTGGTCCACTGCGAGGCGCACCTGCGCTCGCGGTCGGCCCTGGCGCTGCACCCCGCCGACCCGAGGTGACCCCCACGGGGTGGACCCCACCGGGGTGACGACTACCTCTCGACGTCAAGAGGAACCCACCCCGATTCACTCTTCCTCTCAGGACGAGTTCAGAATGTCTGACATGCGCCTGGATCATCTCTCCTACGCGGCAGGACCCGACGGACTCGCGAGCACGGCTGCCCGTCTCGGCTCAGCGCTCGGGCGCGACTTCACCGACGGCGGTGTCCACCCCCGCTTCGGCACCCGCAACATGATCCTTCCGCTGACCGACGACACCTACATCGAGGTCGTCGAGGCACTCGACCACCCGGCGTCCGACAAGGCGCCCTTCGGCCAGGCCGTGAAGGCGCGCTCCGCGCTCGGCGGCGGCTGGCTCGGCTGGGCCGTCGCGGTCCCCGACATCTCGGTCATCGAGGAGCGGCTCGGCCGCTCCGCCGTCCCGGGCTCGCGGCACCGTCCCGACGGCGCCGAGCTGCGCTGGCAGCAGATCGGCATCAACGGCCTGATCGCCGACCCGCAGCTGCCCTTCTTCCTGCAGTGGGACACCCCCGCCGAGCTGCACCCCTCGCGCGGCGCCGACGGCACCGTGTCGCTGGCCGGCATCGAGATCGCCGGTGACCCGCAGCGCGTGAGCGAGTGGCTCGGCGAGACCGTCGAGGCGCCGCTGGAGGACGTGAAGGTCGAGTGGGTCGCGCCGCACGGCACGCCGGGCATCCTGGCCGCCCAGGTCCTCACGCCCAACGGCATCGTCAGGCTCTGACCTCGCCCGCACTCATGGTCGAGGTGCTGCGGCACTCGTCCTGAGGCGTGCGCTCGCGATCCCCGAAGGGAGCCTCGGAAGCCCGATGAAGCCGGTCGCGGGAGCCATCCCGAGCCCCAACATCTGGCACCACACGGCGACCTACGAGCTGGAGAACCGTGCCGCCGACCCTGACGGCCGGCTCTGGTCGGCCATGGAGTCCCGCGCCGACTGGACCGACCGGGTCGTGCTCGACCTCGGCTGCGGCTCCGGCTATCACCTGCCCCGCTTCGCCGAGCGGGCCGCGCGGGTGATCGGCGTCGAGCCGCACCCCGGCCTGTGCCGGCTGGCGGGACGGCGGCTGCGCACCCGCGGCGTCACCCATGCCGAGGTGCTCGCCGGGACCGCGCAGGAGATCCCGCTGCCCGACTCCTCCGTCGACGTCGTGCACGCGCGGTGGGCCTACTTCTTCGGCCGCGGCTGCGAGCCCGGCCTCGTCGAGCTCGACCGCGTGCTCCGTCCCGGCGGGACCGCGCTGGTCATCGACAACGACGGATCGCGGTCGACCTTCGGCGCGTGGTTCCGGCGCGGCTACCCGCACCTCGACTCCCCCGCCGACACCGAGCGGTTCTGGAGCGTCCGCGGCTGGACCCTCGACCGGGTCGACATGGGCTGGCGCTTCGAGGAGCGCGCGGACCTCGAGGCCGTCGTGCGGATCGAGTTCACGCCGGAGGTGGCCGACGAGATCGTCCGGCACCACGAGGGCCTCGAGGTCGACTACGCGGTCAACCTCTGGAGCAGGACGCACTGAGGCGGCCAGCCCCGGAGACCGGGACCGACCGCCGCCAGGTCACTGCACCGCGTCCAGCGCGTCGACGACACCGTCGCCGTAGTAGCTGTTCTCCGCGTCGGTGCCCACGCACGGCGCACCGGCGGTCGCGACCACGCACGCGTGGTCGTCGGCCTGCGCCCGCAGCTTCGCGACCATCTGCGCGGGGGTCCAGTCCGGGTGGACCGACTTCATCAGCGCGAGGACGCCGGCCACGTGCGGGGACGCCATCGACGTACCGGACTTGAGGCCGTAGCCGTTGTCCTTGACCACCGTGGACAGGATCCGCGAGCCCGGAGCCGCGACGTCGATGACGCCGAGGCCGCGGTTGCTGAAGCCGGAGAGGCGGTTCTCCAGCGTGCCCGCCGGGAAGCGCTCGAGCGACGAGACCGTCACGACGCCGTCGAGCTCGGTCGGGATGTCCTGGCACGCGTTGTTGATCGTGCGCTCGACAGTGGTGCCGTCGTCCGGGCTGGTGTCGTCGGTCGTCTTGTTCGCCAGGTCGTACGACGAGTTGCCGGCCGCCGCCGCGTGCACGACGCCCTGGTCCGTCGACCACTCGACGGCGCGGCGCACGGCCTCCTTGGCGGCGTACTGGTCGGGCTGGTCCTCGCAGTAGAACTGGAACGGGTCGACGTAGTAGCTGTTGTTGGTGACGTCCATGCCGTGCTGACCGGCCCAGACGAACCCGCAGACGGCGTACTCGGGGTAGATGAAGCCGTCGTCGTTGACGACCTTCACCGAGGCCATCCGCACGCCGGGCGCGACGCCGACGATGCCGGTGCCGTTGCGGGCGGCGCCGATGGTGCCGGCGACGTGGGTGCCGTGGTCGCTGGTCGTGGGCGCCCAGCCGGTCGGCGAGGTGTCGGGACGGCCGGCGTCGGTGCAGTTGACCGAGTCCTCGACGTCGATGTTGGCCACCAGGTCGGGGTGGTCGGGGTCGATGCCGCTGTCCAGCACGCCGACGACGACGTCACGCGAGCCGTCGGTGATCTCGTGCGCCTGGTCGGCCTTGATCATCGCGAGGTCCCACTGCTCCGACTCACGCGGGTCGGGCGTGGTCGCGAGGGTCGCCTCGGCGCCCGTCGAGTCCTCGCTGCGGTCGGCCGCGCCGTCCTTGCGGACCTGGCCGTTGCCCGGACCCCACGGTGCGGGCAGGCCGTCCGGCGTGCCCTCGGTGACCGCGACGGAGCGGGTGGCGCCGACCGACTCGAGCGCGTGGCCGGCGAGGCGTCGTACGTCATCGCGGAACGCGGCCCGGTCGCTGTGCGCGACCACGACACCGATCTGCGGCCAGGTCTGCACCACGACGCCGCCGGCCGCGCGAACGGCGCGCTCGACGAGGCGGGTCTGGCCGGGGTTGGCCTGCGCCGCGTTGAGCAGGTAGGCCGACACGACGCCATCGGGCGTGGCGAGCGGGACCGGCGTGGACACGGGGTCGGCCGGAGCCGGGGCGGCGGTGGCCCCACCGGCGGACATCGCCAGGCCGGCCACGGTGAGGCCGGTGGCGACGGAGAGGGCGGCGACGCGGAGCCGCCGGGAACTGCTCAAGGACATGGGTGATTCCTCCCGGGAGTGACGCAGGTCATCCTGCGCCGCACATCCTCACACGGAGGTCTGCCGGATGGCGAGGGTCGGAGCAAGAAGAATTTCGCGAGCCGCCCGCTCCCCCGGCGCCAGCAGGTCCACCAGCGCACCGACGATCTCGACCGCGACCTCCTCCAGCGGCTGCCGGACCGAGGTCAGCCCCATCACCTGCGCGACCTGCGAGTCGTCGAACCCGACGACCGGGAGGCCCGGCCCGGCATGGATGCCCCGCTCGCGCAGGGTGTGCAGGACGCCGACCGCGAGGGTGTCGGAGGCACACACGAAGCCGGTGGGACCTGCCGTGTCGAGGAGTACGGCGGCCGCCTGGCGCCCGGCGTCGACGGTGTCGGCCACGGCCGCCTCCAACCCGGTGGTCGACAGACCGTGCGCCGCCATCGCGCGGTGCCAGCCGGCGCGCCGGTCCTGGCCGATCCGCGAGCCGGGCTCCCAGCCCAGCCACGCGATCCGCTCGTGGCCGAGCCCGCGGACGTGGTCGGTCGCCGCCTCGACGCCGGCGGCACCGTCGACGTCCACCCACGGGTGGCTCGCGTCCGGGTCGTCCCACGGCCGGCCGAACGCGACGAACGGCGCCCGGCGACGGGCCAGCTCGACGGCCTGCGGGTTGCCGAGGTAGGTGTCGGTCACGACGAAGGCATCGACGGCGGTGGAGCGGAACAGGTCGTCGTAGCCACCCAGCGGGTCCGGCGCCTCGCCCTCGGCGACGGGGCCGCCCGAGAAGAGCAGCACGTGGTAGCCGACCTCGCGCGCCGCCTCGACCAGCGCCCGGACGAAGCGGTCCATCGCCATGTTGGCGGTGAACTCCTGCGCCGGCGTCAGCCGGAGGCCGACCAGCCGCGAGGAGCGGGTGCGCAGGTGCCGGGCGGCGTGGTTGGGCGTGTAGCCGAGGCCGTCGATCGCCTCCTGCACGCGCGCGAGCGTGTCCGGGCGCAGCAGGTCGGGGTTGTTGATCGCGTTGGAGACCGTCTGCCGCGAGACGCCGGCGCGCTCGGCGACGTCGGCCAGGGTGGCCGGCGGACGGGGGTTCTCCACAGCGATGATCCTGCCACGCCGTGTCCCGCCCCCGTTTCGTCGGACGCGTGCCCTACCTTCGGAGCATGGCCTCTTCGAAAACACGTTCGACCTACCGCTGCGGCGAGTGCGGCTGGACCACGGCCAAGTGGGTGGGCCGCTGCGGCGAGTGCCAGGCGTGGGGATCGGTCGCGGAGGTCGCCGCCGGCGGCTCCGCGACGACCAGCCGTACGACGGCCGCCCCCGTCACCCGCAAGGCGATCCCGATCGGGCAGGTCCCGGCGGACCATGCGGTCCACGAGGCCTCCGGCGTGCCCGAGCTCGACCGGGTCCTCGGTGGTGGGCTCGTCCCCGGCGCCGCGGTCCTGCTGGCCGGCGAGCCCGGTGTCGGCAAGTCGACATTGCTGCTCGAGGTCGCGGCCCGCACGGCGCAGCGCTCGCAGCGCACGCTCTACGTCACCGGCGAGGAGTCGGCGGCCCAGGTCCGGCTGCGGGCCGACCGGACCGGTGCCGTGCACGACGAGCTCTACCTGGCCGCCGAGACCGACCTCGGCGCCGTGCTCACGCACATCGAGCAGGTGCACCCCCGCATGGTGGTCGTCGACTCCGTCCAGACCATCGGCGCGGCCGAGGTCGACGGCGTCCCCGGCGGGGTCACTCAGGTCAAGGAGGTCGCCCAGGCGCTGGTGCGGATGGCGAAGAGCCGCGACATCACGGTGGTGATGATCGGCCATGTCACCAAGGACGGCGGGATCGCCGGCCCTCGCGTGCTCGAGCACCTCGTCGACGTCGTGCTGCACTTCGAGGGCTCGCGCGACTCCCGCTTCCGGATGGTCCGCGCGGTCAAGAACCGCTTCGGCCCGGTCGACGAGGTCGGCTGCTTCGACCTCGGCCCCGACGGCATCCGCGCCGTCGAGGACCCGACCGGCATCTTCACCGAGCGCCACCACGGCCGGGTCCCCGGCACGTGCATCGCCGTCACCATGGAGGGCCGCCGACCGCTGCTGGCGGAGGTGCAGGCGCTGGTCACCCTCTCGCCGGCCGAGCGCCCCCGTCGTACGACCTCCGGGCTCGACGCCTCGCGCCTCGCGATGATCCTCGCGGTGCTGCAGCAGCACTGCGGCATCCGGCTCCACCAGCACGACGTGTTCGCCTCGACCGTCGGCGGCGCCCGGCTGACCGACCCGGGCAGCGACCTCGCCCTCGCGGTCGCGCTGGCCTCCTCCACCTTCGTGAGCGCGCCGCCCGCCGGCGTGGTCGCGATGGGCGAGATCGGCCTGTCCGGCGAGCTGCGCCGGGTCCGCGACCTGCACCAGCGACTGGCCGAGGCGGCGCGGTTGGGGTTCGAGATGGCCGTGGTCCCCGCCGACCCGGGCAAGGCGCAGGGCCAGCGGGGACCGGCGCGGGACCGCGACATCAACGGGATGCGCGTGATCGAGGCGCCCGACGTGCTCTCGGCGCTGCGCCTGCTCAACCTCGACCGGCGCACGAAACACGCGCTCGAGGTGGTCGAGGGCGCCGAGTAGGCGACATCGCGACGGTAGTCGCAGCGATATTCAGGCATGGTGTGCGGCCTGCGCGGATAAGGTACGAGCGTACGTCCCACCACAGTGAGGAGCGCAGGTGGTCACGTCGGCCGATCCCCGACTTCGCGAGACCCTTGCGTCCATCGCACCCGGCACGTCCCTGCGTGACGGCCTCGAGCGCATCCTGCGCGGTCGCACCGGAGCCCTGATCGTCATCGGGCAGGACCGGCTGGTCGACAGCCTGTGCACCGGCGGCTTCGAGCTCGACGTCCCGTTCACCGCCACCGGGCTGCGTGAGCTGGCCAAGATGGACGGCGCGATCATCGTCGACAGCAGCCTCACCCGGATCGCCCGCGCGGCGGTCCACCTGATGCCCGACCAGTCCATCCCGTCCGAGGAGACGGGCACCCGGCACCGCACCGCCGACCGCGTCGCGAAGCAGACCGGGCACCCGGTCATCTCCGTGTCGCAGTCGATGCAGATCATCGCCGCCTACGTCGGCGACACCCGCCACGTGCTCGAGGACTCCGGCCAGATCCTGTCCCGCGCCAACCAGGCCCTGGCCACCCTCGAGCGCTACAAGCTGCGCCTCGACGAGGTGTCCAGCACCCTGTCCGCACTGGAGATCGAGGACCTCGTCACCGTCCGCGACGTCGCCGTCGTCGCCCAGCGGCTCGAGATGGTCACCAGGATCGCCCGCGAGATCGAGGACTACGTCCTCGAGCTGGGCACGGACGGCCGCCTCCTCGCCCTGCAGCTGGAGGAGCTGATCACCGGCGTCGACACCGAGCGCGAGCTGGTGATCCGCGACTACGTCCCGTCCCGCCGCCGCAGCCGTGACCCGCTCGACCTCCTCGCCAAGCTCGAGCAGCTCTCGGCCACCGACCTGGTCGACCCGTCCGCGGTCGCGAAGGTCCTCGGCATCGGCACCGGCGAGCACCTCGACGGTGCCGTCGCCCCGCGCGGCTACCGCCTGCTCACCAAGGTGCCCCGCCTGCCCTCCAACGTCGTGGAGGGCCTGGTCGACCACTTCGGCACGCTGCAGAAGCTGCTGTCGGCCGGCATCGACGACCTCCAGGCCGTCGAGGGCGTCGGCGAGCTGCGCGCCCGCAGCGTCCGGGAGGGACTCAGCCGCCTCGCCGAGTCGACGATCCTCGAGCGCTACGTCTGAGGCCAGCCTGACCGCGACGCGTCACGAGACCGGATCCGTGGTGTGGGCGATGTGGACGCTCGAGCAGGTGCACCGAGGCAGGGCGTCTCGTGACGGTTGCTGCGCAACCTCCTCGACGACCGGGGTGGGCGCTGCGCGACCTCCTCGACTGGCGAGGGTCAGTTGACGGGCGTCTTCGACTTCTTCGGCGTCGTCGTCGACTTCGCGGTCGCCGTCGACCTCGGCGTGACCTCGACGGTCCGCGCCACCGGGCGGACGAGGGTGAACTCCGCCTCCGCGGGCTCGCCACCGAGGGATGCGGCCGCGATCGTGTAGTCGCCCGGCAGCACCCACGCGGTGCGCTGCGAGCAGCGGGCCGCCGACTCCTTGGCGTTCCAGGTGAGCTCGACGACGGTGGCCACCGCACGTCGTACGACGACGGACTCGGTGGGCACCACGGCCGGGCACTGCTGGGTGGTCCACAGCTGTTCGGAGCCGTCGGAGATCTTCACGGTCAGGGTGCTGCGCGACACCTGCCAGGTGCACGCCTCCGACTCGAGGGTCTGCAGTGACAGGCGGAGGGTGACGTCGTCGCCGGCCTCGGCGCCCTTGGCGACGCTCGGCGTGACGGCGACGTCGGACGCCTCGCAGGTGCCCTCCGGTGCGGCGAGGGTCGGCGACGCGCCCTTCTTGCCCGACGGCGAGAGCGTCGACGTGGCGGTGGCGGAGGACTGGCCGGCGGTGACCGTCCCGGTCGCCTGCACCTGTGCTCCGGCCTGCTCCGCGACGGCGTCGTCATCGGACTTGCCGTCGCTGCTGCCGGTCAGCCAGCGGGCGATGACGAAGACGAGCGCGAAGGCGGTACCGAGCACGAACGCCCGCCGCCTCCAGTAGACGCCGGCCGGCAACGGCCCGCGCGTCGTACGCCCGCGCGCGGGCGCGGGACGACGGGGCGCGGCGGGCATGGGACGACGGTAGTCAGCGCCTGCCCGCGAACCGGGCTGACCCGCCGGGCGGGCCCGAACTCGGGCGACGTCACACCCTTGGACACAATGTCCTGCGATGAGCGCCGAACCCGCGACCGACCGTGCGACCGACCTCGTCCAGCCGATCCTCGGCTGGTACGACGAGAACGCGCGCGACCTGCCCTGGCGCCGACCGGAGGCGTCGGCCTGGTCGGTGCTGGTCAGCGAGTTCATGCTGCAGCAGACCCCGGTCGTCCGGGTCCTGCCCGTGCACGCGGCGTGGCTGGAGCGCTGGCCGACCCCGGCCGCGCTCGCCGCGGAGTCCTCCGGCGAGGCCGTGCGCGCCTGGGGCCGGCTCGGCTATCCCCGCCGCGCGCTGCGCCTGCACGCCGCCGCCACCGCGATCACCGAGCGGCACGGGGGCGAGGTCCCGTCGTCGTACGACGAGCTGCTGGCGTTGCCCGGCATCGGCGACTACACGGCGGCGGCCATCGCCGCCTTCGCGTACGGCCAGCGGCAGGTCGTCCTCGACACCAACGTGCGACGGGTGCTCGCGCGGGCAGTGACCGGCGTCGAGTTCCCAGCCCGCTCGGTGAACAAGGCCGAGCGAGAGCTCGGCGCCGCGCTGCTGCCGAGCGACCCGCCCACCGCCGCCACCTGGTCGGTCGCGGTGATGGAGCTCGGGGCGCTGGTCTGCACCGCCGACCGGCCGCGCTGCGAGACCTGCCCGGTCCAGGCCGCCTGCGCGTGGCAGGCCGCCGGTGCGCCTGCGTACGACGGACCGCCGCGCCCCGTCCAGGCGTGGGCCGGCACCGACCGCCAGTGCCGCGGGCGACTGCTGGCCGTGCTGCGCGACGCGCCCGGGGCCGTCGCCAAGGACCGCCTCGACGCCGCTTGGGACAAGGTCGAGCAGCGCGAACGCGCGCTCGGCTCGCTCCTCGCCGACGGCCTGGTCGTCCGCACCTCCGACGGGCGTTACGCGCTGCCCTGACCGGCGATCGTCGCGACCGCGCCGGCGAGGTCGACGACCGAGCCGTCGAGCGCGTCGGTCCCACGCTCCAGCGGCAGGTCGAGGTGGAGCCCCATGAGGGCGGCGTCGAGGAGGTTGGCCGCCCGCGGCGCGAGCTCGGCGCGGCAACCGGCGGAGACCAGCCAGTCGGCGAGGGCCTGCAGCCAGGCGCGGTTCGCGTCGCGGACGACGCCCGCCCACGGTTCCCGGCCGAACAGGCCGAGGGCCGCGGCCTCGACGTACAGCCGCTGGCAGCGCTCGAGCTGGCCCCCGTCGCTCGACGCCCGCCAGAGGGCGAGCACGGCCTCGCGCACCGACGGCACGGCCGGCAGCGAGCGCAGGTGCGCGATCGAGCGCTCGTTGGAGGTGTGCAGCACCGCCGCGACGAGGTCGTCCTTGCCGTCGAAGTGGTAGAGCAGCATCCGGTCGCTGGTGCCCAGCGCTGCCGCGAGCGGACGCAGGCTGAGCTCGATCAGGCCGTGGTCGAGCACGTAGTCGGTGGCTGCCTCGGCGAGCTCGCGCCGACGTTCCCCGTCGGTGGCCACGCGCCCTCCTTCCGTCGACGTGCGCCGCCAATGTAGCAGGTGCTACAGTTGTAGCAGTCGCTACATCGAAGGGACATGTCATGGTGATCGCCTGGTCACTCCTGTTCGCCGCCATCGGCGTCGAGGTCGCCGCGAGTGCCGCGCTGCCCCGCACCGAGAGCTTCCACGACCCGGTCTGGACGGCGGTCGTGCTCGCCGGGTACGCCGCCTCCATCTGGCTGCTCGCCCTGGTCGTCAAGCAGGTCCCGGTCTCGATCGCGTACGCCGTCTGGGCCGGGCTCGGCACGGCCGGCATGGCCGTCGTCGGCGCCCTCTTCCTCGACGAGCGGATGGATCCGCTCAAGGTGCTCGCCCTCGCGCTCGTCGTCGGCGGCGTCGTCCTGCTCAACCTCTCCGGCGCCCACTGAGGCGCTCCCGCGGCCCGCGAAAAGCACACCGACCCGCCCGGAGGTCCGGACGGGTCGGTGGGGTGGAGCAGCTCAGGCGGTCTCGGAGTCGTCGGGCGCGATCTCCGCGCCCTCGGCCGGAGCCTTGCCCTCGACGACCGTCTCGAGCGGGGGCATGTCGGGGAGCTCCCCGACCTTCTGGCCCTCGAACGTGAACTTCGCGTTGGCACCCTCGCCCTCGACGTCCACGAGCACGATCTGGCCGGGGCCGACCTCGCCGTAGAGCATCTTCTCGGCGAGGATGTCCTCGATCTCGCGCTGGACGGTACGACGCAGCGGGCGGGCACCCAGGACCGGGTCGAAGCCCCGCTCGGCGAGCAGGTTCTTCGCGGCCTGGGTCAGCTCGAGCTTCATGTCGCGGTCGCGCAGGCGGACCTCCACGGCGGCGATCATGTTGTCGACCATCGCGACGATCTGCTCCTGCGACAGCGGCGGGAACACGATGATCTCGTCGACGCGGTTGAGGAACTCCGGACGGAAGTGCTGCTTGAGCTCCTCCGACACCTTGCTCTTCATCCGCTCGTACGAGCCCGCCTTGTCACCCGCCTGGTTGAAGCCCAGGTTGATGCCCTTGGCGATGTCGCGCGTGCCGAGGTTGGTGGTCATGATGATGACGGTGTTCTTGAAGTCCACGACCCGGCCCTGTGAGTCGGTCAGGCGACCTTCCTCCAGGATCTGCAGCAGGCTGTTGAAGATGTCGGGGTGGGCCTTCTCGACCTCGTCGAAGAGGACGACGGAGAACGGCTTGCGGCGCACCTTCTCGGTGAGCTGGCCGCCCTCCTCGTAGCCGACGTAGCCCGGGGGCGAGCCGAAGAGGCGCGAGACGGTGTGCTTCTCGCCGAACTCCGACATGTCGAGCTGGATGAGCGCGTCCTCGTCGCCGAAGAGGAACTCCGCGAGCGTCTTGGACAGCCACGTCTTCCCGACCCCGGACGGGCCGGCGAAGATGAACGAGCCACCGGGACGCTTCGGGTCCTTCAGGCCGGCACGGGTACGACGGATGGCCCGCGAGAGCGCCTTGACCGCCTCGTCCTGGCCGATGACGCGCTTGTGGAGCTCGTCCTCCATCTTGAGCAGTCGCGTGGACTCCTCCTCGGAGAGCTTCACGATCGGGATGCCGGTGGCGACGGCCAGCACCTCGGCGATCAGCTCCTCGTCGACCTCGGCGACCTCGTCCATGTCGCCCGAGCGCCACTGCTTCTCGCGCTCGGACTTGGCGAGGATGAGCTGCTTCTCCTCGTCGCGCAGGCGGGCCGCGGCCTCGAAGTCCTGTCCGTCGATCGCCGCCTCCTTGCGCTGGCGGACCTCGCCGATCTTGTCGTCGTACTCGCGCAGGTCGGCAGGCGCGGTCATCCGGCGGATGCGCAGGCGCGAACCGGCCTCGTCGATCAGGTCGATGGCCTTGTCGGGCAGGAACCGGTCGGAGATGTAGCGGTCGGCCAGCGTCGCGGCCGAGACCAGGGCCTCGTCGGTGATGGTCACCCGGTGGTGCGCCTCGTAGCGGTCACGGATGCCCTTGAGCATCTCGATCGTGTCGGCGATCGACGGCTCGGGAACCTGGATCGGCTGGAAGCGGCGCTCGAGGGCGGCGTCCTTCTCGAGGTACTTGCGGTACTCGTCGAGGGTGGTCGCACCGATCGTCTGCAGCTCGCCGCGGGCCAGCATCGGCTTGAGGATCGAGGCCGCGTCGATCGCGCCCTCGGCCGCGCCGGCACCGACGAGGGTGTGGATCTCGTCGATGAACAGCACGATGTCACCGCGGGTGCGGATCTCCTTGAGCACCTTCTTGAGGCGCTCCTCGAAGTCACCGCGGTAGCGGGAGCCGGCGACGAGCGCACCCAGGTCGAGGGTGTAGATCTGCTTGTCCTTGAGCGTCTCGGGGACGTTGCCCTTGACGATGTCCTGGGCCAGGCCCTCGACGATCGAGGTCTTGCCGACGCCGGGCTCACCGATGAGCACCGGGTTGTTCTTCGTACGACGCGACAGCACCTGCATGACCCGCTCGATCTGCGCGCCGCGGCCGATGATCGGGTCGAGCTTGCCCTCGCGGGCGTCCTGGGTCAGGTTGCGGCCGAACTGGTCGAGCACCAGCGAGGACGACGGCGCGTCGCCACCGCTCGTGGAGCCGGAGGTCGACGCGGCGGCGCCGGTCTCCTTGCCCTGGAAGCCGGAGAGCAGCTGGATCACCTGCTGGCGGACCCGGTTGAGGTCGGCGCCCAGCTTCTGCAGGACCTGCGCGGCGACGCCCTCGCCCTCGCGGATCAGGCCGAGCAGGATGTGCTCGGTGCCGATGTAGGAGTGGCCGAGCTGCAGCGCCTCGCGCAGGGACAGCTCGAGCACCTTCTTGGCACGCGGGGTGAAGGGGATGTGGCCGGACGGCGCCTGCTGGCCCTGGCCGATGATCTCCTCGACCTGGGC
>DATLIG010000041.1:0-10682 GCA_035539555.1 Nocardioides sp. | reverse complement strand
TGTACCCAGCCATCAGGTTGGTCGCAGGCGGCTGATCGGCGGCTTGCCTCCAAGTGCGCTGTGGCGGCGCTCAGTGTTGTAGTGCTCGAGCCAGGGCGCAAGGGCAGCTGATCGCTCGTCGTTGGTGGTGAAGACCTGGCGGTAGGCCCACTCGGTGGTCAGAGTGCGGTTGAGGCGCTCGACCTTCCCGTTCTGCCAGGGACAGTGCGGCTTGATGAACTTCTGTTTGATGTCGTGGTCAGCGCACACGGTGCGCAGCGAGTAGCGGTAGGCGAAGGCGTTGTCGGTCATCAGCCGCTCGATCCGGGTGATGCCGTGCAAGGCGAAGTAGGCGATGGCGCGTTCAAGGAACGCAGCGCAGGTGGGGCCCTGTTCGTCGGGCAGGATCTCTGAGTAGGCCAGTCGGGAGTTGTCGTCAACGAGGGAGTGGACGTAGTCGTAGCCGACCTTGACCTTCTTGTGCCGCTGATCAACCGTCGCCTCGCGGCCGTGAGCCCGCCAGCCGCCGCCGTTAGGGATCTTTCCGAGCTTCTTGACGTCCATGTGGACCAGCTCGCCGGGCCGTTCGCGCTCGTAGCGGGTCGTGGTCTGCTTGGAGGAGCGGATCACCTCGCCTGTGATCGGGTCGAGCTCGCGCAGGTAGGCCACGCCGTGGCGGCGCAGGATCCGTGACACGGTGCGGGCCGGCACGCCGACCTTCGGGCCGAGCACGTCGGGACCGTCGCGATGCTCGGCACGCGCCGCCAGGACCTTCTGCTCGACCTCAGTGCTGGTGCGCGTGGGCATCGTGTGCGGGCGCGAGGACCGGGTTTCCAGTCCGGCGTCTCCTTCGGCGGCGTACCGGTCGAGCCAGGTCTTCACACACTTGCGGGACACGCCCATCGCGGCGGCGATGTGGGCTTGGCGCCAGCCTGCCTGGTGGCGGGCGACGATGAGGCGGCGGCCGTGAACGGTCAGCCGGGCGTTAGCGTGGGACACGAGAACCTCCGGGTGGGAGTGGGCCTTAGACAAGCCACATCCCATTCGGAGGTTCTCGTTCGTTCAACCAGGCTCGCCGCTACCAACGTCCCGGCCGGGTACAGCTAGGAGGGGAGCTTCGCCTGGGTCAGCGCGTCGATGACGGCGTGCAGGTCCTCCGCGGGCGCGGAGCCGAACACCATCACGCTCTGGTCGCCGACCTCGGCGAGGAAGGCCGTGTCGCCGCCGCCGTCGGTGTAGCCCTCCCAGTCACGGGCCACCGGTCGTCGTACCGAGTCCGGCACGGTGTAGCCGTCGGCGGGCTCGGTCTCCTCGTCGACCGAGCCGGCGAGCAGCGCGCCGAACGAGGCGTCCTCCTGGCGCACGGCGACGAACTCGTCGTCCTCGTTGAGCATCCCGACCATGAAGAACGGGTCCTTCTCGGTCGGGACCGTCACCGAGGTCGCGATCCAGCCCTCGGGCAGCCTCGCCGGGTAGACCGGCGTCTGGTCGGACAGCTGGAGCGCCTCCACCGTGTCGAGGTAGTCGACGGCCGTCGGCTTGGTCTCGAAGTCGGGTCGGAAGATGCCCATGAAGTAGAGCAGCGCACCGATCCCCACGACGGTGACGACGAGGGAGACCACGAGTCCGCCCGCGGATCGCTGGTAGCGCCCGGGGGCGCCGGTGGGCTCGGCCTGCTCGCTGCTCATGACCCCGCCAGTGTCCCAGCCCGCAGCGACCGCCGTGCAATCAGGGCCGGAAATGTCTCATCTGCGTCGATAACTGGTCCATTCGAGACGCAGATGCGCCAGAGTGGGCGCCATGACCGACTACCGGGTCGCCGAGGCGGCCGAGCTCCTCGGCGTCAGCACGGACACCGTCCGGCGCTGGATCGACGGCGGCCGGGTCACGGCCGCGACCGTCGAGGGCCGTACGACGATCGCCGGCGCCGACCTCGCCAC
The DNA here is from genome assembly GCA_035539555.1 of Nocardioides sp. Lineage (GTDB taxonomy): Bacteria > Actinomycetota > Actinomycetes > Propionibacteriales > Nocardioidaceae > Nocardioides. The sequence goes on along the minus strand of DATLIG010000041.1, from coordinate 8,763 downwards.
GCTGGCCGCGTCGCTCGTCGACGAGGCCGAGAAGGACCGCACGCGGGCCGGCCAGGTCAGCGCCCGCAACCGGATGACCGGCATCGTCACGCGGGTCGTCGCCGACACCGTGATGGCCCAGGTCGAGATGGTCTGCGGCCCCTACCGGGTCGTCTCGCTGATGAGTGCCGAGGCGGCCGCCGAGCTCGGCCTCGAGCCCGGCGTGCGCGCGATCGCGTCGGTGAAGTCCACCAATGTCGTCGTCGAGCGACCCGTCCCGAGGAAGCACGCCTGATGAAGAAGTACGCCGCCGCGGCGACCACCGCCCTGCTGGCCCTCCCCCTCGCCGCGTGCGGCGACAACGACGGCGGTGACGACGGCGGCAGCAGCGGCAGGACCACGCTGACCGTGTTCGCGGCGGCGTCGCTGACGACGACCTTCGAGGAGCTGGAGGAGGCCTTCGAGGCCGACCACCCCGACGTCGACGTCAAGCTCTCCTTCGGCGGGTCCTCCGACCTCGTCGCCCAGATCACCGAGGGCGCGGAGGCCGACGTCCTCGCCTCGGCCGACACCCAGAACATGGACCAGCTCGTCGAGGCCGGCCTCGCGGCCGGCGACCCGGCGGAGTTCGCCACCAACACGCTGACGATCGCGGTCCCGCCGGGCAACCCGGGCGGGGTGAAGGACCTCGGCGACCTCGCCGACGAGGACCTCGCCGTCGTCGTCTGCGCGCCCGAGGTGCCGTGCGGCAACGCCGCCCAACAGGTCGCGAAGGCGGCGGGCGTCACCCTCGCTCCCGACAGCGAGGAGCAGTCGGTGACCGACGTGCTCGGCAAGATCGAGGCCGGCGAGGGCGACGCGGGCCTGGTCTACGTCACCGACGTGACCGCCGCCGGCGACAAGGTCGAGGGCATCGCGTTCCCCGAGGCGGCCGACGTGGTCAACCACTACCCGATCGTCGCGGTGAAGGACTCCGCGCACGCCGATCTCGCGCAGCAGTGGGTCGACCTCGTGCTCGGCGACGGCCAGGCCGTCCTCGCCGCGGCCGGCTTCGGTCCGCCCGGAGCGTGATGGGCGCCCGCACCCGGCACGTCGGCCTCCCGCGCTGGATCCATGTCCCCGCGCTGCTGGCCGGCGTGTTCGTGGTGCTGCCGGTCGCCGCGCTCGCCACTCGGATCGCGTGGGCGGACCTCCCCGGGCTGGTGACCTCCCCCGCGGCGCGGACCGCCCTCGGGCTGAGCCTGCGCACCTCGGCCGCCAGCACGGTGCTCTGCCTGCTGCTCGGGATCCCGCTGGCCGTCGTACTCGCCCGCAGCGAAGCGCGCTGGCTCGGCCCGGCCCGCTCGCTGGTGCTGCTCCCCCTCGTGCTGCCACCGGTCGTCGGCGGCATCGCGCTGCTCGCGGCGTTCGGCCGCCAGGGGCTGCTCGGGACGCAGCTGGAGGCGTGGGGCGTCCAGGTCGCGTTCTCGACGATCGCGGTGGTGATGGCGCAGACCTTCGTGTCGCTGCCCTTCCTCGTGGTGAGCCTGGAAGGGGCGCTGCGCACCGCCGGGGAGAGGTACGACGTCGTGGCGGCCTCGCTCGGGGCCGCGCCGACCACGGTCCTGCGCCGGGTCACGCTGCCACTGGTCCTGCCCGGGCTGGCGTCGGGTGCCGTGCTGGCGTTCGCCCGCTCCCTCGGGGAGTTCGGCGCCACGGTCACCTTCGCCGGCAGCCTCGAGGGCACGACCCGCACCCTCCCGCTGCTCATCTACAACCTCCGGGTGACCGATGCGGACGCCGCGGTCGCCATGTCGCTCCTGCTCGTGGTCGTCGCCGTCGTGGTGATCAGCCTGGTCCGCCCGCGGGGCGCGCAATGAGCCTCGTCGTCGACGTGGAGGTCGCGCACCGCGACGTCGCGGTCGCCTTCGAGGTCGCGGCCGGGGAGACGGTCGCGATCCTCGGACCCAACGGCGCCGGGAAGTCGACGACGCTCGAGGTGCTCGCCGGCCTGCTGCGCCCCGACTCCGGCCGCGTGGTGCTGGACGGCGACGAGCTGACCGGCGACGGCCGCTGGGTCGCGCCGCACGCCCGCCGCACGGCCCTGCTCGCCCAGGATCCCCTGCTCTTCCCGCACCTGTCCGTGCTGGACAACGTCGCCTTCGGCCCCCGCAGCCGCGGCGCCGGCCGCGCCGCCGCCCGCGAGAGCGCCGCGACGTGGCTCGCCGAGGTCGACGCCACCGCCCTGGCCGGGCGCAGGCCCGCGCAGCTCTCCGGCGGACAGGCCCAGCGGGTCGCGGTCGCCCGCGCCCTCGCCGCCGACCCCCGGCTGCTGCTCCTCGACGAGCCGATGTCCGCGCTCGACATCGCCGTCGCGCCCGCGCTGCGGCAGCTCCTCCGCACCGTGCTGGCCGACCGCACCGCCGTGATCGTCACCCACCACGTGCTCGACGCGCTCCTCCTCGCCGACCGGGTGGTCGTCCTCGAGCAGGGTCGGGTCGTCGAGCAGGGGCCCACGGGCGTCGTACTCTCGCGGCCGCGCAGCGCCTTCGCCGCCCGCTTCGCGGGTCTCAACCTGGTCAGCGGCGTCGCCACCCCCGAAGGTGTACGACGCCCGGACGGCGCCGTGCTCCACGGAACGCCCGCCGACCCGGCCCCGGCCGACGGCAGCGAGGCGGTCGCGGTGTTCCGGCCGTCCGCCGTCGCCGTGCACCGCGAGCCACCCGGCGGCAGCCCCCGCAACGTGCTGGCCGTGCGGGTCGAGGAGCTCGAGCCGCTCGGCGACGTGGTCCGGGTGCGGGCGGGCGACCTCGCCGCCGATGTCACCGTCGCCGCGGTCGCCGAGCTGGGGCTGACGCCCGGGCAGGACGTCAGCTTCGTGGTGAAGGCGACCGAGGTCGACGTCTACGCGCGGTGAGACGCGGGCGTCGCGAGTCACGAGCCGTCATCTCGGGCCGATAAGGTTCGCCCCATGAACGACGCCCTCGCCGTGGAGCCGCCCGCCCCCGACCGCAACCTCGCCCTCGAGCTGGTGCGCGTCACCGAGGCCGCCGCCATGGCCGCCGGCCGCTGGGTCGGTCGCGGCGACAAGAACGGCGCCGACGGCGTGGCCGTGCAGGCGATGCGCGTGATGATCTCGACGATCGGCATGAACGGCACCGTCGTGATCGGCGAGGGCGAGAAGGACAACGCCCCGATGCTCTACAACGGCGAGTCCGTCGGCGACGGCACCGGCCCCGAGTGCGACGTCGCAGTCGACCCGATCGACGGTACGACGCTCACCGCCAAGGGCATGGCGAACGCGGTCGCCGTCCTCGCGGTCGCACCGCGCGGCACGATGTACGACCCGTCCGCCGTCTTCTACATGGAGAAGCTCGTCACCGGCCCCGAGGCCGCCGACGTCGTCGACATCCGCTACCCCGTCGCCGAGAACATCCACCAGGTCGCGAAGGCCAAGGGCTCGAACACCTCCGACGTGACCGTCGTCCTCCTCGACCGGCCGCGCCACAACCAGCTCGTCGAGGACATCCGGGCCACGGGTGCGCGGATCAAGTTCATCACCGACGGCGACGTCGCGGGCGCCATCATGGCCGCCCGCGCGGGCACCGGCATCGACCTGCTGCTGGGCATCGGCGGCACCCCCGAGGGCATCATCGCCGCCTGTGCGATGAAGGCCATGGGCGGCACCATCCAGGGCCGGCTGTGGCCGACCGACGACGAGGAGCGCCAGCGCGCCATCGACGCGGGCCACAACCTCGACCCCGACCACATCCTGACCACCGACACCCTGGTGACCGGCGACGACTGCTTCTTCGTCGCGACGGGCATCACCGACGGCGAGCTGGTCCGGGGCGTGCGCTACCGCGCGGGCGGCGCGATCACCGAGTCGCTGGTCATGCGCTCGCGCAGCGGCACGATCCGGACGATCACGTCCGAGCACCAGCTGTCGAAGCTGCGCGGGTTCAGCTCGATCGACTTCGACTGAGCCTGTAGTCGGTGACGGCAGGCTGAGCCCGCCGCGGGCGAGCTTGCGAGCCCGCGGATGCAGGCCGAAGGTCGAGGAGCGGGAGGACTACGCGGTCTCGACCACGCTGAGCTGGGCCGAGCCGGCCTCGCTCTGCCGCAGCAGCGACGCGGAGACGTGGTCGATCACCCGCGGGTCGACGGCCATGCCGATGTGCGAGGCGCGGACCTCGACGGCGTGGCCCTGCGGGTCGATGCAGGCCTTCCAGTCGACGATGCCGTCGCGGCGCGAGTAGATGTTCGTCATCGCGACGTCGGCCCGCAGCGGCTCCTGCGACTCGGTGAAGGACAGGTGCGCGCACTCGCCGCCGACGCAGTCCGCCGACATCAGGGTCGAGAAGCCGGCGTCGGAGAGCCGGTTGAGCACCCGGACCCCGCGGGTCAGGACGGCGTGGTGGGCGGCGGGCGCCCGCATCGGGCTGCCCATCGTGACGATGCCGGCGACCAGGTCGGGGCGGCGGGCGGCCAGGCCGCGGGAGATCATCCCGCCGAGGCTGTGGCCGACGAGCTGGACCCGCGCGTCGCGGCGCTCGGCGATCTGCTCGATGCGCGCCTCGAGGGTCAGCGCGGAGTTCAGGGTGCAGCCGACGTTGGCGTGGATCTGCGAGCGGTAGGTGCGGAACCCGCGGGCGCGCAGCTCGGCGGCCATCGCCGTGAGCGTCCAGTCGCCGGCGAGGAAGCCGGGGATGAGCAGCACCGGCTCGGCCGCGCGAGCGGCGGCCCGGGCGGCGTACGGCGCCTGGCGCCGCGCGCGGTGGGCGGCGCCGCGTCGTACGGCGAAACGGCCGGCCTCGGTCACCAGACTGCCCTCGCGCAGCAGCGCGGCCAGCGCCGGACGGCCGTAGCCGTCGGGCAGCAGCCAGGGCGCCAACGTGTTGCTCACGCCACAAACGGTACCCAGTTGAAACGACAACTACACGGCATTCGGCACACTGGACGGCATGTCCAACCGTCCGGCCAGCCCCGAATCGTCAGATGTGATCATCTCCGGCGAGCTGCTCGCGCCCATCTGCTCGGGGGTCGAGATCTGCTACCAGACCTTCGGCGACCCCGAGGCCGAACCACTGCTGCTCGTCATGGGCCTCGGCGGGCCGATGACGTGGTGGGACGCCGAGCTGTGCAGCCAGCTGGCCGCCGCCGGCTTCTACGTCATCCGCTACGACAACCGCGACACGGGTCGGTCCACGAGGATCGACAGCCGGGTACGCCGCTCGCAGCTGGTGCGCGCCTTCGTCGGCGCACCGGCCCGGGCGCCGTACTCGATCGACGACCTGGCCTCGGACGCCTTCGGACTGCTCGACCACCTCGACATCTCCGCCGCGCACGTCGCCGGGATCTCGATGGGCGGCATGATCGCCCAGACGATGGCGCTGCGGGCGCCCGAGCGGGTCCGCAGCCTGGCCAGCATCATGTCGACCACCGGCCGCCGCAGCGTCGGTGGCCAGCACCCGAGCCTGCTGCCGACCCTCATCGCCACCCGCGGACCGGGGCGCGAGGACTACATCCGGGGCAGCCTGGCCGTCTGGAAGTCGATCGGCTCGCCGCGCTTCCCCCAGCCGGAGGAGAAGCTGCGCACGCGGGCGGGCGACACCTGGGACCGCGGCGTCAGCCGCGCCGGCGTGATGCGGCAGATGCTGGCCGTGCTGACCCAGCCCGACCGGACCGTCGCGCTCGGCCACCTCGTCGTGCCGACCCTGGTCATGCACGGCCTGGCCGACCGGATGGTGCACATCTCCGGTGGCCGGGCGACGGCCGCGGCCGTGCCGGGCGCGCGGGTGGTGTTCATCGACGGCTGGGGGCACGATCTCCCCGCGCCGCTCTTCACGACCTTCACGCGCGCGATCCGCAGCAACGCCAGCCGAGCCGCCTGACCCTCGTCTCGCGCTCCTCCTGTCCCGTCGGCGGCCGGTTGCCGTCCACAGGGTCATGGGCCAGCACGTTCGTCCACAGCCCGGCGGTGGACCGGGCCGTGGCGTCGTCGTCCGCTCCTAGCGTCTGTCTCCCGCGCCGGACCTGCCGGCGCACGACAATCGGGAGTGCAGATGAGGATGAGGACGATCGGCCTGATGGCCGTGACGGCGCTGGTCGCCGGGCTGCTGGCGCTGGCGGGCGGCGCGGCCGCCCAGGAGCGGCCCCGGGCGCCGCGCTGGGAGCCGGCGGGCGACACGATCGTCGCGGTCGAGGGCGACGCCGAGCTGGGCTTCACCATCCACCACTACGACGGCACCGTGCTCTCGCCGCCGACGCTGTCGGAGACCACGGCGGAGTGCACGGAGTACGACACGGCCGTCGAGGAGACGGCTTGCCAGGTCGAGGTCGAGACGTGGTTCCGCGACCTCGCCAGCCTGCAGGCCGCCATCGCCTGGGCGCGGTACGACGCCGGGCGGGCCCGCCCGGGACGGTGAGCTCAGCCCGCGGCGACCTCGGCGCCCGGGATCCGCCCGGCCCGCTCGTGGTCCACGGTGAGGTTCTCGCCCGTCGAGGGGTCGAAGAGGTGGATCTTGCGTCCGTCGACCCAGATCTCCGCGGGCTCGCCCTCCTTGATCCGGCTCGCGCCGTCGAGCGAGACGACCAGCTGGGTGCGCATGCCCTCGCCGTCGAGGTCCTTCTCGAGCTGCTGGAGCTGCTGGCGCACCTCGTCGGGTGCCTCGAAGGGGATGTAGGCGTAGGTCTCGTTGCCCAGCCACTCCACGGCGTCGACGGTGGTCGAGAAGGTCGAGCCACCACGGCCCTCCGCCGAGGCGAGGCCCGCGTCCTCGAAGTGCTCCGGGCGGATACCGGCGATGAGCAGGCCGCGGCCCGCGGCGCGCTCCGCCCTGTCGGCGGGGATCTCGACGGTGCCGAACGGCAGCGTCACCGAGGAGCCCTCGACCGTGGCGGGCAGGAAGTTCATCGGCGGCGAGCCGATGAAGCCGGCGACGAACAGGTTGCCCGGGTTCTCGTAGAGCTCGCGCGGCGTGGCCAGCTGCTGCAGGATCCCCCGCTTGAGGACGGCGACCCGGTCGCCGAGGGTCATCGCCTCGGTCTGGTCGTGGGTGACGTACACCGTCGTGATGCCCAGGCGCTTCTGCAGCCGGGCGATCTCGGTGCGCATCTGACCGCGCAGCTTGGCGTCGAGGTTGGACAGTGGCTCGTCGAAGAGGAAGGCGTCGGCCTGCCGGACGATCGCGCGGCCCATCGCGACGCGCTGGCGCTGGCCACCCGACAGGTTGCCGGGCTTGCGCTCGAGGTGCTCGTCGAGCTCGAGGGTCGACGACGCCTCGCGGACCAGCCTGTCCACCTCGGCGTCCGGCATCTTCGCCAGCCGCAGCGGGAAGGCGATGTTCTCGTAGACGGTGAGGTGCGGGTAGAGCGCGTAGTTCTGGAAGACCATGGCCAGGTTGCGCTCGCGCGGGGCGAGGTCGTTGACCCGCTTCTCGCCGATCAGCATGTCGCCGGAGGTGATGTCCTCGAGTCCCACGATCATCCGCAGCAGGGTCGACTTCCCGCATCCGGAGGGTCCGACGAGGATCATGAACTCCCCGTCGGCGACGTCGATCGAGACGTCGTTCACGGCAGGGAAGCCGTCGCCGTACTTCTTGACGATGTGGTTCATCGTGATGGCAGCCATGACAGGTTCCCTCCGTTAGCCCTTCACCGCACCGGAGGTGAGGCCGGCGACGATCTTGCGCTGGAAAATCAGGACGATGACGATGATCGGGATGGTCGCGATGACCGCTCCCGCGGCCAGCAGCGAAGCCGGCCGGTTGAACGGGTCCGCGCCCACGAAGAACGACAGGGACGCCGGGATCGGCCGCGCGTTCTCGGTCGAGGTGAGCGAGATGCCGAAGACGAAGTCGTTCCACGCGAAGAAGAAGGTCAAGATCGCCGCCGTGAACACACCAGGTGCGGCCAGGGGGACGATCACCTTCCGGAAGGCCTGCCACGACGTGGCGCCGTCCACCTGGGCGGCCTGCTCCATCTCCCACGGGATCTCGCGGAAGAACGCCGAGAGCGTCCAGATCGCGAGGGGCAGGGTGAAGGACATGTACGGGATGATCAGTCCGGGCCAGGTGTCGTAGAGCCCGATCGCCCGCCACATGTCGAAGAGCGGGCCGATCAGGGAGACGACCGGGAACATCGCGATCGCCAGCGAGATCGTGAGCACGAGCTTCTTCCCGCGGAACTCCAGCCGCGCGATCGCGTACGCCGCCAGCGTCGCCACGATCACCGACAGCAGGGTCGCGATCAGGCTGATGCCGATCGAGTTGAGGATCGCGCGACGGAACTGCTCGTTGTCCCAGACCGCCTGGTAGTTGTCCCACCCTGCGCCGCCGCCGTCGGCGGGGAAGAAGCCGGGGCTGCCGGTCGTGATCGCGGCCTCGGACTTGAAGGACAGCGAGATGATCCACGCCACCGGCAGCAGGCACCACACGAGGATCAGCAGGCACCCGACGACGGTTCCGATGCGGTTCTTCATGATCACGACTCCTGCCGTGCCTGCGCCAGGTCGACGCGGAAGAGCTTGACGATGAGGAAGGCCACCAGCAGCACCGACAGGAAGAGCAGCACCGAGAGCGCCGACCCGAGCCCGAGCTGGAACTGCTCGATCGTCTGCCGGTAGGTCAGGAAGCTGATCGACTCCGTCTTCTGGGCGCCGTTGGTCATCACGAAGATGTTGTCGAAGATGCGGTAGGCATCCAGGGCCCGGAACAGCACCGCGACCATGATCGCCGCGCGCATGTTGGGGATGATCAGCCCGGGCCAGGTGTCGTAGATCCCGAAGGTCCGCCACATGTCGAA
>DATLIG010000040.1:0-14615 GCA_035539555.1 Nocardioides sp. | reverse complement strand
ACCTACCGCCGCATGGCCGAGGACGCGGTCGACGCCGCGGTCGCCTCCGCCGGGCTGGCCGCCGGGCCGTGCGTGACGGCCTCGCTGCCCCTGGCCGGTGCCGCGCCCCGATCCGCCCTGGCCGAGGAGGCCGCCCGCGCGTCCTCGCCCGGGCACGCCCGCCTGATCCGCCGGTACGGCGCCGACGCCGGCCTCGCGCTCGACGCCGCGGTCGAGGCGTCGGGCTGGTCGGAGGCCGAGCTGCTGGCGCCGATCGCGCCCGGCCACGCGGCCATCCCGACCGTCTGGGCCGAGCTGTTCTTCGGGATCACCCACGAGGGGGCCGCCGACGTGGCGGACCTGCTCGACCGTCGTACCCGGGTCGGGCTGGTGCCCGCGGACCGTGAGGTCGCGGTGGCCGCGGCGGAGGGGGCGCTGGAGGCGTGCAGGAATCACCGCTGAGGCGGCGAAACCTGCGCTTCCTGGCCGTTGCAACGGGCAGGAAGCGCAGGAATCACCTCCGAAGAGGTGACTCCTGCACCCCGGACCGATGAGTTTTCCCATCGCCCCCGGTCACCCCCATCAGGCACACTGGCGACACACGGGGGCAGCGATGGGAACGATGGTGACGGAACAGGCGACGGACCCGACCACACAGCAGACTCCCGCGAGCGACGAGCTCGCCGACTTCGACACCCTCACCGGGCGCTACCAGCGTGAGCTGATGGCGCACTGCTACCGGATGAGCGGGTCGGTCCACGAGGCCGAGGACCTCGTCCAGGAGACCTTCCTGCGCGCGTGGAAGGCGTCCGCCAGCTTCCAGGGCCGCAGCTCCGTGCGCACCTGGCTCTACAAGATCGCCACCAACGTCTGCCTGACCAACCTGGAGAGCAAGCCGCGGCGGCCGCTGCCCACCGGGCTCGGCACCGCCGACTCCGCCCCGTCCGACGAGCTGTTCGAGGACCACGAGGTGCCGTGGCTCGAGCCGATTCCGGACGCCGCCGTCGAGGTCGCCGAGCGCGACACCATCCGGCTCGCGTTCGTCGCGGCGCTCCAGCACCTGCCGGCCCGCCAGCGCGCCGTCCTCATCCTGCGCGACGTGCTGCGCTGGTCGGCCGCCGAGACCGCGGCCGCCCTCGACACCACGACCGCCGCGGTCAACTCCGCCCTGCAGCGCGCCCACGCCCAGCTCGCCGAGCGCGGGCTGACCCCCGACACCGTCGAGCCCGATCTCGACCAGGCGCAGCGGACGCTGCTCGACGCCTACCTGCAGGCCTTCTGGCGCAAGGACATCGACCAGATCGTCCAACTGCTCAAGTACGACGCCACCTGGGACATGCCTCCCTTCCTCAACCACTTCCGTGGCTGCGAGGCGATCGGCGAGCTGATCGGCACCAAGTGCCCCGGCGGCACCAACGACATGCCGATGGTCGAGACGGTCGCCAACGGCCAGCCCGCGTTCGGCCTCTACATGCGCCAGCCCGACGGTCACTTCGAGCCGTTCCACCTGCAGGTGCTGCAGATGACCGGCTCGGGTGAGGACCTGCGCGTGGAGCACGTGACGGCCTTCTTCGACCACCGGCTGTTCGCGCGGTTCGGGCTGCCCGAGCGGCTGCCCGCCGACTACGTCCCGGCCTGAGCGGGAGACGGCATGACCGCCGAGCCCGCTCCGGCCGGACTCGTCGCGGGCCTCGACGTGCTGCAGCGCGCGCTCGACTACACCCGCGCCGCGCTCTCGACCGTCACCTGCGCCGACATCGACCGCCCCACGCCCTGCTCCGGCTGGGCGCTCGCCGACCTGCTGGCCCACATGGAGGACGCGCTCGACGCGTTCGCCGAAGCAGCCGGCGGCGCGGTCGGCCTCAGCAGCGCGGCGCCCTCGCCGCTGGAGCAGCGGGTCCAGCGCCTGCAGGCCAAGGCCTGCGCACTGCTGAACGCGTGGCTGTCGGCGGCCTCCCCGGTCGTCGACGTCGCCGGGCACCCGCTCCCCGTCGACGCGGTCGCCCGGATCGCCGCCCTCGAGATCACCGTCCACGGCTGGGACGTCGGGTGTACGACGAGCAGGGGCACGCCGATCCCCGAGCGGCTCGCGGCCGACCTGCTCCCGACGGCGCTGCAGGTGGCACTGAGCGACGACCCGCGCTTCGGGCCCCCGGTGCCGGTGCCGGTGGAGGCGCCCGCCGGGGTGCACGTCCTGGCGCTGCTGGGTCGCCGGTCGTCGTACCCGGGTGGCGACTGCTCCTAGACTGCCGCGCATGCCGGAGACGCAGGAGCACCCTGTCCGCCACCGCACCCGCCGGATGCTCGGCCGCGATCCGCACGAGGCGGGCCGGGCGTCGACCCCGCTGGAGCTGTTGTTCGACCTGACGTTCGTGGTCGCCTTCGGTACGGCAGCCAACGAGCTGGCGCACGCGCTGGCCGCGGACCACGTCGGCACGGGCATCGGTGCCTTCGCGTTCGCCACCTTCGGCATCTCGTGGGCGTGGATCAACTTCACCTGGTTCGCCTCGGCCTACGACACCGATGACTGGGTCTACCGGCTCACCACGATGCTGCAGATGGTCGGGGTGCTGATCTTCGCGCTCGGCATCCACCCGATGTTCAAGTCCGTGACCGAGCACGGCGAGACGCTCGACAACGACGTCATCGTCTGGGGCTACGTCGTGATGCGGGTCGCGATGCTGTTCCAGTGGTGGCGTGCCGGACGGCACGACCCGAGCCGCGCACCGGCCTGCCGCACCTACATCGCCTCGATCGCCGTCGCGCAGGTGCTGTGGTGCGTGCTGGCGCTGGTCGACCTGCCGGTCGGCACGACCTTCGCCCTCATCCTCGTGCCCTTCCTCATCGAGATCGGCGGGCCGGCCGTCGCCGAGCTGCGCCGCGGCGGCACGCCCTGGCACGCCCACCACATCGCCGAGCGCTACGGCCTGATGGTCATCATCTGCCTCGGCGAGGGGATGATCGGCACGATGGCCGCGATCAACGTCCTCGCCGAGGACGGGCTCACCTGGGAGATCGGGCTGTTCACGCTGGCCGGCACCGCGCTGACGTTCGGCATCTGGTGGTGCTACTTCGTGGTGCCCACCGGAGACATCCTGCACGCGCGTCGCGAGCGCTCCTTCGGCTTCGGGTACGGCGCCATCGGCCTCTTCGGCACGATCGTCGCCATCGGCGCCGGCCTCCACGTCGGCGCCTACTACGTGGAGCACCACAGCAAGCTGCACCTGACCGGGACGGTGCTCAGCGTCGTCGTGCCGGTCGCGCTCTTCCTCGCCGTGTTCTACGCCGGCTACTCGTTCCTGACCCGGTCCGTCGACGCGTTCCACCTGGTCCTGCTGGCGATCACCACCGTCGTCCTCGTGGTCCCGGTGCTCATGGCGCAGGCCGACGTCGAGCTGGCGTGGTGCCTGCTCGTGGTGTCGTTGGCGCCGTGGGTGACGGTCGTCGGCTACGAGGTGGTCGGCTACCGCCACAACATCGAGGTGCTCGAGAGCCTCAACGACTGACCTCGGCAGGCTCGTCGCGCAGCGGGTGCGCGAGCTCGTCGGCCGGCAGCCCCGCACCGACGATCGCGACCGCCGCCGCGACGCCGGGGACGAGCGCGGCGATGGCGAAGGTGGCCTCGAGCCCGATCAGGTCGGCGACCGGTCCTGCGATCGCCATGGAGACGGGCATCAGGCTGATCGAGACGAAGAAGTCGAGGGAGGCGACCCGGCCGAGCAGCTCGGGCGGCACCCGGCGCTGCAGCAGGGTGCCCCAGATGACCATCGGCGCGGAGAAGAGCGCGCCCAGCACGAAGGCCGCGGCGACGACCTGCCAGACGGCGGTCGCGAACCCGATCGCCAGGAAGGGCAGGCAGCCCACGCCCCACATCAGGTTCATCCAGGTGAGGTAGCGGCGCGGCATCGGCAGCGACCCGGTCACCATCGACCCGACCGCGCCACCGATGCCGAAGCCCGCCATCACGAGCGCGTGGTCGCCCGGACCGCCGCCCAGCTCGTCCTTGATGAGGAACGGCACGAGCACCTCGAGCGGGCCCATCATCACCAGCACCATGACCGAGGCGAAGAGCAGCGTCGCCAGCAGCCACGGCGTGCGCACCATGTACACGAAGCCCTCGCGCATGTCCGCGATTCCGGTGGCCACCGCGTGCGCGACGCCGCCGCGGGCCTCGACGTCAGGCGCCGGCAGGTCACGTCGTACGGCGGTCAGCGGCACCAGCAGCAGCACGAGCAACCCGCCCAGGTAGGCCGCAGCGGCCACCGACACCGCCGCGGAGGAGGACGCGGCACCGACCACCAGGCCGGCGACGGCCGGTCCGGCCGCCTGGCCGATCGTCGGGCGGACCATTCCCTCGAAGCCGTTGACGGCGAGCAGGTCCTCCTCGGGGACCAGCGCCGGCAGCCACGCCGAGTAGGCCGGGTAGTAGAAGGCCAGCGCCATGCCGGCCGTGAACGCGACGGCGGCGAGGTGCCACAGCTGGGTGAGGTCGGCGAACGACAGCACGGCGACGAGCGTCATCCCGGCCAGCTCGACCGAGGTCGTGACGGCGAGGATCAGCTTCTGCGGGACCCGGTCGGCGACCACGCCGCCGAGCAGGGCAGGAAGCAGGACGCCGACGGCGCCGGCCGTGCTGACGACGGAGAGCGCACTGGCGCCCCCGCCGATCCGGATCACCTCCCAGACCAGCGCCACGACCCACACGCCGCTGCCGAAGCTGGTGAGCACGAGGGCACCGCCGAGGCGGCGGTAGGCGGCGTGCCGGAACGGCGTGAACGCGCGCGGCAACCGCCGGGTCCGCGTCGGCGGGAGGGGGGTGAGCTGATCGGTCATGGTCGTCCTCCAGTGTGCAGGTGAGGACCGACAGCAGCCACCGGATTCATCGGGGGCACGTCGTCCGTGCCAGCCATCCGACAACCTCAACTTCCGTTGAGGTCAAGCCGGTCGGCCTCGAGCCAGGCGTCAGCCGGCCGGCAGGGCGACGTACGTCGTGTCGAGGTACTCCTCGATGCCCTCGAAGCCACCCTCCCGGCCGAACCCGCTCGCCTTCACGCCGCCGAACGGCGCGGCCGGGTTCGACACCAGGCCGGTGTTGATGCCGAGCATCCCGGTCTCGAGCCGCTCCGCCAGCCGGATCGTCCGGGCGAGGTCGCGGGTGTAGGCGTAGGCCGCGAGGCCGTACTCGGTGGCGTTCGCCAGCGCGATCGCGTCATCCTCGCTGGTGAAGGTGGTGATCGGCGCGACCGGGCCGAAGGTCTCCTTGGTCACCGCGTCCGCATCCGCCGGTACGTCGACCAGGACCGTCGGCGGGAAGAAGTACCCCTCGCCCGTCGGCGCCTCGCCGCCGGTCAGCACGCGGGCGCCCCGCGCCACCGCGTCGGCCACCGTCGCCGACACCGAGGCGACGGCCTTCTCGTCGATCAGGGGACCGACCTGCACGCCGACGTCCTGGCCACGGCCGACCCGGAGGGTGCCCATCCGCTGGGCGAGCCGGTCCGCGAAGTCCGCCGCGACCGACTCCTCGACGAGGAAGCGGTTCGCCGACGTGCACGCCTCGCCCATGTTGCGCATCTTGGCGACCATCGCGCCCTCGACCGCGGCATCGAGGTCGGCGTCGGCGAAGACGAGGAAGGGCGCGTTGCCGCCGAGCTCCATCGACACCCGCTGCAGCTGACCCGCCGACTGCTCGACGATCTTCTTTCCGACGACGGTCGAGCCGGTGAAGCTGACCTTGCGCAGCCGCGGGTCCGCCTGCAGGGTGCTGCTCAGCCCGCCCGAGTCGCTGGTCGTCACGACGTTGAGTACGCCGGCCGGCAGGCCCGCCTCCGCCAGCAGGGCCGCGAGGTAGAGCATCGTCAGCGGCGTCTGCGCGGCCGGCTTGACCACCATCGTGCAGCCGGCCGCGATCGCCGGGCCGATCTTGCGGGTGCCCATCGCGAGCGGGAAGTTCCACGGGGTGATGAACAGGCACGGCCCGACCGGCTTGCGCACGGTCAGCAGCCGGCTGCCGCCGGCGGGGTTCTGCATCCAGCGGCCGTGGATCCGGACCGCCTCCTCGGAGAACCACCGCAGGAACTCCGCCCCGTAGGTCACCTCGCCCTTCGCCTCCGCGATCGGCTTGCCCATCTCCAGGCTCATCACCAGCGCCAGGTCGTCGGCGTGCTGGGTGACCAGCCCGAACGCGCGCCGCAGGATCTCGCCCCGCTCCCGCGGCGCCGTCGCGGCCCACCCCGCCTGCGCCGCCACGGCCGCGTCGAGGGCGGCGCGCGCGTCGTCGAGCGTCCCGTCGGCCACGTCGGTGAGCACCGACCCGTCCGCCGGGTCGATGACGTCGATCCGGTCCCCGCCGCTGCCGGGCACCCACGCGCCCCCGACGTACAGCTGGCGGTGCGACTCCGGGAGCAGGTGACCGAGGCGTTCGCGGAAGCTCATGACCTCACTGTGGCACCTCACCGGGCGTGGCGGCAGACAGGAGCGACCGGGACCTTGGTCCCGGGTTCGCGGACCGATCGAAGGATTCTCCGCTGAGCACCCTTGACCCGTTGGTGGGCCGGGTTAGAGTGGTCTCGTCGTACTTCGGAGGGAGCACCGATAACGACAAGAGCCCCTCGTTGACCCCATGCAATGAGGGGCTCGCTCCATTTTTCCGCGCGAGCGCGGCGGCTCCCGCCGCGCCGTCCGACCGGCCCCTCGGCGTCATACGATCCGGTCGCCGGAGCGCTCGATTCGTACGACGTCCCGGCGACCCGGAGAGCGGGCCAGCAGCGCACGAGCCGGTCGACCACCCGCGCGGCCGCCCGAGACCCGACCACCCGAGACCGACCACCCGGCGGATCCCCGTCAGCGGGCGCCGCGCAGGAACTCCTCCAACAGCGGTCCGGCCGTCTGCGAACCCGACTCCCCCGTCTGCACGAACACCGCGACGGCGAGGTCGCCCTGCGCCGCGATCATCCACGCATGCGTGCGGATGGTGTCGCCGTCGGCGTACTCGGCCGTCCCGGTCTTGGCGATGACCGGCCCGCCGGGGAGGTCGGCGAGGCCGCGGCCGCTGCCGTCGGTGACGACCCGGCGCAGCATCGCCTTGAGCTGCTTCGCCTCGGCGGCCGACAGCGGCTTCGCCTCGGACGGCACGGAGACGTCGACCCCGTCCACGAGGTGGGGTACGACGGTCGTCCCGGCCTGCACGCTCGCGATCACCGTGGCCATCGCCATCGGGGAGGCGAGCACCTTGCCCTGGCCGATCAGGTCCGCGGCGCCCTCGGTCTCGCTGGCGGGCGGTGGCACCTCCCCGAAGTAGGCCGGGAAGCCGAGGTCGTGGTCGATGCCGAGCCCGAGGCTGGCCGCCGCGTCGGCGAGGTCGCCGTCCTCCACCTTGGCGCGGGCGCCGATCAGGGCGGTGTTGCAGGACTGCGCGATCGCCTCCTCGAGCGGGATCGTGCCGATCGCGGAGGACGGGTAGTCGGAGTAGTTCTTGAACGACTTGCCGTTGACGGTGACGGTCGGCGTGCACCGGACCTGCGTCTGCGGCGTGAGCCCGGCGCGGAGAAGCGCGAGCGAGGTGACCGACTTGAAGGTCGAGCCCGGGGCGAACTGGCCGAAGGTCGCGTAGTTCTGCCCGCCCGTCCCGGCGCCGTTGGCCGCGGCCAGGATCGAGCCGTCGCTGGGGCGGACGGCGACGAGCGCGCTGGCGGGCGTGACGCCCGCGAGCACCCGCTCGGCGAGGGTCTGCAGACGGCGGTCGAGGGTCAGCGCGAGCGGCTTGCCCGCGCCGGGCTCAGCGAGGAACAGCTCGCGCTCCTCGCCGCCGTCGGCCGGGACGGCATGGACGGCGCGGCCCGGGGTGCCGCGCAGCTGCTCGTCGTAGCGGGCCTGCAGGCCGGAGATGCCGGCCACGTCGCCGGGCCGGTAGGCGTCGGGGTCCTTCTCGACCATCTCGGCGGTGACCGGACCGACCCTCCCGAGGATCGGGGCGGCGAAGTCGCGGGTCGGCGCGAGGGCCTGCTCGCCGGTGACCTGGTGGGCGCCGGCGATGCCGTCGATCCCGGACCGGACGGCGGCCGGCACCTCGTCGGCGCGATAGGTGATCGCCTCGACGAACGCCTTGTCGCCGGCCGCCTTGACCGCCTTCACGAACGGTGCGACCTCGATGTCGACGAGCTCGGCCAGCGCCCGGGCCGCCGCGGGCGCCGCGGCAGCCTTCACCTTGGTCCGGTCGATCCCGATCCGGACGACCGGTCGCGCGGTGACCAGCTTGTCGCCGCCCGCACCGGTGATGTCACCGCGCTGCGAGAGCAGCGTGGACAGGTCGAGCTTCTCGCCGTCGGTGAGGCTGGGCTCGACGACCGACGGGGCCCAGGCAACGGTCCACTCGTCGTCGGCCAGGGCGAGCTCGACGGTGGTGTCGTAGGTCCACGGGTCGCCGCCGTCGACGACCGGCCAGGACCACCCGAGCGTGGCGCTCGCCTTCCGGTCGGTGACCTCGACCGAGTCGACGGTGACCGCCGGCGCGACGCCGTCCATGCCGTCGACGATCGCGGCGTACTCCTCGGCCGCGACGGCGCCGTCTGCGCCCCACGGGACGGCGGCCAGCTCGTCGCCGTCGGGGGCGGCGCCGGACGGGTGGGTCAGCGCCGTCACCAGGGTCTCGACCGTGGAACGCACCGCGCCCTCGTCATCACCGTCATCGCTGCACGCGCCGAGACCGCCGCTCGCGAGCAGGAGCACACCGATGGCCACCGAGGATCGCCGCATGGCGTTGTTCTACCAGCCGCACCCGACGGACCGCGCGGGCGCAAGGCCCAGGTGGGCCAGGGCCCATCCACCGGATCCGATGGCTGCCCCCGTCGTACCCCGAGGGCGGGCAACGGCGTTGAACACAACACTCGGGGATCCGGCTCGCTATCACCCGGGCGCCGCGCGGTGCCCTGACCATGGGGGTTTTCGTGAAGCATCGACCGACTCACCGCAAGTCCACACGCACGCGTTCGAGGTTCGTCGCCGTGGCGGCGACCGCCCTCGCCGCGGGCTTCCTCGCCACGCCGCCTTCCCAGGCGTGGGACGACGATCCGCACGTCATCCTGCAAGGTGGCGGCGGATGCCAGCAGCTGTTCCACAAGGCGACGGCCGTGACGTTCTACCTCGACAACGGGGAGACGGCGTCCAGCGCCTTCGTCAACCGCTCCTACAAGGTGAACTTCTACAACATCCCCGGCGTGCCGCTCAACGGCATCGGCGGGTATGCAGCCGTGGAGTGCACCAACGTCCTCAAGCCCACCCAGAAGTACTACTGGTACCGCGCGGTCTCGGTGCAGCGCCCGCGCGTCGGCAACATCCAGTCGCTGAACCTCGGCGGCGGATGATCCCCACCATCTCGATCCTGTGAAAGGCGTCGGGTGCGGCTCTCCGGAGCCGCACCCGACGTCTTTTCCGGCGTCAGCCGACGAGCAGCCCCGCCACCAGCGGCTTGTAGCCCGAGGAGTGGCCGAGCTTGTTCGGGTGGTAGCTCTCGCCGATCGGGTTCGACAGTCCGTTGAGCCACTCGACGTCGTCGCAGACGGCATGCCCGACGAAGCGTGAGGTCGGGTTCGCCCACTTGAAGCCCTTGGCGCTCGCGGCGGCCGACAGCTTGCTGTTGAGCAGGTCGGCGGTCTGGTTGAGGCGGGTCTCCTCGGCGGGGCTGAACCACGTCGCCGCGTTGCAGTCCTCGCCCATGAACAGCCGGGGGTAGCCGACGACCACCACGACCGCGTTCGGCGCCTTGCTCTTGATGGATGCGTAGAGGGTGCTCAGCCGGCCGGGCAGCGTGTTGTTGATGAACGACTGTGCCGTGTTGACCGCGCCGTCGCAGTTCGACATCCAGCCTGGCTGGGCACACTCGGTGATCACGCCCGTGAAGCCCGCGTCGTTGCCGCCGACCGAGATGGTGACGTACGACGTCGACGAGCTCAGTGCGCCGAGCTGGCTGTTGGTGACCGTGCTCGTGGTGGCGCCCGAGCACGCCTTGAAGTTCAGGCTGTAGCCCTTCGCCGACGCGACCAGCTTGGGGTAGGCGTAGTTCGAGCGCTGGCAGCTGGTGCCGTCGTCGATGTAGCTGCGGGTGCCGACGCCCGAGGAGTAGGAGTCGCCGAGGGCGACGTACACGGGAGCGGCGGCGTGCGCCGGCGGTGGTACGGCGACCAGGCCGACCAGTGCCGCCGAGAGGATCGAGCCGAGGGAGAGGAGCAGACGGAGCGACGACCGAGACATGGTGCCACCTTCGTGAGAGACGGTGTGATCTGGGTCACTACACCATGAAGTCGCGGCGCCGTCACCCGCGTCCGGACGAATGGCCGGCCAACTCCTGGCGGCGGCGGTCCGCTGCACCGGGGCGACCCGCTCGGCAACGCCGTCGTCACCGCGATCGCCGACTGAGGCCGGCTCACCCGTGGGCGTGGACGTGCCGGGCGAGCAGCGGGATCCCCTTCGTCGTACCGGCCACGATGTCCTCGACGTGCGCCTGGAAGCCCGGGCAGGTGGTGATGTCGTGGGCACGGCACTCGAGGGCGTGCTGCGTGAGGTGGCGTGAGCGCTCGAGCTCGACCTGGCGCCGGTCCAGCTCGTCGAGGTGGGCACGCAGGGCCTCGCGCCGGCCGTCGGTCGAGGCGTCCACGAGGGTGCGGATCTGGTCGAGGCTCATTCCGGAGGCCTTGCTGGCGATGATCGTCGCCACGCGGTAGGCGTCGTCCTCGCCGTACACGCGCCGGCCTGCTGCATCGCGTGCCGGCGTCAGCAGGCCCCGGTCCTCCCAGTGCCGCAGCACGTGCGTCTCGAGCTCGAACCGCTCGGCGAGGTCCCCGATCGACCAGCGGATGTCACGACGGCTTGACTTCATGTCCACATGAAGTCACATGCTCGTGACCAGCGTCAACCCACGAATCCGTGCGAGAGGAAACCCCATGAACGAGATCTACGACGTCGTCGTCATCGGTGCCGGGTCCGCCGGCCTGCAGGCCGCCCAGACCCTCGGCCGGATGCACCAGCGCACCCTGGTGCTCGGCACCGACCGCTACCGCAACGACCCGACCGGGCACATGCACAACTTCCTCGGCCACGACGGAGCCCCGCCGGCCGAGCTGCGCACGGCCGCCCGCAAGGACGCCGAGGCGTACGACGACGTCGAGCTGCGCGACGCCGAGGTGGTCCGGGTCGCCGGCGAGCTCGGCGCCTTCGTCCTCGAGCTCGCCGGCGAGGAGACGGTGCGCGCCCGCCGGGTGCTGCTGGCGACCGGCGTCCGCGACACACTGCCGCAGGTCCCGGGTGTCGTCGAGGAGTTCGGCGACCTGGTCGCGCACTGCCCGTTCTGCCACGGCCACGAGTTCGCCGGGACCCGCATCGGCCTCCTCGGCTCGGCGCCGCACGTCGCCGCGATGGCCTCGATGGTCGGGCCGGTCGCGCGCGAGGTCGTCGTCCTCGCCCACGGCGGGCATCTCGACGACGCCACCACCGCGAGCCTCGCCCGGCTCGGGGTGCCGGTCGTCGCCGGCGCCGTCGTCGCCGTACGGCGCTCTGGTGAGGGTCTGGTCGTCGACGTCGCCGGCAGCGAGCCGGTCGAGCTCGGTGGCCTCTTCGTCAAGACCGACTGGGAGCTGGCCGCGCCGCACGCGACCCAGCTCGGCCTCGAGCTCTCCGACATGGGTGCCGTCGTGGTCGACGCGTTCGGCCGGACCAGCCTCCCCGGCGTGTACGCCGCCGGCGACATGGCGCAGGGCCCGGGTCTCCCGATGCCGATGGCCTCGGTGCTGGCCGCCGCAGCCGGCGGTCAGGTCGCCGCCGCCACCTGCGTGCAGGACGCGGCGCTGGCCCGGATCGCCTGACCGCTGCAGCTGCAGGTGCTGGTGCAGGTGCAGGTGCAGGAATCACCTCTTCACCGGCGAAACCTGCACTTCCCGCCCGTTGCAACGGTCAGGAAGTGCAGGAATCACCTCCCCAGAGGTGATTCCTGCTGCTCCGCACACCGCCCGTCAGTACCAACCCACGGCCTCGGAGTGCGCCCACGCCTTCTGCGGGGTGCCGTAGCGGGCGCCGATGTAGGCGAGGCCCCAGTTGATCTGGGTCTCCGGGTTGGTCCGCCAGTCGCTGCCGACGACGGCCATCTTGGTGCCGGGCAGCGACTGAGGGATGCCGTAGGCGCCGGAGCTGGGGTTCTCGGCGAGGTGGTTCCAGCCGGACTCGCGGTGCCAGAGCGCGTCGAGGTAGGCCCACTGGCCCTCGGGGAACCCGAACTCGATCATCAGCTGGTAGCCGAGCGCCCGGTTGGAGCCGCGGTCGACATCGGCCGGGATCGGCGCCTTCGGCAGGTTCTTGGCGATCCGCTCGGCCCGGCGGGCGAGCTGGGCCATGATCTGCACGTCCGGTACGTCGGCCCGGGCACCGGACCGCGACAGCTCATCGGTCCGCGGGCTGGCCGTCGGGGTCGGCGCGGCGCTGGTCGGGGGCGCCGGCTCCGGAGCGGCCTCCGGGGTCGTCGCAGTGCCGCACGCGGTCGCGAGCAGCGCGACGGCGGCGCACAGCACGGACCGACCCCCCATGGGGACCGACGGTACGTCAGTCGCGCGGCTTGCGCGACCGGTTCGGCGGACCGTAGTCCTTCGCCAGCTCGATGAGCTTGCCGCTGATCCGGGTGTTCTTGAGCCGCTCCCACTGGTCCGCGCTGAGCTGCGCGGGCAGCTCGACGATGGAGTAGTCGGGCCGGATCGTGATCTTGCCGAAGTCGCGGCGGTCGAGGCCACCCTCGTTGGCGAGCGCGCCGACGATCTGGCGGGGCTCGACGCGGTGCCGCTTGCCGACCTGGATCTTGTAGGCCTGGAAGTTGCCGCCGGAGCGCGGCGCACGGTCGCGCCCACCCCGCTCGCCGCGGTCGCCCCGCTCGCCACCGTGACGGTCACCGCGGTCGTCGTACTCCCGGCGCGGGCGGCGCTCCGGCTCCGGCTCGGGCTCGAGGAGGAGCGGGGTGTCGCCCTGCATCACGATCGCGAGCGCGGCGGCGACGTCGGCCTCGGGGACGTCGTGCTCCTTGATGTAGTGGCCGACCACGTCGCGGAAGAAGTCGATGCTGGGCGACTCGAGCGCGGCGGTGATCTGGTCGTCGAAGCGGCTCAGCCGCGACTCGTTGATCGCGTCGACGCTCGGGAGCTGCATCTGCTCGAGCGTGGAGCGGGTGGCCTTCTCGATGTGCTTGAGGAGGTAGCGCTCGCGCGGGGTGATGAACGAGATCGCGTCGCCGCTGCGGCCGGCGCGGCCGGTGCGGCCGATCCGGTGGACGTAGGCCTCGGTGTCGGTCGGGTTGTCGTAGTTGAAGACGTGGCTGATCCGGGGCTCGTCGATGCCGCGCGCGGCGACGTCGGTCGCGACCAGGATGTCGAGCTTGCCGTCCTTGAGCTGGTTGACGGTCCGCTCGCGCTGCGCCTGCACGATGTCGCCGTTGATGGCGGCGGCGCTGTAGCCGCGGGCGCGCAGCTTCTCGGCGAGGGTCTCGGTCTCGTTCTTGGTGCGCACGAAGACGATCGCGCCCTCGAAGTTCTCGACCTCGAGGATCCGGGTCAGCGCGTCGACCTTCTGCGGGTAGCTGACGATCATGTAGCGCTGGCGGATGTTCTCGGCGGTCCGGGTCTTGCGCTCGATGGCGATCTCGACCGGCTCGTTGAGGTACTTCTGCGACAGCGCCTTGATCTGCTTGGGCATGGTCGCGGAGAAGAGCGCGACCTGCTTGTCGCTGGGGGTGTCGGCGAGGATCGTCTCGACGTCCTCGGCAAAGCCCATGTTGAGCATCTCGTCGGCCTCGTCGAGGACGAGGAAGCGCAGCTCGGTGAGGTCGAGGGTGCCCTTGTCGAGGTGGTCCATGATCCGGCCGGGCGTGCCGACGATGATGTGGACGCCTCGGCGCAGGGCCGACAGCTGGACGCCGTAGCCCTGACCGCCGTACACGGGGAGCACGCTGACGCCGCGCAGGTTGGCGGCGTACTTCTCGAACGCCTCGCAGACCTGGAGCGCGAGCTCACGGGTCGGCGCGAGAACCAGCGCCTGCGGGGTCTTCTGCGAGGTGTCGAGCTGGTCGAGGATCGGCAGCGCGAACGCGGCCGTCTTGCCCGTGCCGGTCTGGGCGAGGCCCATGACGTCGCGTCCCTGCAGCAGGTACGGGATCGTCTGGGCCTGGATCGCGGAGGGCGTCTCGTAGCCGACGTCCTTCAGCGACTTCAGGATCCGGTCGCCGAGGCCGAGGTCGGCAAACGTCGTGGTCTCGGTCTCAGCGGTCTCACTCACCCGACAAGGGTAGTGGCGTGAGGCATTTCACGCCGGATCGTCGGCGCGGTGCCGTGCGTCACGCTCACTCCACGGTGACGGACTTTGCGAGGTTGCGGGGCTTGTCGATGTCGTGGCCCAGCGTCAGCGCCGCGTGGTAGGCCAGCACCTGCAGCGGCACGGTGAGCAGGATCGGGTCCAGCTCGCGCTCGCTGCGGGGTACGTCGATGCGCTCGACCCGTCCCGCCAGGTCGCCGAGGTCCACGCCCGCGTGCGTGACGACGGTGAGCGGGCCGCCTCGAGCCGCGATCTCGTGCAGCGCCGCGACGTTGCGCTCGACGAGCTCGTCGTCGGGGACG
>DATLIG010000039.1:0-7311 GCA_035539555.1 Nocardioides sp. | reverse complement strand
TGGCGGGGGCGGGCGTGGCTGGGGTGGAACCCCGGGCTCGACGAGGGTGACGCCGCCGACTTCGTCGTCTACCCGCGCAACCCGCTCGAGGACCTGTCGGTGCTGGCCGAGCCGGCGCGGGTGGTGCTGCGCGGGAGGGTCGTCGCCTGATCGGCGTGAGGGATCAGGCGGGCGCCGGGCGGCTTCGGCGCACGACGGTCACGACGATCACGACCAGGCCGGCGGTGCCGAGGAGCATGCCCAGGCACACACCGCCGAGGACCAGGCCGATCAGCCCCGGGATGCTCGGCAGCGGGCCGATCCGGGCCTGGGTGTCCGTGCGTCCCGTGGTTGCCGTGCAGGTCACCGTGAGCGCGCCGGACCCGGTGTCGAACGAGCGGTCGGCCACCCACTGGTTGACCTCGTAGGACCCGTCGACCGGGCCCAGCTCGACCGCCTCGCCGTCGTCCGTGGCGACCTCGCAGGCCGCCGGCCAGGCCGGCTCGACCCACACGCCGTAGGTCTCGTCCGCCGGCAGGGTCACCGCATGGGGTTGTCCGTCGGCCTCGACCACCGCGACCTCCCCGGCCAGCAGGCGCCACACCAGGACGCCGGCGACGACCGCGACCACGACCGCGCCCGCCATCAGGCCGACGCCGATCCAGATGCCGGTGCGAGGGGGCTTGCGGAGCTCGGGAGGGTACGACGCCATGCGTCCCACCCTGCCCGGTCGGGCGGTCCGGCGAAACGGACCGCCCGCACGTGGTCAGCCGACCGGCTCGACCTCGGGCGTGTCCCCGCCGTCGTCAGTGCCGTCGTCGCCGCCGTCATCGGTGCCGTCGTCGGTCCCGTCGTCGGTGCAGTCGTCGAGCTCGTCGACCGTGCAGTCCTCGGGCTCTGCGGTCAGCTCCTCGTAGAGCGCCCATGCGTCCTCGAGATCGGCGTGGGCCGTGCGCAGGAGCGTGCGGCCTCCGGTCGCGGTGACGCCGAGCACGCTGTCGACGACGCCGCCGACGAGGTCGAGGACCTCGGGCAGGTCAGCGGCGAGGTCGGCCAGCTCGGCGGCGTCGCGCAGGACGGCGACGGCCTGGAGGTAGTTCTCCACGCGGTAGGCCTTGAGCGCGACGCGGGCCGTGCGCGGCGTCGTCGTACCGGCCGTCACGGCGGCACGCAGGACGGCGAGCGCGGCGCGGTCAGCGCCGACGGAGTCGGCGAGAGCGGTCGACTGCTCCGCAGGCAGGACGGTCAGTCCCTTGGAGGCGGCAAGCCGTGCCAGCGCGCGGTCCTTGACGGCGACCTGCTTCAGCGCGACGCGCACCTGGGCCGCGTCCCGGTGGGACGAGCCGTGGCTGGAGGAGCCGTGCGGCTTGGCACGGGTGGCGGCCTCGGCGTGGGCGAGGGGAGCGGCGGCGAGCGCAGTCGCGGCGATGAGGGCGGCGGCGGTTCGACGGATCGGGTGCATGGTGGTCCTTCCACACGGGCAGCAGTTCCGGACGATCGTCCGTCGCCGACGCGGGTGCGCCCCACCCCCGTGCGGCCCCACTGCGCTGGCCGGAACGGGTCACCCGCCCGGGCCTCCGGTCCCGGGTTCCGGCCGCGCCGAGGGAGCAGGCGGACAGGATTTCTTGCGGGGCGGGTCGTCTGGCAGACTTGGCGGCTGAGTTCTGCACCTTCCGGTCCCTCTCAACCGGTGGGTGCAGCGCCCATCGAGTCCGGGCCCCGGTGTTCCCCACCTGGTCGCCCGAGCCTCACCCACACTAGTTCTCAAGGAGACACCACAAACGTGGCCGTCAAGATCCGTCTGAAGCGCCTGGGCAAGGTCCGGGTCCCGCAGTACCGCATCGTGATCGTCGACTCGCGCAAGAAGCGCGACGGCGCCGTGATCGAGGAGATCGGCAAGTACCACCCCAAGGAGGACCCGTCGTACATCGACGTCGTCTCCGAGCGGGCGCAGTACTGGCTCGGTGTCGGCGCGCAGCCGTCCGAGGCCGTCGAGGCCATCCTCAAGGTCACCGGCGACTGGCAGAAGTTCAAGGGCATCGAGGGCGCCGAGGGCACCCTCAAGGTCAAGGACGCCAAGCGCGACAAGCTCGAGATCTTCAACGAGGCCCTCAAGGAGGCCGCCAACGAGCCCAAGGGCGCCGCGGTGACCGCCAAGAAGTCCGAGAAGAAGGTCGAGAAGGCCGAGGAGAAGGTCGAGGAGGCGCCGGCCGAGGCCGCCGCCGAGGAGACCCCCGCCGAGGCGCCGGCCGCCGAGAGCACCGAGGCCTGAGTCGGTGTTGGCTGACGCGCTGGAGCACCTCGTCCGCGGAGTGGTCGACCACCCCGACGACGTGGTCGTGCGCGACAAGCAGCTGCGTCGCGGCTCCGTGCTCGAGGTCCGGGTGCACCCCGACGACCTCGGCAAGGTGATCGGCCGCGGTGGCCGCACGGCGACCGCGTTCCGCACGGTCGTCGCCGCGATCGCCGGCAACGGCAACACCCGGATCGACTTCGTCGACACCGATCGGCGCTGATCCGCTGAAGCAACGAACGGGCGCCTCCCCTCGGGGAGGCGCCCGTTCGGCTTTCCCGGGGCGCTGGCCCTAATCTCGGACCCGTGGAGAGCATCGAGGTCGTGGTCGGCCGGATCGGCAAGCCGCACGGCATCCGGGGCGAGGTGACCGTCGACGTCCGCACGGACGAGCCCGACCGGCGCTACGTCGCCGGAGCGGTGCTCCAGGCCGAGGCGCCCCGTGGCTCGGCCTTCGCCGCCCGCACCCTCACGGTGGAGCGCACCCGCTGGCACCAGGGCGTCCTGCTCGTCGTCTTCGCCGAGCTGACGGACCGCAACGCCGCCGAGTCGGCCCGCGGCGTGGTGCTCCGGGCCGTCGTCCGGGCCGACGAGGTGCCGGAGGACCCCGAGGAGTTCTACGACCACCAGCTGATCGGCCTGGCGGCGTACGACGTCGACGGCACCCACCTCGGTGAGCTGGTCGGGCTCGTGCACGGTGCGCAGGACCTGCTCCGGATCAGGACCCCCGAGCGCCGTGAGGCGCTGGTGCCCTTCGTGAGTGCGCTGGTGCCCGAGGTCGACATCGCCGGTGGTCGGGTCGTGATCGCCGACCGGCCCGGGCTGGTCGCCCCGTTCCCGGACGACGAGGACGGTCAGCAGGACGGGGACGACGCGTGAGGCTGGACTACCTCACGATCTTCCCTGACTTCTTCGCGCCGCTGGAGCTCTCGCTTCCCGGCAAGGCCGCCGACAAGGGGCTCCTCGAGTTCCACGTCCACGACCTGCGCGGCTACTCCCACGACAAGCACCACCGGGTCGACGACACGCCCTACGGCGGCGGCGCCGGCATGGTGATGAAGCCCGAGCCCTGGGGCGAGGCCTTCGACGCGCTCGGGGTCGACGCGCAGACCACCGTCGTGTTCACCACCCCGTCCGGCGAGCGGTTCGACCAGCGGGTCGCCGAGGACCTCGCCACCCGCGACCGGATCGTCTTCGCCTGCGGCCGCTACGAGGGCATCGACCAGCGGGTCATCGACCACGCCCGTGGGATCGCCGAGGTCCGCGAGATCAGCCTCGGCGACTACGTCCTCAACGGCGGCGAGGTGGCCGCGCTCGCCGTCACCGAGGCCGTCGTGCGCCTGCTGCCGGGCTTCATGGGCAATGCCGAGTCGCTCGTCGAGGAGTCGCACGGCGCGTCCGGTCTGCTGGAGTACCCCGTCTACACCAAGCCCCGCACGTGGCGCGACCGCGAGGTCCCCGACGTCCTGCTCGGCGGCGACCACGGCAAGGTCGCCGCGTGGCGCAACGACCAGGCCCGACGTCGTACGGCGCAGCGACGGCCGGACCTGCTCCACCCCTCGGCCCTCGACGACGGCAGCCCGGTCGTGCGCGCCGAGCCGGGCGACGCGGGGGAGATCCTCACCCTGCAGCGGGCCTGCTGGGTGCAGGAGGCGCTCGCCAACGACACCCTCGACGTCCCCGCCCTGCACGAGTCGCTCGACGACGTGCGGGCCTGGCTGGGGGAGTGGGACACCTGGGTCGTGCGGCGTGCCGGTCGCCTCGTCGGCGCGGTCCGCGGCCGGCTCGAGGGTGGCAACCGGTGGGACATCGGCCGGATCATGGTGGCGCCCGACCTGCAGGGCAGCGGGCTGGGACGGATCCTGCTCGAGCACATCCAGGCCGTGGCGCCGGCCGAGGCGACGTCGTACGTCCTGTTCACGGGGGCGGGCAGCGCGCGCAACCAGCGGATGTACCGGAAGGCGGGCTTCCGGCTGCGCTCGGACCTGCCGGCGCCGCCCCACGCCGTCGTGCTCACCAAGCGTCGGTGAGCGGGCGTTCACGGGGCTGACACACGCTCGTGGAACCTGTAACAACCCGGAAACGAAGGCCTGCGCTCGGTGAAATCGTGCGGGTTCAGAGTCGGGGCAGATCGGCCGCCAACGACGGTGGCCTCTGTGGGTCGAGGTCTGGCCCGTCCCTCCCGAGGAGATTGTTTCCATGAGTCTTGCTGTCCTGTGGCTGCTGATCGCAGCAGCCCTCGTCCTCTTCATGACGCCGGGCCTGGCGTTCTTCTACGGCGGCCTCGTCAAGGCCAAGTCCGTGATCTCGATGATGATGCTGAGCTTCGGGTCGATCGGCCTCGTCGCGGTCCTGTGGATCCTCTTCGGGTTCAACCAGGCCTTCGTCGACGGCACGTCGGCCACCGACTGGATCCCCGAGATCCTCGGCAACCCGTTCTCGGACTTCGGCCTGCAGGACGCCGCGAAGGCCGCCTTCGCCGGTGACGCCGCCGCGGGCGTGGTCCTGGCGAGCGCCATCTTCGGCGCCACCTTCGCGATCATCACCGTCGCGCTGATCTCCGGCTCCATCGCCGACCGGGCCCGGTTCTGGCCGTGGATGCTGTTCGTCGGCCTGTTCGCGACGCTCGTCTACTTCCCGGTCGCCTCCTGGGTCTTCGCGTTCGTGGTGAACGAGGACGGCTCGGCGACCTTCACCGGCTGGGTGGGCCAGCTGGGCACGCACCTGGGCTACGACACGAGCACCATCGACTTCGCCGGTGGTACGGCGGTCCACATCAACGCCGGCGCCGCGGCGCTCGCCCTCGCGCTGGTCCTCGGCAAGCGCAAGGTCGGCTTCTCCAAGGAGGAGGCGCAGCCCCACAACGTCCCGCTGGTCCTCATCGGCGCCGCGATCCTGTGGTTCGGCTGGTTCGGCTTCAACGGCGGTGCCGCCACGGCTGACGGCCAGATCGGCCTGATCTTCGTCAACACCCTGGTCGCCCCGGCCGCCGCGCTCGTCGGCTGGATCTTCGTGGAGCACTTCAAGGAGGGCAAGGCGACCGCCGTCGGCGCCGCCTCGGGCATCGTGGCCGGTCTCGTCGCGATCACCCCGTCCTGCGCGAACCTCACCCCGATCTGGGCGATCGTCCTGGGCCTCGTCGCCGGCGCGGTGTGCGCGTTCGCGATCGAGCTCAAGTACAAGATCGGCGTCGACGACACCCTCGACGTGGTGGGCATCCACCTCGTCGCGGGCTTCATCGGCACGCTCTACCTGGGCTTCTTCGCGATCGACACCGGCCTGTTCACGGGCGGCAACATCGAGCAGCTCGTCGTCCAGGCGATCCCGGCCTTCGCGATCGCGGCGTACTCCTTCGTGATGGCGTTCGTCATCGGCACGGCGATCGACAAGACGATCGGCTTCCGCGCCAAGGAGGAGGACGAGATCGCGGGCATCGACCTCGCCCTGCACGGCGAGGGCTACGCCCTCGACTGATCCCTCTCCCTCCACGGCAGGCCCGTCCCGGTTCCGGGGCGGGCCTGTCCGCGTCCTCAGGAGTTGCGCATCCGGCGGGACGACGCCTGGATCCGGTCGCTGAGGTCGGCCACCTCGTCGAGTACGGCGCCCGCCAGCCACACCGGCGCCCGGCGCGACCGGGGCGCCCGCCGCAGCACGCCCGCCTTCGTCAGGGCGTCGATC
Source organism: Nocardioides sp. (assembly GCA_035539555.1). GTDB lineage: Bacteria > Actinomycetota > Actinomycetes > Propionibacteriales > Nocardioidaceae > Nocardioides. The sequence continues at coordinate 1,361 of DATLIG010000039.1, read as the reverse complement.
ACCGCGGCCGCCTCGTCCTCCGGTACGGCGATCCGCTCGGCCACCAGCGCGACGTTGACGATCGGGTGCTCGGTCAGCAGGTCCAGCGTGCGGTGCAGCGCAGTGCCGGGCCGGGAGCCCCCGACCGCCGAGCCCCAGTCGCTGCGGATGTCGCGCAGCCGGGTCGCGGTCTCCCACGACTCCGCGGTCGCGATGCGCACCGCCGTCGCCAGCATGGCGACCATCGTCCGGGCGTTGCCGTCGCGGTAGTCGCCGAGGGCCGCGAAGTAGCGCTCGCGGTGCGCCACCAGCGCCGACGCGATCGGCACGGTCAGGTGCCGGGTCGCGCGGCGGCGACGCAGGACGGCGTGGATCAGGGTGCGCCCGATCCGGCCGTTGCCGTCGACGAACGGATGGATCGACTCGAATTGCGCATGCACCACCGCGGCCTGGACGACCGGCGGCACGTCGGTCCGGTTGGCGTAGGTGAACAGGTCGTCGAGGTACCCCGGCACGGTCTCGGGCGGCGGCGGCACGTGCAGCGCCCCGAGCGGGGACCAGTCGCTCCCGCCGACCCAGTTCTGCGTCGTGCGGAAGGTGCCGGCGCGGTGCGACTCCGAGGGGTTGCGGCAGAACAGGTCGTGGTGGGCCTTGAGGATCGCCTCCGGGCGAATGGCCCGGGAGGTGTCGGCGTCGCGGACCATCCGGGTCAGGGCCGCCGTGGCGGACGCCATCGAGACCGCGGAGGCGTTGGCCCCGACGCCGAGGAGGGCCCGCCCGTAGTCGGCCAGGCTGGCGTCGACGTTCTCGATCTTCGAGGAGTCGACCGCCTCGGTACGCAGCAGCAGGTGGTTGAGCGCGCTGAGGGTGCGACCGTGGACCAGGTCGAGATGGCTCAGGTCGCCGGCGCTGGCGGTGGTCATCGCGGACAGGGAGCGGTCCATCGGCAGGTCCAGCCCGGCGACGTACGGCGGCAGGGAGACCGTGACCTCGGTCAGCCGCCGGTCGGCCGCGGGCCCCCGCGGCGTGTGCTGGCGCCACGGCCGGACCTCCTGCCCGTGGGGCTGCCAGTCGCGCTGCGGCGCGTCGTCCCCGGACCCGTTCATGCCCGCATCCTCCCAGTCGGGGATTTCCGGTGGTGGGAGCGGCTGTGCGAAGATTCTTCGTCGGTGTCGCGGACGCCTCTGCCACGGGGGAATCGTCGACCGCGCCGCCCGCACCACCCATCTGATCCATCACTAGTTCCGCGGCTGACCTGTGGCATTCGCGAGGAGAACCATGACCAACCCCAGCCCCGCCCTCGTCACCGAGCTCGGCAACGCGCTCAAGCGCGAGGACGTCCCCGCCTTCCGCGCGGGCGACACCATCAAGGTCCACGTGAA
>DATLIG010000038.1:0-27386 GCA_035539555.1 Nocardioides sp. | reverse complement strand
GCGCAGGCTCGCCGTACTGCGGGCCATCGTCGAGGACTACGTCGCGACCGAGGAGCCGGTCGGCTCCAAGGCGCTCGTCGAGCGGCACAGCCTCAACGTCTCGCCGGCCACGATCCGCAACGACATGGCGGCGCTGGAGGACGAGGGCTACCTCGCGCAGCCGCACACGAGCGCCGGGCGGGTGCCGACCGACAAGGGCTACCGGCTCTTCGTCGACCGCCTCTCGACCGTGAAGCCGACGACGACCGCCGAGCGGCGCGCCATCGCGAGCTTCCTCGACGGTGCGGTCGACCTCGACGACGTCGTGCACCGCTCGGTCCGGCTGCTCGCGCAGCTGACCCGGCAGGTCGCGGTGGTGCAGTACCCCACCCTGTCGCGCTCGACGGTTCGCCACGTCGAGCTCGTGGCCCTCACCCCGACTCGGCTGCTGCTGGTGCTCATCCTCAGCACCGGCCGCGTCGAGCAGCGTCACGTCGAGCTCGAGTCCGAGCTGGGCGACGACCAGCTCGGCGCACTGCGCTCGCGGGTCAACCTGGCCGCCACCGGCGAGGTGATCGGCGACGCCGCCGCGGCGCTCGGGGCGCTGGTCCAGGCGCCGGACGCCGACCCGGCCACCCGCGCGGTCGTCGAGGCGCTGGTGGAGGCGATGAGCGACCACCGCTCCGACGAGCGGATCGTGGTGGGCGGCACGGCCAACCTCGCCCGCTTCGGCGAGAGCTTCGACACCTCGATCCGGCCGCTGCTGGAGGCACTCGAGGAGCAGGTCGTGCTGCTCAAGCTGCTCGGAGAGGCGACCACCGGCGGCGCCCTCACCGTGCGGATCGGCGCGGAGGGCCCCTACGAGGAGCTCGCCTCGACCAGCGTGATCGCGACGGGCTACGGCCCCGACGACGCCCTCGCGTCGCTGGGCATCGTCGGCCCGACCCGCATGGACTACCCAGGAACGATGGCGGCGGTGCGCGCGGTGGCGCGCTACGTGTCGCGCATCCTCGACGAGAGCTGAGCGCCGCTCAGCCGCGTGATGGAGATGAAGTGAGCCAGGACCTCTACGAGCTGCTGGGTGTCGCCCGCGACGCGGACGCCGACACCATCAAGAAGGCCTACCGCAAGCTGGCCCGTCAGCTCCACCCCGACGTCAACCCCGACGAGGAGAGCCAGGAGCGGTTCAAGCAGGTCACCGCTGCCTACGAGGTGCTCTCCGACCCGCAGAAGCGGGCGTCCTACGACCGGGGCGGCGACCCGTTCGGCGGCGGCTTCGGCGGCCAGGGCGCCGGGTTCTCGTTCACCGACATCATGGACGCCTTCTTCGGCGGCTCCGGCGCGGCCGGTGGCGGTGGTGGCGGGCGTGGTCCGCGCCCGCGGGTCCGGCGCGGCCAGGACGCCCTGATCCGGATCGAGGTCGATCTCGCCGAGGCCGCCTTCGGAGTCTCCCGCGAGCTCAAGGTCGACACCGCCGTGCGGTGCACCACCTGCGGTGGCGAGGGCGCTGCTCCCGGCAGCCACCCGGTGCCCTGCGAGACCTGCCGTGGTGCCGGCGAGGTCGCCCACGTCCAGCGCTCCTTCCTCGGCGAGATCCGCACCCTGCGGCCCTGCGCGGCCTGCCGCGGCTACGGCTCGGTCATCCCCGACCCGTGTCGCGAGTGCGCCGGCGACGGCCGGGTTCGCTCGCGTCGTACCCTCACCGTCAAGATCCCTGCCGGCGTCGACACCGGCACCCGCGTCCAGCTCAGCGAGCAGGGCGAGGTCGGTCCCGGCGGCGGCCCCGCCGGTGACCTCTACGTCGAGATCCAGGTCGCCCCGCACCCGACCTTCTCCCGCCACGGCAACGACCTGCACTGCACGGTGTCGGTGCCGATGACCGCCGGTGCCCTCGGTACGACGATCCGGATGCCGACCCTCGAGGCCGACCTCCCCGACGCGGAGGACGCCGGCCTCGAGAGCGCGTTCGACCTGCCGATCCCGGCGGGCACCCAGTCCGGCCACGAGGTCGTGCTGCGCGGGCGCGGCGTGCCGGGCCTGCGCGGTGGCCGTGGCGACCTCGTCGTCGCCATCGCGGTCGAGACCCCGACCCGGCTCGACCCGCGCCAGGAGGAGCTGCTCCGCGAGCTCGCCGCCATCCGCGGCGAGGAGCAGCCGACCGGCGACGTGCGCCCGGCCCACAAGTCGGTCTTCGGTCGTCTGCGCGACGCGTTCACCACCCACTGACCGTCACCGCCGTGACCCTCCCGCAGCACCTCGTCCCCTCGCTCGACGGCGTCGCCACCGGTGACGCCGTGACCGTCGAGGGCGACGAGGCCCACCACGCCGTCGTCGTACGACGGCTGCGGGTCGGTGAGGCCCTGCTGCTCACCGACGGGGTCGGCCGGCTGGTGACCGGCGAGGTCAGCGAGACCACCAAGCGCTCGTTCACCGTGGTCGCCCGCGCGGTCGAGGACCTCCCCGAGCCCGGTCCGCGGGTGACCGTGGTGCAGGCGCTGCCCAAGGGGGAGCGCGGCGAGCTCGCCGTCGAGGTGCTGACCGAGGTCGGCGTCGCCAGGATCGTGCCGTGGGCGGCCTCGCGCAGCGTGGCCGTCTGGAAGGGCGAGCGGGCCGCGAAGTCGCTCGCGAAGTGGCAGGCGACCGCCCGCGAGGCGGCCAAGCAGTCCCGCCGCGCCTGGCACCCCGAGGTGGTGCCGCTGGCGTCGACCGACGAGGTCGTCGCACTGGTCGGCGAGGTCGACGTCGCCGTGGTGCTCCACGAGGACGCCACCGAGCCGCTGGGCGCGCTCGCGCTGCCGCCCGACGGCGACCTGCTCGTCGTGGTCGGCCCCGAGGGCGGGCTCACCGAGGACGAGGTGGCGCGGTTCGTCGGGGCGGGCGCGGTCGCCGTCCGGCTCGGATCCGAGGTGCTGCGCACCTCGACCGCCGGTCTCGCCGCGGTGTCCGCGCTGCTGTCGCGCACGGGCCGCTGGGGCGGCTGAGCCGTCGGGGGAGGCTCACCGCGCGAGCAGCGCCTCGACCCGTCCGATCTCCTCGTCGAGCTCCGCCTTCTCGGACCGGCCGAGCGGGCGCAGGATCTCGCCCAGCACCACCCGGTCGTCCTCGATCCGCCACAGTCCCTCCAGCCAGCCGTCGGCGAACAGCGCGTTGGACTGGGCGCCGTTGACCCCCATCCAGGTGTTGCGCCGCTCGGGAGCGGTCACCCGGTCGCGGCCGGCGTGCGAGAGCCAGACGTTGTCGTAGGTGCCGAGCAGGCGCACCGGGGCGGGCGCGTCCTCGTCGGCGATCGGGGCCCCCTCGACGTCGTAGAGGACCTTGCCGTCCTCGTCCTCGTGCCGGACCAGGTCGTCCATCCCCTTGAGCACCGGCACCAGCCGGGTGATCCCGGACCAGGTGGTGACGTCGGCGGCCGTGGCGGGGCCGAACGCGCGCAGGTAGCGCCGGACCAGCCCCGGCACGTCCGGCTCGCCCAGGGGCGCGCCGAGCCAGCGGTCCGCGAAGTCGTAGGCGACCGCGGTCGAGGCGGCCGGCTTCCAGCAGCCGCGCGGCGGCAGCTGGACCAGGACCTCGGCCACGCGCGCGACCTGCCCCAGCTGGCTCGCCGTGTACGACGGGAACTGCTCGGCGAGCCCCGCCGCCATCGTCCGCTGGGGCAGCGGTCCGTCGGCGAGGACGGTGCGCACGGCCGCCGCGAACGCCTCGCGGTCGACCTCGCGTGCGGCGCCGATCGACTGGCTCATCCGCAGCTCGCGCTCGCGCACCGGCGCCGCCCACACCGGCAGCGTGAGCGCGTCCTCGGGCAGGTGGAGGTGGACCGTGTCGCGCAGGCTGAGCACCCGCGCCAGCTCCCGTGACTCGAGTGCTGTGCTCACCACCCGCGGGTCGAGGTCGGTGAGCCGCGCCGCGAGCGAGAGGTACGGCGGCATCGACTCCTGCGCCTGCAGGCCGACCAGGTGCCCGACCATCTCGGCCGGGGTGCGGTCGACGCGCTCCAGCAGGTGCTGGCGCAGCAGCAGGGTCCGGTTGAGGCGCTTCCGGGAGAGCCTCACTCGATCGTGATCCGCTTCGTGTCCTCGGTGGGGCCGCCGCCCTCCCCGTTGGACGGGTCGTCCGTGCGGGCGATGAAGGTGTACTTCCCCGGAGGCAGGTCGCTCACGTCGATCTCCGTCTCCCAGGGGTAGAGCTTGTCGGTCCACCCGTCGGCCGTCGCGAACCCGTCGAGCACCTCCTTGCCGGTGCTGTCCTCGATCGCCCACGGCACCGTCGCCTCGAACGAGCTGGCCCGGCCGGTGGCGGTGATCGTGCCGCTGACCACCGTGCCCTCGGCCGGCTCGGTGATGTTGACGAGCGCCAGCACGTCGAGCTGCGGGGCCGCCGTGAGGCCGGCCCCCACGGAGACGCCGAGCAGGGTCGAGGCGGGCTTGCCGTCGTACTCGACCTTGAGCGGGAGCCGGTCGCCGACCGCGCCCTGCAGGGTGTAGACGAGCTGCTGGACGGCCAGCCGGGCCTGGGCCCGGTCCAGGGTGCCGGCCGAGAGCCAGGCCTCGTCGTCCACCTCGACGACGATCGCGCCGCCGGTGCGCTCGACCGAGGCGAACCGGCCGCTGGGCCACGAGGTGCGGTAGTCCGGGTCGACCGGGTCGCCGGACGTGACCGCCGCCGCAGCCGCCACCAGCGGGTCGACCCCGGCGGACTGGCTGAACTCGCGGAAGAGCCGGTCGCCCTGCGGGGTGTCGCCGACGTAGTAGACCGGGATGACCTTCGGGCCCGGGGCGTCGGTCGCGCTGCCGGAGGGCGTGCCGGTGCCGCCGGTGGCGCCGGTGGCGCCGTCGGTCGGGTCCGAGGCGTCGCTGGTCGCGGTCGTCGGGTCGCCGGCGCCGGGCGCCGGGTCGTCGTCGCCGCATCCGGCGAGGAGCCCGAGGGAGAGCGTCGCGGCCGCCACTGCGGTGGCCGTACGACGAAGGGGGGTGCTCATGGGATCGATCCTTCCGTGGATGGCCGATGGGTCAGCGGACCGTGAGTGTCCGCGTGTCCTGCTCCGTGGTGCCGCCGGTGGTCACCGTCGCGACCAGCACGTAGGTGCCGGACGGGACGTCCGCGATGGCCTTGGTCTCCTCCCACGCCCGGTCGTCGCCGACAGCGGCGGAGCCGGAGGTGAGGACGCTCGCCCCGCCGGGGAGGCGCAGCTCCCACCGGACCAGCGGCGGCGCGGCGCCCGCCGGGCTGACCACGCCGCGCACGGTGAGCAGGTCGTCGACGGTGTGGCCCTCGACCGGGTCGGTGATGTTGACCGGCGCGAGCAGGGCGTTGTCCCGTCGTACCTGCGCCCGGCCGTCGACCTCGAGCGTGCCCTCGGGCGTCGTGAACCGCACCGGCAGCGTCTGCCCGAGCGCGGCCTGCACGGTGAGGACGGCCTGCTGGGCCGCGGGGTCCTCGGGCAGCGGGTCGACGCGGTCGGCGAGCCGCACCTCGATGAGCTCGTCGGTGACGCTCACGTCCGTGAAGGAGCCGTCGGGCCAGGCAGTCGTGTAGTCGGGGTCCGTCGGGCCGGCGTCGGTCTCCAGCAGGCGCAGCGCGGCGAGCGCGAGTGGTGCCTGCTCGTCGTCGTCCGAGATCGCCTGGAACTCGCGGAACAACCGCGGCCCCTGGCTGGTCCGGCCGACGAAGTACGCCGCCACCGCGGCCTGCCCCCGGTCGCCGTTCGCCGTCGGGTCGTCGTCGCCGCCGGGAAGCCCGAGGTTGCCGGCCAGCGCGACGGCGCCCACCACGGACGCCGTGGCCACCCCGGCGCCGAGCACGGCGAGCGTCCACCGCTGGCGGGAGCGGCGGGGTGCGGGGGCGGTCCGCCGCCGGATCTCGCCGAGCCGGTCGTGGGGATCGACATCGGCGACGGCGTCGGACAGCAGCCGCTGCAGGGTCCGGTCGTCGAGGTCGTCGCGGTCGGGGAGGTCGTCGCGGTCATCGGGGTGTGCCATCACTGGCCGTCCTTCAGGTCGTGCGCGGCGAGCAGCGGCCGCAGGGCCGCCGCGCCGCGGGAGGCGTGGCTCTTCACCGCGCCCCGGCTGACGCCGAGCGTCTCGGCGATCTCCGCCTCGGAGAGGTCGAGGTAGTAGCGCAGTGCGAGCACCTCGCGCTGGCGTCGGGGGAGCTGTTGGAGGGCGTCGAGCACCGTGCGGCGGCGACTGTCGGCCAGCACCGGCTCGTCGGCGGGCGGTGCGTCGTCGACCCGGTGCTGCCGGGCCAGGTGCCGCTGGACGACGCCGCGGTGGCGCAGCGCGGACCGGGACCGGTTCACGACGCTCTGCCGCAGGTACGCCGGTGCCCGGTCGGGGTCGTCGAGCCGGGCCCACCGGCGGTGCAGCTCGACGAATGCGTCCTGCACGACCTCCTCGGCCTGGCCCTGGTCGCGGACCAGCAGCACGGAGAGCCGGACCAGCCGGTCCCAGTGGGCGACGTACAGCGTCTCGATGGCGGTGTCGGCGTCGCTCAGGTCCGGGCTCATGGCGTGCCCGGTCGCCCCGGCGAGGCTGCCGGGGGCGAGGGGACGAGCGCCGAGCACCGCACGAATCGTCACGTTAGTGGAGACCACGTCTGTTCCACGCGCGAGGCGCCGAGCCGGTTGACACCGTTGCGCGACGATCTGCGAGGGTGAAGGGGTGAGCGACCCGGACTGCCTCTTCTGCAAGATCGTCGCCGGCGACATCCCGGCCGAGATCGTCCACGAGGGCGAGCGCACGATCGCGTTCCGCGACATCAACCCGCAGGCGCCGCTGCACGTGCTGGTGATCCCGCGCGACCACGAGCCGAACGCCGCCGCCACCGCTGCCGCCGACGCCGCGACCTTCGCCGAGATCCCGGCGACCGCGAAGGCCGTCGCCACCGCCGAGGGGTACGACGATTACCGGCTCGTCTTCAACACCGGCGCCGGCGCCCAGCAGACCGTGTTCCACACCCACTGCCACGTGATCGCGGGCCGGCCGCTGAACTGGCCCCCGGGCTGAGACTCGGATCGACCGGCGCTCAGGCCTGCAGACCGGCGAGCTCGCGCTGGGCGTAGGCCGCGAGCGTGGTGGGCGCGATCGAGCATCCGGCGATCACCGACAACTCGCCCGGCTGCGTGGCCAGGCGGGTCCACAGCGCCGCGGCGCGAGCGGGGTGCCACGCGGCGAGCAGGTGGGTGGCGTACACCTGCGCAACCGGGCTGCCATGGGCCAGCAACCACTCGGCATGGACCGTCGCGCCGGGACCCGCCGCGCGCATCTCCGCGAAGGCCTCGGCCTCCGGCGGAGCGATCGCCGCGATGCCGACGGGGCCGAAGGCCAGGCTGCCGGCGTCGGCCAGCACCCTCACGAGCCCGGCCGTGCGGTCGGCCGCGGTGTGGTTCCCCATCCAAGGATCCTAGGAGATCCCGGAGGACCGGGCAGGTGGCGGAAGGGAGGGTTCTCGCCCGATATCCGGTGGGTCGGGTCGTCGTACTCCCGTAGCATGGAGAGGACCGACCGCCGTACCTGAAAGGCCGCCCGTCCTCGGGCATCCATGACCGACTCCACCCCCACCCCGATCACCGCCACCCGGCACACCGTCGTCGTGCCGAACAGCATCGACATGGTCACGCTCTTCGGTCCCGGTGACGAGCACCTCGGCATCATCGAGAAGCAGTTCGGCGTCCAGGTCCACGTCCGCGGCAACCGGGTCACGCTCAGCGGCGACCCGCACGAGCTGGAGCTCGCGGAGAAGCTCATCGAGGAGCTCGTCGCGATCCTGCGCACCGGCCAGGGCATCACGCCCGAGGTCGTCGAGCGCGTCGAGGCGATGCTGCGTGCGCAGACCTCCACCTCCGAGCGCCCCGCCGACGTGCTGTCCGTCAACATCCTCAGCAACCGTGGCCGCTCGATCCGCCCGAAGACGCTCAACCAGAAGCGCTACGTCGAGACGATCGACAACCACACGATCACCTTCGGCATCGGCCCGGCCGGCACCGGCAAGACCTACCTCGCCATGGCGAAGGCGGTCCAGGCGCTGCAGGCCAAGCAGGTCACCCGGATCATCCTGACCCGGCCGGCGGTCGAGGCCGGCGAGCGGCTGGGCTACCTGCCCGGCACGCTCAGCGAGAAGATCGACCCCTACCTGCGCCCCCTGTACGACGCCCTGCACGACATGCTCGACCCCGAGTCGATCCCCAAGCTGCTGGCCGCGGGCACGATCGAGGTCGCTCCACTGGCGTACATGCGCGGTCGCTCGCTCAACGACTCGTTCATCATCCTCGACGAGGCGCAGAACACCACGCCGGAGCAGATGAAGATGTTCCTCACCCGGCTCGGGTTCGGCTCGAAGATCGTGGTCACCGGCGACGTGACCCAGGTCGACCTGCCCTCCGGCACGTCCTCGGGCCTGCGCGTCGTGGAGGGCATCCTCGACGGTGTCGACGACCTCGCGTTCGTCCGGCTCACCAGCCACGACGTCGTCCGGCACAAGCTGGTCGCGCGGATCGTGGCGGCCTACGACGAGTTCGACGCGCAGAAGGAGGCCCAGCGCGAGGTCCGGCAGAACCGCCGGTTCGACACCAGGGCCGACACCAGGGCCGACAACTGGACCGAGAAGAAGGACCCCACGGAGTGAGCATCGAGATCCTCGACGAGTCCGGTTCCGGGCTCGACGTGAAGCACTTCTCGCGGCTCGCCCGCTTCGTGATGGACCAGATGCGGGTCCACCCGCTGGCCGAGCTGTGCATCACCGCGGTCGACGAGGCCACCATCGCCGAGCTCAACGGCAAGTGGATGGAGAAGGACGGCCCGACCGACGTGCTCGCCTTCCCGATGGACGAGCTGCGGCCCGGCAAGGTCAACGAGGAGCCCGAGGAGGGCGTCCTCGGCGACCTGGTGCTCTGCGTCTCCGTCGCGGAGAAGCAGGGCGCGGAGGCCGGCCACGGCACGCTCGCCGAGCTCGAGTTGCTCACCACCCACGGCATCCTGCACCTGCTGGGCTACGACCATGCCGAACCCGAGGAGCACAAGGTGATGTTCGGGCTGCAGGACCAGCTGCTGGCCCAGTGGCGCGCGGCAGCCTCCTGACGCCGGGGCGGGGGAAGGCATGATCGCCGGCAGTCTCTGGCCGCTCGTCGCAGCGGCCGTCCTCGTGGTCCTCGCCGGACTGTTCGCCGCGGCCGACGCGGCCATCGCCGGGTTCTCGCGCGCCCGTGCGCAGGAGCTGCTGCAGGAGGGGCGCGGGGGAGCGCGGCGCCTGGTCGTCGTACTCGAGGACGCGCCGCGGCACCTCAACACCGCCCTGCTCCTGCAACTGCTCTGTGAGATCGCGGCCATCGTCGTCGTCACGCTGCACATCGACGAGCGCGTCGACTCCTCGTGGTGGGCCCGCGCCGTGCTCGCCATCAGCGTGATGCTCGTCGTGTCGTTCGTCGTGATCGGCGTCGCGCCCCGCACGGTCGGACGCCAGCACGCCGAGACGGTGGCGATCTGGTCGGCCTGGCCGCTGTCCGCGCTCACCACGGTCCTCGGCCCGGTGCCGCGGCTGCTGATCCTCGTCGGCAACGCGATCACCCCCGGCAAGGGCTTCCGCGAGGGCCCGTTCTCGACGGAGACCGAGCTGCGCGAGCTGGTCGACATCGCCGAGGCCTCCGAGCTGATCGAGGCCGAGGAGCGCAGGATGATCCACTCCGTCTTCGAGCTCGGCGACACCACCGTGCGGGAGGTGATGGTGCCGCGCGGTGACGTGGTCTACATCGAGGCCCACAAGAACCTGCGCCAGACCAAGTCGCTCTTCCTGCGCTCCGGCTTCTCGCGGATGCCCGTCATCGGGGAGAACCTCGACGACGTCCGCGGCTTCGCCTACCTCAAGGACGTCGTCCGCCGCGACTTCGAGGATCCCGACGTCGAGCTCACCCAGCCGGTCGAGGAGGTCATGCGACCGGTGCACTGGGTGCCCGAGTCGAAGCCGGTCGACGACCTGCTCCGCGAGATGCAGGCCAGGCGCCAGCACGTCGCGATCGTCGTCGACGAGTACGGCGGCACGGCCGGCCTGATCACGATCGAGGACCTGCTCGAGGAGATCGTCGGCGAGATCACCGACGAGTTCGACGAGGCCGGGGTGGAGGTCGAGCACCCCGAGGGCCTGGACGGGCCGGTGCGGGTCTCGTCGCGCTACCCGGTCGACGACCTCGACGAGATCTTCGGCTTCGACATCGAGGAGGAGGACGTCGACTCGGTCGGCGGCCTGCTCGCCAAGCACCTCGGCCGGGTGCCCATCCCCGGCTCCGTCGTCGAGGCGCACGGCCTGCGCTTCGAGGCCGAGCAGGCGGCCGGGCGCCGCAACAAGATCGGCACGGTGCTGATCTCGCGGGTCGTCGGGGACGATCCGGTCACCGACGACTGATCGCCCAGGGGTCCTCGCGCCGCCACACCGTCGGCAGGTGCAGCCCGACGTCCTGGCGGCGGGCCAGGTCGGCGAACACCTCCATCGTCACGTCGAGGTCGTCGCCGGCATAGGGGAGCGCCCGCAGCGGCAGGTGCAGCGGCCGGAAGAAGTCGTCCCAGTGCAGCAGCACCACCTCCCGGGCACCGGTCGCCTCGACCGTCTCGGCCCAGTAGGCCCGCAGGTAGGTGCGGTCCTGGAGGCCGAGCTGTCCGACCCCGAGGTAGGCGACGTCGGCGGACCGCCCCGCCAGCGCGCCGGGGCGGAACCCGGCGCTGCCCTGGATGAGCGCGGTGCGGCCGCTGGTGTGCTCGACGAGGATCGACCACGCCTCACCGCACCGGTAGGCACCGGCCCGCGTCGGCGGCACCACGGGCGCGTCGATCGTCCCCGGGTAGCGGTCCGGCGGGCAGTGCTCCGACTCCAGCCAGGTCAGCGTGAGGTCGCCGAAGCGCTGCGGCTCGCCCGGGGCCACCTGGAGGATGCGGTCCGCGGGGAGGCCGGCGCCGCGGCCGATGTGGGCGGCCGACGAGCCGCCGGCGAGCACGGCACCCGTTCGTCGTACGACGGCGGGGGAGTCCATCGCGTGGTCGAAGTGCGTGTGCACCGGCGCCACCACGGCCAGCCGGTCGATGCCGGCGCGGCGCAGTGCGGCGTCGATGCGGGCGTCGTCGGGGGAGATCCGGCCCAGCAGCACCCGGCCCATCGACGGCCGCGAGAAGAAGCCGTCGGTCAGCACCGCGGTCTCTCCGTCGTCGACGAGCACGCTCGAGACGCCGAGGAAGGTCACCGCGAACGGACCTTCGGCCTCCGGGACGTCGAACCGGTCGGCGTACCGCGCGAGGTCGGGCCGGCCGGCGCGCAGGCGCATCAGGCGCCCGGGACGATCCGCATGTCGCGCACGGCGCCGCCGTCCAGCGCGACGAGGGCGGCCTGGTAGGCCGGCGACTCGTGCGCGGCCAGCGCAGCCTCGACGCTCTCGAACTCGATCAGCACGCTGCGCTGCTCCAGCCCGGCCTCGTAGACCTTCTCCGGCAGTCCGCGGGCGAGGAAGGTCCCGCCCGCCTCGATGAGGGCGGGCCCGGCCAGCGCGGCGTAGGCCGCCAGCTTGTCCGCGTCGAGCACTTCCCGGTAGTTGCTGATCCAGTAGGCAGGCATGTCCCCATCCTGCCGTGCTGGGACAATCTCCCCATGACCGACCTCTCCGCCGAGGACAAGAAGCTCGTCACCCTCGCCCGCGCCACGCGCGCACGCATCCAGGCCGCCGAGGGCGCCGCGGTGCGCGACACCGACGGCCGCACCTACGCCGCCGCCACGGTCGCGCTCCCGTCGCTCCAGCTCAGCGCGGTGCAGGCCGTGGTGGCCATGGCGGTCGCGTCGGGATCGACCGGCGTCGACGCGTGCGTGGTGCTCGGCGACGCACAGGACCTGACCGAGCCGGATGCCGCAGTCCTCGCGGACTTCGCCGGTGCGGGCGGCGTGACGGTGCACGTCGGCGACGCTCGCGGCACGATCGGCGCGACGCACACCCCATGACAGATGTCATGCCCGGGTCGTGACGACCGGGCGAGGCCACGGGGGCGTCCCGCGGCCACGCTGGAGGCATGACGACGAAGCATCCGAACCCACCGGCCGTGCGGCTGTCCGGGGTCACGAAGGACTTCGGTCAGGTCCACGCCGTGCGCGGGATCGACCTGGAGCTCCACCCCGGCGAGATCGTGGCCTTCCTCGGCCCGAACGGCGCCGGCAAGACCACGACCATCGACATGGTCCTCGGCCTGACCCGACCGACCGGCGGCACCGTCGAGGTGCTCGGGATGGACCCGCGCAAGGCGATCGCCCGCGGCCTGGTCGCCGCGGTGATGCAGACCGGCGGCCTGCTCAAGGAGCTCACCGTGCGCGAGACGGTGGCCTACACGGCCAGCCTGTTCGCCGACACCCGCCCGGTGGACGAGGTGCTGGAGAAGGCCGGCATCGCGGGCATCGCCAGCCGCAGGGTGGGCAAGTGCTCGGGTGGTGAGCAGCAGCGGCTGCGGTTCGCGATGGCGCTGCTGTCCGACCCGGCCCTGCTGCTGCTCGACGAGCCGACGACGGGGATGGACGTCGAGGGGCGTCGCACCTTCTGGTCGGCGATCCGGGCCGACCTCGGCACCGGCCGGACGGTCCTCTTCGCGACGCACTACCTCGAGGAGGCCGACCAGTACGCCGACCGGATCATCCTGGTCAGCAAGGGGAAGGTCGTCGCCGACGGCTCCGGTCCCGAGATCCGCGCGCTCGCGAGCGGGCGCACCCTGCGCGCCCACCTGCCCGGCGCCGACCTACAGGCCCTCGAGCGGATCGGCGCCCTCGGCGGCGTCGAGAGCGTCGAGACCCGCGGCGAGGTCGTGGTCGTGCGGGCCAAGGACAGCGATGCCGTCGCCCGCTACCTCCTCACCGAGACCACCGCCCGCGACGTGGAGATCACCGCCGCCGGCATCGAAGAGGCGTTCCTCAGCCTGACGGGAGACCAGTCATGAGCAGCACCGCGTTCGACCCGGCCGCACGCCGGGTGCCGCCGTTGGGCGGCTTCAACCTGACCGTCCTGGGCATCGAGCTGCGCCGGATGCTGCGCAACCGCCGCACGATCGTCTTCACGCTGCTCTTCCCGGCCGCGATGCTGCTCGCCTTCGGTGGCCAGTCCGGCTGGGACGAGAGGGCCGGCAGCGGCAACGTCGCGGCGTACGTCCTGGCCTCGATGGCGCTCTACGGCGCCGCCCTCACTGCTGCGGCCGGAGGCTCGATGGTCGCGCTGGAGCGGTCGCTGGGCTGGTCGCGCCAGCTGCGCCTGACACCGCTGAACCCGGTCGTCCACATCCTGATGAAGGCGCTGGTGGCCCTCGTCATGGGCGCCCTGGCGATCACGTCGGTCAACGTCGTCGGCGCCGTGCAGGGCAAGGCCGAGATGCCGGCCCACGTCTGGGTCGAGTGCGCGGTCGTGACCCTCTTCTGCACGCTGACCTTCGCGGCGCTCGGCGTGTTCGTCGGCTACGTCGTGCCGGGCGAGAACGCCATGCAGATCCTCGGCCCCGGCCTGGCGCTGCTGTCCTTCCTCGGCGGGGTCTTCATCCCGCTCGACAACGATGCCGAGGCGGTCCGCCAGGTCGCCCACTGGACGCCGATGTACGGCGTCGCGGAGATCGCCCGCTGGCCGTTGACCCACGAGCTGCCGTGGTTCGCCGTGGTCAACGCCGTCGCCTGGTTCGGCGTCTTCGTCGCCGGCGCGGCGTGGCGGATGAGCAAGGACACCGCCCGCGTATGACCACTAGCGTGGCGACCGTGGACTCCCCGGGACCGACTCCCCTCCAGCGCCCGCTCGGGCGCCTGGGGCCGCTCTTCGCCGGGATCTGGCTGGTGTTCCTGGTCGATCCGGCGCGCGCCGCCTGGACGGAGCTGCCGGCGGGCCACGCCTGGGTGGGCCTGCTCGCGACGGTGACGTTCGCCGCGGCGTACCTGGCGCTGTGGATCGCCCTCCGGCTCGGGCGTGCCCGGCTGCGCACCACGGTGCCGGTCTCCGCCCAGGTCGGCTGGACCGTCGTCCTGGGCGGTCTCGCCGCGGCGATGGTGGCCGCGCTCGGACAGGAGGGCACGGCGAGCGTGGTCTACCTGGCGGTGTCCCTCGTGATGCTGTTCCCGCTCCCCGTCTTCCTCCCCGCGGTGCTGGGCCTGGCGGTGGCGGTGCTGGTCAGCGGTGTCACCGTCCCGGGCTGGGAGCACAACCCGTGGCTGGCGTTCTCGGTGGTCGCGGCCTCGGCCGTGGTGTACGGCGTGCGCTCGATGATGAACCGCAACATCGAGCTGATCCGTGCCCACGAGACCAACGCCGAGCTGGCCGCCGAGCGCGAACGGACCCGGCTGGCCCGCGACCTGCACGACATCCTCGGCCACTCGCTGACCGTGATCACGATCAAGGCCGAGCTCGCGGGCCGGATGCTCGACGTCGACCTCGACCGCACCCGGGCCGAGCTCGCCGACCTCGAGCGGCTCAGCCGCGACGCCCTCGCGGACGTACGACGCGCGGTGGAGGGCTACCGCGACCTCAGCCTGCCGGCGGAGCTTGCCCGCGCCCGCACCGCGCTCGAGGCGGCCGAGATCGAGGCGACCCTGCCCAACAGCACCGACGACGTGCCGACCGAGCTGCGCGAGCTGTTCGCCTGGACCGTCCGCGAGGGAGTGACCAACGTGATCCGCCACTCGGGTGCCCGCCGCTGCACGGTGGCGCTGGCGCCGACCCGCGCGGAGGTCCGCGACGACGGCCGCGGCCCGCGGGGCGACGGGGTGCCCGGCTCGGGGCTGACCGGCCTGCAGGAGCGGGCGTCGGCCGCAGGCGCCCACCTGGTGACGCGCCGTCTCGACCCGGGCTGGTCGCTGGTGGTGGAGGCCCGATGAGCTCCGCAGCGATCCGACTGGTCCTCGCCGACGACCAGGCCCTGGTCCGCGGCGCGCTGTCGGCCCTGCTCGGCCTGGAGCCGGACCTCGACGTCGTCGCCGAGGTCGGGACGGGCGCGGAGGCGGTCAGCGTCGCGACCGTGGAGCAACCGGACGTCGTACTGATGGACGTGGAGATGCCCGGGATGGACGGGATCGAGGCGTGCGCGGCGGTCCGCGCGGCCAGTCCGCGGACCCGGGTGCTGATCGTGACCACCTTCGGTCGGCCGGGCTACCTGCGCCGGGCGCTGCAGGCCGGGGCGTCGGGCTTCGTCGTCAAGGACACGCCGGCCTCGCAGCTCGCCGACGCCGTACGCCGGGTCCACCGGGGCCTGCGCGTCGTCGACCCCGCGCTCGCCACCGACTCGCTGGTCAGCGGCGAGTCGCCGCTGACCGCACGGGAGACCGACGTGCTCCGCGCGGCGCGAGACGGCTCGTCGGTGGCGGCGATCGCGTCGCGGCTCTTCCTCTCCGAGGGAACCGTGCGCAACCACCTGTCGGGCGCGATCGGCAAGACCGGGGCGGGAAACCGGGCCGAGGCGGTACTCGTCGCCGAGGGGAATGGATGGCTGTGAGCACGGGTTGCGCAAAAACGCAGATGTCACCGGAGCGGGAGCGAGGGTAGGTTGCGGAACGTGGCAGATCGAGGCTGGCACCAGCACCAGGGTGCCGTCGCAAGGCTCGCGTCGTCGTACGCCGCCATCCCCGCGGGGGAGACCGTGCGGCTCGCGAAGCGCACGACCAACCTGTTCCGCGCGCGGGCGCAGACCTCGGCCCCCGGGCTCGACGTCTCCGGGCTCGACGGCGTGATCGAGGTCCTTCCCGACAGCCCGGACGGGCCGGTCGCGGAGGTGCAGGGCATGTGCACCTACGAGGACCTCGTCGACGCGACGCTGCCGCACGGGCTGGTGCCCCATGTCGTCCCGCAGCTGCGCACCATCACCCTCGGCGGCGCGGTCACCGGGCTCGGCATCGAGTCGAGCAGCTTCCGGCTCGGGCTGCCGCACGAATCGGTCCTCGAGATGGACGTCTTCACCGGCGCCGGTGAGGTCGTCACCACACGGCCGGGCGACGAGCTCTTCGACGCCTTCCCCAACTCCTACGGCTCCCTGGGCTACGCCACGCGGCTGAGGATCAAGCTGGAGAAGGTGCCGCCCTACGTCGCGATCCGCCACCTCCGCTTCGACGACGGCGCACTGATGGCCAAGACCCTCACCGAGATCGCCGCCGCCCGCGCGTACGACGGCGAGCCGGTCCACGGCCTCGACGGCGTCTCCTTCGGCCCGGACGAGCACGTGCTCACGCTCGCGCGCTGGACCGACGAGTCGGGCCCCACCTCCGACTACGCCGGTCAGGACGTCTACTTCCGCTCCCTGCAGCGCTGCGACCGCGACCGGCTCACGGCCTACGACTACCTGTGGCGCTGGGACACCGACTGGTTCTGGTGCTCGGGCGCCTTCGGCGCGCAGAACCCGCGGATCCGGCGGTTCTGGCCGCGCCGCCTGCGCCGCTCCGATGTCTACATGAAGCTCCTCCACCTCGATCGCCGCTTCGGCATCGCCGACCGGCTCGACCGTCGCGCCGGCCGGCCGCAGCGTGAGCGGGTCGTGCAGGACATCGAGGTGCCGGTCGAGCGGCTGCCCGAGTTCCTCGCGTGGTTCGACGAGGAGATCGGGATGCGGCCGGTGTGGCTGTGCCCGCTGGTCGCCACCCGCGCCTGGCCGCTCTACCCGCTCGAGCCCGGCAAGCTCTACGTCAACGTCGGCTTCTGGGGCACCGTCCACGTCGGTCCCGACGCAGCCGACGCCCCGAGGAACCGGGCGATCGAGGCGAAGGTGCACGAGCTCGGCGGGCACAAGTCGCTGTACTCCGACGCCTTCTACGACCGCGCGACCTTCGACGCGCTCTACAACACCCCGCACCTGGCCGCAGTGAAGCGGCAGCACGACCCCGACGACCGACTGACGACCCTCTATGACAAGGCGGTGAGGAGCCGATGACCACACCTGGCATCGCGCCGACGATCGAGTCCCTCTTCAAGGGCGGCCTGCCCGTCTGGTTCAAGGCGTACGACGGCAGCGCAGCCGGACCGCTCGACCAGCCCTACGGCCTGGAGCTCGTCAACGAGCGCGGGCTCTCCTACATCATGACCGCGCCCGGCGACCTGGGCCTGGCCCGTGCCTACGTGGCGGGCGACCTGGTGCTGCACGGCTCGCACCCGGGCGACCCCTACGAGGCGTTCTCGCTGCTCAAGGACACCACCGACTTCGGCGTCCCGAAGCCGAGCGAGCTCGTCGGCGTGGTCCGGTCGCTCGGCATCAGCCACCTCGTCCCGCCGCCCCCGCCGCCGCAGGAGCACCTGCCCGCCTGGCGGCACCGGCTCGAGAACCTGCGCTCGCTGACCAGCCCGTTCGGGCGCTGGGGCCGGCACTCGCAGGAGCGCGACGCCGAGGCGATCCACCACCACTACGACGTGTCCAACACCTTCTACGAGCACGTCCTCGGGCCGTCGATGACCTACACCTGCGCGGTCTTCCCGACCGAGGACGCCACCCTCGAGGAGGCGCAGGACTTCAAGTACGACCTGGTCTGCCGCAAGCTCGGCCTCAAGGAGGGCGACCGGCTGCTCGACATCGGCTGCGGCTGGGGAGGCATGGTCCGCCACGCCGCGAGGCACTACGGCGTCAAGGCGCTCGGCGTGACGCTGTCGCGCGAGCAGGCGACCTGGGCGCAGGAGGAGATCAAGCGCCAGGGTCTCGACCACCTGGCCGAGGTGCGTCACTCCGACTACCGCGACGTGGAGGAGGGCGACTTCGACGCGGTGAGCTCGATCGGCCTGACCGAGCACATCGGGATCGCCAACTACCCGGCGTACTTCGCGTTCATCAACGGCAAGCTCAGGCCGCAGGGCCGGGTGCTCAACCACTGCATCACGCGCCACGACAACATCGACAAGAGCACCGGCGCGTTCATCGACCGCTACGTCTTCCCCGACGGCGAGCTCGCCGGCTCGGGGACGATCGTCACCGCGATCGAGGACGCCGGTCTCGAGGTGCAGCACCACGAGAACTTCCGCGTCCACTACGCGAAGACGCTCGCCGGCTGGTCGAAGAACCTCGCCGACAACTGGGAGGCGTGCGTCGCCGAGACCGACGAGGGCACGGCGCGGGTGTGGGGCCTCTACATGGCGGGCTCGCGGATCGCGTTCGACCGCAACGAGATCCAGCTGCACCACGTGCTCGCCACCAGGACCGACGACGGGGACAGCGGCTACCCGCTGCGCCACGAGTTCGCCCCCGACCAGAACAGCTAGACCACCGGGACCTTGGTCCCTCCTTTCCGCTGTTCCGGTCCCACCCCCTGATCCCACTGGCAGAGTGACGATCCGGGGGAGGGGCGTCGCGTGGCGTCCCTACGCGCGGCGCGCCGTGAGGATCGGACACACAGATGAAGAACGCTCCCAAGAGCTGGTCGGTGCGGATCGCGACATGGGGCGGTGTCGCGGCGCTCGCCCTGGCGACGGGGACGTCGTCGGCGCCGGTGGGCATCCTCCCGTCGGCGGCCACGCTGGCCTGCACGATCACCGGCACCGCGGGCAGCGACGTGCTCACCGGGACCGCGCACGCCGACGTGATCTGCGGCCTCGGCGGCAACGACCGCATCGCCGGACGTGGGGGCAACGACGTGCTCCGCGGTGGGCCCGGCAACGACGTCCTCGACGGCGGTGACGGTGCCGACCGGATCTACGGCGGCACCGGGGTCGACCGGATGGCCGGCGGTGCCGGCGCCGACTGGATCCGTGGACGGTCCGGCAACGACATCGCCTCGGGCGGTCCCGGCAACGACGTGGTGTTCGGCGGAGCCGGCTCCGACCAGCTGACCGGCGGCGCGGGCACCGACAAGCTGCTCGGCGGCTCCGAGGACGACGTGCTCCGCGATGTCGACGCTGCCACCACCGTCGACCGGCTGGAGTGCGGCCTCGGGTCCCGCGACCGCGCGTACGCGAACCGCGCGGACCTGCTGTTCTCCTGCGAGTCGCGCACCCTCGCGGGCAGCCCGCCTCCGGCCGAGCACGCGCCGGTGGCCGTCGACGACGTCGTCAGCACGACCGAGGACACCGTCCTCGTCCTGCCGCTCACCGGAGCGGGCAGCCCGGCGGCCAACGACACCGATGCCGACGGCGGTACGCGTACCGTGACGGCCGTCTCCGCAGCCGACGGGGGTGCCGTCGAGATCATCGCGGGCGAGATCCGCTTCACCCCGGACGAGGACCTGTGCGGCGAGGGCGCCGGCGGCTTCGACTACACCGTCGCGGACCCGACCGGACGCCAGGACACCGGCCACGTCACCGTCGACATCACCTGTGCGCCGGACGAGCCAGTGGCCGTCGACGACGACGTCACCGTCAGCGAGGACGCGGACGCTGCCGTCCTGGACGTGCTGGCCAACGACACCGACGCCGACGGCGACGACCTCGACCCCGAGGTGGTCACCCAGCCCGCCCACGGATCCGCCGCCGTGGCCGATGGCGACGTGACCTACACACCCGACGCGAACTACTGCAACACGCCGCCCGGCACCGACCCCGACGCCTTCACCTACCGGCTCAGCCCGAGTGGCACGCCGGCCACGGTCACCGTCACCGTCTCCTGCGTCGACGACGCGCCCCACGCCGTCGACGACGAGTACCTCCTCGACGAGGACGACCCGGCGACCGCGCTCACCGTCCTCGCCAACGACACCGACGTCGACGCCGGCTCGATCAGCATCAGCGCCACGAGCCAACCGGCCAACGGCGCCGTGGGCGTCACCGGCGGTGGTACGGGCCTGACCTACACGCCCGCCGCCGACTACTGCAACGACCCGCCCGGTACGACGACCGACACCTTCACCTACACGCTCGCCCCGGGCGGCTCGACGGCCACCGTCAGCGTGGTGGTCAACTGCGTCGAGGACGCCGCCGTCGCGCACGACGACGAGGTCACGGTCGCCGAGGACGCCGCTCCCGCCACGCTCGACCTCCTCGCCAACGACGAGGCCGGTGACGGTGCGTCCCCGACGGTCACCGCGGTCAGCCCGCCCGCGCACGGCACGGCCGTCCTCAGCAGCGGCACGGTGACCTACCAGCCGAACGCGAACTACTGCAACGAGTCGCCGGACGTCGACACGTTCACCTACACGATCTCGGGCGGCTCGTCCGCGGCGGTGAGCGTGCACGTGACGTGCGTCAACGACGCCCCGTCGGCCGCCCCCCTCACCTTCTCCGCGGCGAGCGCCGCGGTCGGCAACACCACCCTGGTGGTCGACGACCCGTCCGACGGCGCGCCGGCACTCGCCACCCCGCACAAGACGGTCACCGGGGACCTGCTCGCCGGCGCCTCCGACGTCGAGACGCCCGGCTCGGTGGCGGTGGTCGGCGACACGATCGCCACGGACCAGGGCGGAACGGTCACCCTCGAGGCGGACGGCGACTTCACCTACGTCCCGCCTCCCGGCTGCACCGGGACCGCGGACACCTTCACCTACGAGCTCACCGACGGCGACGCCACCGGCCAGGCCGATGCGACGGTCGAGTTCTCGGGCTGCGTCTGGTACGTCGACAACGACGCCACGGGCGACAGCGGCACCTCGGCGGCCCCCTTCGACACGGTCGCGCAGGCGGTGGCGGCCAGCGCCGCCGGCCAGACCCTGTACGTCGCCGAGGGCGACGGCACCACGACCGGCTACGACGCCGGGGTCGTGCTGAAGTCCGGGCAGCACCTGGTGGGGAGCGTCGTGGACCTCGAGGTCGACGGCTACGTCCTGGCCGCGGGTGTCGCCGGCGAACGCCCCCTCCTGACCCGCAGCGGTGGCGATGTCGTCGACCTCGCCACCGGGAACCTGGTGACGGGCGTCGCGATCGACCCGTCCGGAGCCGGCGGTGGCATCGCCGGGACGGCGGGCGACGGGAACGCGACGGTCTCCGACGTCCGCATCGTCGACACCGGCACCGCAGGCACCCAACCGGCGCTCGAGCTCGACGGCACCTCCGGATCGTCCAGCGTGGCCGACCTCGTCGTCGACACCTCGGCCGCCAGCGGGACGACGAGCGGGTCGATCGGCGTCCGGCTCAGCAGCGCCGGCACGGTCGTCCTCGCACCCAGCAGCGCCGTGACGATCCGGGTGGCCGGCGCCCGCGGCCTGGTGGTCGCCAGCACCGCGGTCGGCACCAGCGCCGTCGACAGCGTGACCGTCACCGGCTCGTCGTCGGGCGCCGTCGACCTCGCGTCCGTGAGCGGGTCGCTGACCTTCGGCGACCTCGCGCTGACGACGACCGGCGGGACGCAGGCGGCCTTCGCCGCCCAGGGGACCGGTGCCCTCACCGTCCCCTCCGCCGCCACCGCGGACATCTCCGCCACCGGCGGGCCGGCGGTGGACGTGACCTCCGCTCCTGGGGCGGGCCTCGCCTTCGACACCGTGTCCTCGACCGCCAGCGCCACGGACGGCGTCAACCTCGACGGGCTGGCCGCGGGATCCTTCTCGGCCACCGGCGGCAGCCTGTCGGGTGCGAGCGGTATCGCCTTCGACGTCAACGGGGGCAGCGGCGACGTGTCCTACGCCGGCGCGATCGCCGACGGCACCGGTGCGAGCGCCGAGATCACCGGCCGCACCGGCGGCACGGTGACCCTCAGCGGCTCGGTCGCCGACACCGCCGACGCCGGCGGCGGCATCAGCCTGAGCGGCAACAGCGGCGGCAGCACCGTGTTCAGTGGCAGCTCGAAGGTGCTGCGGACCGAGGCGGCGGCCGCGGTGTCGATGACGGCCAGCGACGGCCACACCCTGCGCCTCACCGACGGCGGCCTGGCCATCGTGACGTCGACCGGCAACGGCCTCGACGCACTCAACAGCGGCACCGTCGTCGTCTCCGGCACCGGCAACGCGATCACCACCATGGCGGGCGGCCGCGCCCTCGGCGTCGTCAACACCGACATCGGTGCCGACGGGATCACCCTGCAACAGGTCAGCAGCGACCTCGCCACCAACGGGATCGTGCTCGACGGCACGGGGTCGTCGGGCTCCCTCACCGTCACGGGCAACGGCGGACTCTGCACCGCCGCCGACACCGCCGGCTGCACCGGAGGCGAGATCGCCTCCACCACCGGTGCCGACAGCGCGTCCACGACCCCCGGCGGCACCGGCATCGTGCTCCACGACACCCAGGCGCCGAGCCTGACCCGGATGTGGATCCACGACAACACCAACTACGCGATCCGCGGGGACGCGGTGCGCGGCCTGACCCTCGCGAACAGCGTGGTCAACGGCACGAACGGCGACAACGACGCGACGCCGTACGACGACTCGAGCATCCTGCTCACCAACCTCACCGGCTCGGCGGCGATCACCGCGACGGTCATCGCCGGCGGCCTGCAGGACAACCTGCGCGTCGCGAACACGAGCGGCTCGCTGAGCCGGCTCACCCTCGACCAGGTCGTCCTCCCGGTGGCGGGCACCCGCCCGGGCAACGACGCCGTCTCCATCGAGTCGACGGGCACGGCCGGCGCACTGGAGGTCACCGTCACCGGCAGCACCTTCGCCAGTGCCAAGGGCGACCTGCTGCAGGTCGTCCACGCCGGCAGCGGCACCGGCGACGTCGTACTGACCGGCAACACGTTCGACGACGGCCACCCGGCGGTGGCGACGGGCGGGGGTGGCATCTCGCTGTACCAGTCGGGGACCGCGGGGACGACGACGATGGCCGTCAGCGGCAACACGATCCGCAACGCGGCCGGCACCGCCGTCCTCGTGGTGAAGGACGCCGGTGGATCCGTGCAGCGCGGCACCTTCGCCACCAACACGATCGGCATCGCCGGCACCCCCAACTCGGGCTCGGCGGCGGGCTCCGGCCTCCAGCTGCAGACGGTCGGCGGTGGCACGTCCACCTGGGCGGTCACGAACAACCAGATCCGTGGCTACAACAACTTCGGCATCCTCGTGCTCGCCGGAGGGGGCGCGTCCCCCCAGTCCGGCACGTTCAACACGACGGTCACCGGCAACACGATCGCCGAGCCGGGCACCCTGGACCCCGGGTTCTCCCGGCAGGGAGTCCACTACAACATCGGCACCGTCCCGGACGACAGCTTCCTCGCCTGTGCCGCGATCACGGGCAACACGCTCGCCGCCAGCGGGGCCGACACGGTCCTCCCGGTCGACGTGCGCTTGCGCCAGCGTCAGGACACCACCATCCGGCTCCCCGGCTACGCCGGGGCGACCAACGACGACACGGGCGTCCAGACGTTCGTCGCCGGCAACAACGCCACCGGCGGACCGACGGTGCTGGCGACCCAGACCGTCGCCACCGGCGGCGGTGGCTTCACCGGCGGTGCGGCATGCCCGACGCCCTGATCCCGGCACCCCTGCCGATCCCGACCATGAAACGGAGCGAGCGTGGCTGAGCCCTTCCTCGGCGAGATCCGCCTGATGACCTTCGTCTTCCCGCCCCAGGGCTGGGCGTTGTGCAACGGGCAGCTCCTGCCGATCAACCAGAACCAGGCCCTGTTCTCGCTGCTCGGCACGACGTACGGCGGCAACGGCCAGACGACCTTCGCCCTGCCGAACCTGCAGGGCCGGGTGCCGATCCACGAAGGGAGTGGGCACACGCTCGGCGAGGCGGCGGGGGAGCAGGCGCACACCCTGACGGCGGCGGAGCTGCCCGCGCACGTGCACTCCGTGCGGGCGTCGTCCGCCAGCACGGGGGGCACGTCCAGTCCCGTCGGTCACTACCTGGGAGGCGCCAACAACGCCTATCGATCGGCGGGCGGCAGCGTGGCGCTCACCCAGGCCGTGACGAGTGTCGGCGGGAGCCAGGCGCACCTGAACATGCAGCCCTTCCTGACGCTCAGCTTCTGCATCGCCCTCCAGGGCATCTTCCCGAGCCAGACCTGAGGAGCGACGAGCGATGGCACAACCCTATGTCGGCGAGATCCGCATGTTCGGCGGCAACTTCGCCCCCAGCGGCTGGATGTTCTGCGAGGGGCAGCTGCTCCCGATCAGCGAGTACGAGACGCTGTTCAACCTGGTCGGCACGACCTACGGCGGTGACGGCCAGAGCACCTTCGCGCTGCCGGACCTGCGCGGCCGGATCCCGATCCACCAGGGCAGTGGCTTCGTCCTCGCCGAGACCGGCGGCGCCGAGGAGGTCACGCTCACGGCCAACCAGATCCCGTCGCACGGCCACGGCCTGCAGGTCGTCAACGGCCTGCCCGGCAACGAGATCAGCCCGGCGGGCAACCTGCCGGCCATGTCGTTCAACGTGGTGCCGTTCATCAACGATGCGCCGACCGTGAGCATGGCGGCCGACGCGGTCACGCCCGTCGGTGGCAGCCAGCCCCACACGAACTTCCAGCCGTACCTGTGCGTGAGCTTCATCGTCTCGCTGTTCGGCATCTACCCGACCCCGTCCTGAGACCGAGCAAGAAGGACTGACATGGCCGATCCCTTCGTGGCCGAGATCCGCATCTTCCCGTTCAACTTCGCGCCCCGCGGCTGGGCGTTCTGCGACGGCCAGCTGCTCCCGATCTCCCAGAACACGGCGCTCTTCTCGCTGCTCGGCACGACCTACGGCGGCGACGGCAAGTCCACCTTCGCGCTGCCCGACCTGCAGGGCAGCGCGCCGATGCACCCCGGCCAGGGCCCGGGGTTGAGCCTGCACGACCTCGGCGAGCAGGGCGGGAGCGACACGGTCACCCTGCTGCAGTCGGAGATCCCGGCGCACACGCACACGTTGCGGGCCAGCAACGAGCCGGCCGACACCAGCGCGCCCGGCCCGGCCTCGATCCACGCGACGTCCACGGGGGGCACGCTCTACCAGGCCACGGCCGACACGACCCTGTCCCCGGCGGCGCTGGCGCCCGCAGGCGGCAGCGCGCCGCACAACAACATGCAGCCCTACCTGACGCTGCACTTCTGCATCGCCCTGCAGGGCGTCTTCCCGCCGCGGAGCTGATCGTGACCGACCTCCTCTCCCGGGTGCGGCTGCGGGCCGTCGTACCCGACGACCACGAGCTCCTCGTCGCCGTGTACGCCGCCAGCCGCGCCGAGGAGCTCGACCAGGTCGCCTGGCCCCCGGGCCAGCGCGAGGCCTTCGTGCGGATGCAGTACGACGCCCAGGACCGCCACTACCGAACGGCCAGCCCGCAGGGACGCTTCGACGTGGTCGAGGTGGACGGACGCCCGGCCGGACGCCTCTTCGTCGACGTGCGCGCCGGCGACATCCGGATCGTCGACATCGCCCTGCTCCCCGACTTCCGCGGCCGCGGCATCGGCAGCGCCCTGATCCGGCAGGTGCTCGCCGAGGCCGCTGGGGTGGGGCGGACCGCGAGCATCCACGTCGAGGTGCACAACCGGGCCGGCGCGCTCTACGAGCGGCTCGGCTTCCGGCCGGCCGGTGAGCACGGCGTGCACCGGCTGCTGGTGTGGTCAGCCGAAGGCGGCCTCGTAGCGACCGGGCGCGATCGGTACGAGGAAGAGGTCGATCGTCCCGAGCGCGGCGTGCTCGAGGGTGCGAATGCCCTGGCCGAGCCCCTCGGGCCCGTCGAGGACGAGCGCGAACGGACGCCGCACGCTGCCGTCGTCGACGCTGTCGCCGACGTCCGGGCCGAGGGTGGCCTCGCTCAGCACGAGGACGACCTCGCCGCCCGCGGCGGTCGCCACCGCGAAGGCATCGCCGATACGTCCGGCGAAGTCGTCATGGGTGAGCCACTGCACGCGGCCACCGTACCGATCTGGAGGAACTGATGTCCGACCTCACCCGCCGTGCCGTGATCGGCGCGAGTGCCACCGGTCTCGCCGCCGTCGCCACCGCCGCCGGGGTCGGCGAGCCGGCCACCGCCGCTCCCGTCCCGGCCGTGGCGGCACCGCAGTCGGTCACCCGGCAGGCGGCGCTCTACCGCCGTGCCCGGTTCGCGAAGCGTCGTACCCGCGCCTTCTGGGTCACCGGCCCGGGCGTGCGGATCAGCATGAAGCTGGTCGCCGTCGCCGACCTCTCGTCGGGCGGCGCCCGCGGCTCGCTGCGCAGCTTCGAGCTGACCTTCCGCGCCCGCCGGCGCGGACCCGAGCAGGGGACCTACACGGTCAGCCGCAGCCAGTTCGCGGCAACGTCGCTGTTCCTGGTGCCGACCGACGCGTCGCGGCGCACCTACCGGGCCGTGATCAACAACCGCTAGCCACTAACCTTGGTGGGTGAGCACCCGGGCCCAGCAGTACGCCGCCGACGTCGTCGCGCGGGAGCAGGTGACGCCGCACCTGGTGCGCCTCACCATCGACGTACCGGGCTTCGTCTCGACCGGCATCGCCGACGAGTGGGTGGGCCTCGTGGTCCCCGGGCAGTTCCAGAGCCGCTACTACACGGTGCGCTCCGTCGAGGGCGCCCGGCTCGTGCTCGACGTCGTCGTGCACCAGGTCGGCCTCGTCACGCAGTGGGCCTCGGGCGACCCCGTCGGCCAGCAGGTCACGATCACCGAGCCGAAGGGCTCCTTCCTCCCGCCGCCGGACGCCGGCTGGCTGCTGCTCGTCGGTGACCTCACGGCCCTGCCCGCGATGGCGCGGATCGCGGTCGAGCACGGTGCTGCCCTGCCGACCCGGATCGTCGCCGAGGTGCCGACCGACTCGCGGGTCGAGGACTACTTCACCGACGGCGTCGAGGTCACCTGGCTGCCGACCGACGGTGCGAGCCGACTGGCCGAGGTCGTCGAGTCGCTCGACTTCCCCGACGGTCCCGGCTACTTCTGGATGGCGGGGGAGTCCGCGCAGATGCGCGCGATCCGCAAGCACCTGATGCGGGAGCGCAAGCTCCCGAGCACGCACTACGACGTGATGGGCTACTGGCGGTCGGTCGCCCAGCGCCAGCCCCGCGCCGTCGACCCGGGGCCGATCTGGCGCGCCGGCAAGGCAGCGGGCAAGTCCGACGAGGAGATCTGGGCCGACTACGACGCCGCACAGGAGGCCACGCGATGAGCGACGAGAACGAGGTCGACGAGGTCGAGGACGACCTCGACGACGAGTTCGACGAGGACTTCGGCGCGCTGCCGCCGCCGGCCGCCCCGGTGTTCGACCTGGGCGACGTGCCCGAGGGCTACCGCAGCGGGTTCGCCTGCTTCGTCGGACGCCCCAACGTCGGCAAGTCCACACTGACCAACGCGATCGTCGGCCAGAAGATCGTGATCACCTCCGACAAGCCGCAGACCACGCGGACCGTCGTACGCGGCATCGTGCACCGACCCGACGGTCAGCTCGTGCTCGTCGACACCCCCGGCCTGCACCGCCCCCGCACCCTGCTCGGCGAGCGGCTCAACGACCTGGTCAGGACCACCTGGGCCGAGGTCGACGTCGTCGCCGTGTGCTTCCCGGCCGACGAGAAGATCGGCCCCGGCGACAAGTTCCTCGTCAACGAGCTGGCCAAGGTCCGCCGTACGACGAAGATCGCCGTCGCCACCAAGACCGACCTCGTCACCGCCGACCGGATCGGCGAGCACCTCCTC
>DATLIG010000037.1:0-31413 GCA_035539555.1 Nocardioides sp. | reverse complement strand
TGTCGTGCGCGAGCGCGACGGCGACCGCCGCCAGCCGGGTCGCCTCGCCGACCAGGGCGTCGCGGTCGAGGCCGAGGTCGGCCGCGAACGCGGTGGTGGGGTGGTCGCCGTAGATCCCCCAGAAGGCGTCGACGAGCGCGTCGGCCAGCGCCAGCACGGGCTCGCTGGTCGCGCCGGAGATGGCGACGTCCTGCAGCAGGTCGGCTGCCTCGTGGACGTCCTTGCGCTTCGCCGAGTCACGCAGGTGCGGGATCGGCCGGTCGGCGTACAGGTCGTAGACCTCGAGGACGGCGGCACGGGCGGCCGGGTCCTTGAGGGTCTCGACCAGCACGCGGTTGAGGCGTCGCGTGGCGAAGGTCGCGCCCATGCCGAGCACGCCCTCGAGCTGCTTGTCGGCGGCGCCGGCGACCACGCCCGCCGCACCGACGCCGAGCGCCACCAGCGCGCCCAGGCCGGGGATCTTCTCCGCCGCGGCGCGGTTCGACTGCAGCACCTCACCGACCAGCCGGCCGACGAAGCGCGACGCCAGGGTCGAGGCCAGCGGGCTGGCGCTCACGTCGTCGAGCAGCCGTGCGACCAGGTCGGTGCGCGACAGCGCCGCGTCCGCGATGCGCTCGACGTCCTCGCGGGAGACCACCTCGCCCAGCGTGTACGACGCCGCGGGGCCGTCGTACACGACGTCGGCCACCATCGTGACGATCGTGCTCGCGCCCGTGCTCGGTGGGACGGTGGCGAGGGCCTCGCGGACGATCCGCTTGGCGCGCTCGGCGTCGACGAGCTCGGCCAGCGTGATCCGCGCCTCGAGGTCGAAGAGGGCGCGCAGGTCGCGCTCGACCATCGCGGGGAGCTCGTCGCCGGTCAGCCGGCCGACCAGCCAGGCCACCTGGGCGTCGAGGAGCCGCTCGGCCAGCGGGGCGTTCGTCATGGGGCGAGGGTAGTGGGCACCCCCGTGTGGCGGACCCGCTGCTCCGCCGCCACACTGGGCAGGCCCGAGCGGGCCCTGCAGGAGGGAAGCTGACATGACGTCCCTGGACATCACCGACGGCATCGCCGTGCTCACGATCGGCGACGACGAGAACCGGTTCACGCTGGCCTGGCTGGACGAGGTCGAGGCCACGCTCGACCGCGTCGTCGCGGCCGGGACACCGCTGGTCACGACCGGCGCCGGCAAGTTCTTCTCCAACGGGCTCGACCTCGAGTGGGCGCTGGCGAACCCCGGGGAGTTCGCCGGCTACGCCCAGCGGGTCGAGCGCCTGCTCGCGCGCTTCCTGGCCCTCCCGGTCCCGACGGTCGCGGCCGTCAACGGGCACGCCTTCGGCGCCGGCGCGATGCTCGCGCTCGCGCACGACTGGCGCGTGATGCGCACCGACCGGGGATTCTTCTGCCTGCCCGAGGTGGACATCCGGATTCCGTTCACGCCCGGCATGGCGGCGCTCATCCAGGCCAAGCTGTCGCCGCGTGCCGCGGTCGACTCGATGACCACCGGGACGCGGTTCGGTGGTCCGGACGCGGCAGCGGCGGGGATCGTCGATGCCACGGCCGCCGAGGAGAGCCTCCTGGCGGACGCTGTCGCCCGGGTGGCGCCGCTCGCCGGCAAGGACGTCGCGACGCTCGGGGCGATCAAGTCGACGATGTTCGCGGCCACGCTCGACCTGTTGCAGGGACCGGGCGAGGGCTCGCCCGCGTAGGTTCGTCGCATGGTGCAGCGCTGGGTCCGCCGGTCGTTGTGGGACGTGGTCCCACGCGACCACCGGGAGAGCCCCGAAGCCCTGCGCCGGCGCCAGGTGGTGACCGCGGCCGTGGTGCTGGTGGGTGCCGGCATGCTCGCCGTCTCGCTGCGGATCGAGCCGGGCAGCGTGTGGTTCTACCCGGCGACCTTCGCGATGGCGGCCATCTGGACCGGCGGCGCGTTCCTGTCGGGTCCCCTGCACCTCGGCCGGATCGCCACCTCCGGCGACAGCCCCACCCTCGTCCGGCCGCTGGTCCCGCCGATCGTGCTCGGGCTCGGGCTGGCCGCGGTGTTCGTCGTCGGCGGCCTCGTCGTGCGCGAGGTGCCCTGGCTCGACCGGCAGGTCCGGTCGGTGACCGACTTCGCGGACCAGGGCGCGCTGCCGCTGCTGGTCGTGATCACGGCGGTCAACGGCGTGGCCGAGGAGCTGTTCTTCCGGGGCGCGGCCTATGCGGCGCTGCCGCGGCACCCGGTGGTGTGGACCACCGTCGCCTACGTCCTCGCCACCCTGGCGACCGGCAACGTGATGCTGGCCTTCGCCGCGGTCGTGCTCGGCGCCGTGGTCGGGCTGCAGCGCCGGGCCTCGGGCGGCATCCTGGCGCCCGTGCTGACCCACTGCTCGTGGTCGCTGGCGATGCTCGTCGCGCTGCCCCTGCTCTTCGGCTGAGCAGGGACCCCGCCCCTCAGACGGTCTCGCCGTCCTGCAGGCGCTCGGCGGCGGCGCGTCGTACGGCCTCGCGGTAGTCGAGCGGCACGCCCGGGACGAGGTCGCGGATCCGGTCGTCGTGGACGACGACCTCGGTGCTCATCGAGTCGATCAGGTTGCGCCCGGTGGTGACGTCGACGTCGGTCACGAGGGCGAGCCAGTACGACGAGAGCCGCGGTGTCAGCACCGGCACCCGGACGAGCGGCACCGGCCGGCCGCTGATGACCTCGGCGGCGACCTCGAGCATGTCCACGTAGGTCATCGCCTCCGGCCCGCCGATCTCGTAGACCTCGCCGAACGCCTCGTCGTTGCCGACGACCCCGGCGAGGTAGCGGACCACGTCGTCGACGGCGATCGGCTGGGTGCGGGTGCTCGTCCACCTCGGGACGACCATGGCGGGCAGGTTCTTCACCAGCTGCCGGGTCAGCTCCCACGAGATGCCGCCGTGTCCGACCACGATCGCCGCGCGCAGCACCGTCACGGGCACGCCCGCCTCGCCGAGCAGCCCCTCGACCTCGCGCCGGGAGCGCAGGTGCGGGGACAGCTCGTCGCCGTCCGCGCCGAGCCCGCCGAGGTAGACGATCTGGCGCACGCCGGCGCGCGCGGCCGCACGCCCGAAGGACCGCGCGGCTGCGGCATCGCGTTCCTCGAAGTCGGCGTGGTCCAGCGAGTGCACGAGGTACACGGCGAGGTCCGCCCCGTCGAGCGCGGCGTCGAGGGACGCCTCGTCGGTGACGTCCGCACCCACGGCCGTGCCCGGGCCGTCGTACTTCTCGGGATGCCGGGTCATCGCGCGGACGTCGAGTCCGCGGGTCACCAGCTCGGGGACCAGTCTCCGGCCGATGAAGCCGGTCGCTCCGGTCACGACGACGATCGGGCCTGCTGCCATCCCCTGAGCCTACGGGCGATGGCCGAGCGCTGCGGTCAGGCCGAGCGCGGCAGCTCCATCGGCCGGCCGTCCGGCGTCAGGTAGGCGCCGTCGTCGAACAGGATCACGCCGTTGCACAGGCGGCACCAGCCCTGCTCGCTGTGGTCGGACGTCACGTGGGCGGTGCAGCAGTCGGCGTCTCCTGCGGACGGGCACTGCGGGGTGTGGTCGCACATCGTCGGGCTCCCTTCGGTCGGTTTTCTGCTCTCTTCCGTGATACGCCTGATCGGCCGGGATCGCACCGGCTTTCGGCGAACTGTGGAAAGGCCGTGCCCACATGTGAGTCCGGGGGTGGGGAAAACCCCACCCCGTGATGGCGGCGCAGGCCCATCGTGACGGGGCCGCGCGGTTCCTAGCGTCGGAGTCATCCGATCCGACCACTCCAGGAGCACCCCATGACCACCCCCACCCACGGCGCCAGCGCCCTGGCCGTGCACGGCCTCACCCGCACCTACGGCTCCGGCGACACCACGATCACCGCGCTCGCCGGCATCGACCTCGACTTCCGCCGGGGCTCCTTCACCGCGGTGATGGGACCCTCGGGCTCCGGCAAGTCGACCTTCCTCTCCTGCGCGGCAGGCCTCGACCGACCCACCGCCGGCCGGGTCCTCGTCGGCGGCGAGGACGTCACCGACTGGGACGAGGACCGTCGTACCCGACTGCGCCGGGAGCGGATCGGCTTCGTCTTCCAGGGCTTCCACCTGCTGCCGTACCTCTCCGCCGCCCAGAACGTCGCCCTGCCGGCGCGGCTCGCCGGGCACCGGCCCGACCGTGCGAAGGTCCGCCACCTGCTCGAGCGGGTCGGCCTCGGCGATCGCACGCACCACCTGCCGGGCAGCATGTCCGGCGGCCAGCAGCAGCGGGTCGCCATCGCGAGGGCGCTGGTGACCGAACCGGAGGTCGTCCTGGCCGACGAGCCGACCGGGGCCCTCGACAGCGCGACCGCCCGTCAGATCCTCGGCCTGCTGCGCAGCAGCGTC
Organism: Nocardioides sp.; assembly: GCA_035539555.1. Taxonomy (GTDB): domain Bacteria; phylum Actinomycetota; class Actinomycetes; order Propionibacteriales; family Nocardioidaceae; genus Nocardioides. The sequence goes on along the minus strand of DATLIG010000037.1, from coordinate 27,070 downwards.
ACCGAGATGGGCCAGACCGTGGTCATGGTGACGCACGACCCCGTCGCGGCGTCGTACGCCGACGAGGTGGTCTTCCTCGTCGACGGCCGGGTCGCGGGCCGGATGACGCACCCGACCGCCGACGCGGTCGCCGGCCAGATGGCGCACCTCGACGACCTGGTGGTGGCCCGGTGAACGCCCTCGCGCTGCGCAGCCTGCGCCACCGGCCCCTCGCCGCGACCGCCACGTTCCTCGCGGTGCTGCTCGGCACCGTCCTCATCGGCTCCTTCGCCACCCTGGCCGAGTCGTCCTCCGCCGCCAGCGGAACCGACGCCGACACCCTCGTGATCCTCGGCGCCGTGGTCGGTGGCTGGGGCTCGATGATCGTGCTGTTCTCGGTCGCCTCGACGGTCGGCGTCACCACCCACCAACGGTCCGGCGAGATCGGGCTGCTGCGCACCGTCGGCGCCACCCCGCGCCAGGCGCGGCGCCTCGTCGTCCGCGAGACCGCGGCCGTCACCACGGTGGCCGCGGTGCTCGGCGCGCTCGTCGCGAGCCTCACCGGGCACGCCCTCTTCGACATGGTCCGCTCCGGCGGTCTCGTCTCCGACGCCACCGTGTACGACGCCGGGCCGGCCTCCGTGGGCGCCGCAGCCCTGCTGGTGCTGCTCGTCGCCGCCCTGGCCACCTGGGTCGCGGCCCGACGCGCGACCCGCGGTCCCGCCGGCGTCCTGCTCAGGGAGGCGGCCGCGGAGCAGGGGCGGATGCGCTGGTGGCGGGTCCTCGCCGCCGTCGTGCTGATCGGCTACGGGATCGCCATGGCGGTGATCACCGTGGCGGTGACCGCGCACGACGACGACCCCTATGCCGCGATGTCGACGAGCGGGTCGAGCTCGATCCTCGTGGGTGTCGGCCTCGCCGTGCTCGCGCCGGTCCTGCTGCGGCTGCTGGCCGCTCCGGCCGGCCTGCTGGTGGGTCGTACCGGCGCGAGCGGGCACCTGGCGTCGTACAACACCGCCCGGAGGGCGCACCTGCTCGCCGGTGTGCTCGCACCGGTCCTGGTGCTGACCTCGGCGGCCGTCGGGACGCTGCTCCTGGTCGACATCGACGCGCGGACCCTGCCGGCCGGCAACCCGGACAGCGACACCATCACGCTGCTCAACAACGTGGTCGTCGGGATGCTGTCGCTCTTCGCGGCGATCATGGTGGTCAACGCGTTCGTCGCGGCCATCGCCCACCGGCGTGACGAGCTGCAGCGGCTGCGCCTGATCGGGGCCACCCCGCGCCAGGTGGAGCGGTCCGTCGTGGCGGAGGCCGCGATCGTGGCGGCCATCGGTGTCGTGCTCGGCACGCTCGCCGCCCTGACGACGGTCGTGCCCTTCGCGATCGCGCGGCACGAGGGTGCCGTCCCGGACGGCGGGTTGTGGCTGGTCCCGGCCGTGGTGGCGGGGGTCGTCGCGCTCACCCTCGGCGCCGCACGGACCTCCGTCCGCGCCCAGTCCCGCGCACGGGTGGTCGGACGATGACAGACTTCACCGCGATGCAGATCCTCGCGCCGGTCCGACTCGGGCGGCCGCTCGACGTCACCGCCGGCGGCCTCCTCGACCGGCTGCGCCTGACGCTCGTCTCCGCCGGGTACGCCGCCTCGTTCGTCCCGAGCCTGGCCCTCGCGATCCTGTCCGTCCTCTGCGTCGCGCTCGGTCCGGCGCTGGGGCTGGGGGTCCTGCTGGCCCAGGCCGTCGTACCGGCGACGGCGGGGCTGACCGCACTGCACCGCCGGGTCAGCGGCCGGCTGCTGGACGAGGAGATCACTCCCGGCTACGCGAGTCCCACCCAGGGCCTGCGCTGGATGCGCGACCCGGCGCGGTGGCGCAACGTGGGCTTCCTGTGGTTCTCCGCGTCCGGCGGGTTCGCGATGTCGCTGCTGCCGGTGGCGCTGCTGACCCTGCCGTTGACCTGGCTGATCCTGGCGCTCACCGCGTCCGGCTGGATCTGGCTGCTCCTGCTGGTGCTCAGCGGTCCGGCGCTGGTCGCGTGGTGGTTCGTGACCCCGCCGCTGGTGCGGGCGCGGGCGCTGACCGAGCGGGCCATGCTGGGCGACTCCCGGGTCGCCCGCCTCGAGCAGCGCGTCGAGCGGGTGGAGGAGTCGCGGGCCGAGACGCTCGACCACAACGCGGCCGAGGTGCGGCGCATCGAACGCGACCTCCACGACGGCGCGCAGGCCCGGATCGCGTCGGTCGGCATGAACGTCGGACTCGCCGAGAAGCTCGTGCACACCGACCCCGAGGCCGCGGCCGCGCTGCTGCGCGAGGCGCGCGAGACCACGATGGACGCGCTGGACGACCTGCGCAGCGTGGTCCGCGGCATCCACCCGCCGGTGCTCGCCGACAAGGGCCTCACCGGTGCGGTCCAGGCCCTGTCGCTGGCCCTGCCCGTCCCGACCTCGGTGGCCGTCGAGGTCCCGCGGCTGCCGGCGCCGGTCGAGTCGGCGGCGTACTTCGCGATCGCGGAGTGCCTCGCCAACACCGTCAAGCACGCGGCGGCGACGCGGGCCTGGGTCACCGGGAGGTACGACGGCGACCGGCTCCGGATCACGGTCGGCGACGACGGTCGCGGGGGAGCCGACGCGACGGGCTCCGGACTGACCGGGGTGGCGCGGCGGCTGGACGCCTTCGACGGCGACGTCCGGGTGCTGAGCCCCGCCGGTGGGCCGACGCTCGTGGAGCTGGAGGTGCCGTGCCGGACAGCCTGAGGCCCGACTCCCTGCGAGCGGTGCTCGCCGAGGACCAGGCCCTCCTGCGGGTCGGCCTGACCCGGATCCTCGAAGCCGGCGGCATCGAGGTCGTCGAGGCCGTCGACAACGCGCCCTCGCTGGCCCGGGCACTGGCCCGCGACGACATCGACATCGCGGTGGTCGACGTACGGCTGCCACCGACGCACACCACGGAGGGCCTCGAGGCGGCCACCGCCGTCCGCGAGGCCCGTCCGGCGTTCCCGGTCCTGGTGCTCAGCCAGTGGGTGGAGCCGCTGTACGCGCGGCAGCTGCTGGCCGGGGGAGAGGGCTCGATCGGGTACCTCCTCAAGGACCGGGTCGCCGACGTCGACGCCTTCCTCGCGGCCGTCCGGCAGGTCGCCGAGGGCGGCACCGTGCTCGACCCGGAGGTCGTGGCGGCGCTGGTCACGGCCCGCAGCCGCCCGCTCGACCGGCTCACCGAGCGCGAGCGCGAGGTGCTGACCCTGATGGCCGAGGGCCGTTCCAACGCGGCGATCGCGGCCCGGATGGTGGTCACCGAGAAGGCCGTCGGCAAGCACACCAACAACATCTTTGCCAAGCTCGACCTGCCCCAGGCGTCCGACGACAACCGCCGGGTGCTGGCCGTGCTGGCCTGGCTCGACGGCTGACCCACCGGCAGCCGCCGACGGCCGCTGATGCCTCCCTCGACGGCCCGTCTAGTGTGGATCCGTGAGTGAGCAGCTGACCGTCATCGTCCTCGCCGCCGGCGGGGGCACCCGGATGAAGTCGAAGACCCCGAAGGTGCTCCACCGCATCGGCGGGCGCAGCATGATCGGCCACGTGCTCGCCGCGGTCGGCTCGCTCGAGCCGACCCGTGTCGTCACCGTCGTCGGCCACCAGCGCGAGCTCGTCGCGCCGCACATCAGCGAGCAGCTCCCCGACGCCGTCCTCGCCGTGCAGGAGGAGCAGCTCGGCACCGGCCACGCCGTCCGGATCGCCCTCGAGGCGCTGGACGCGCCGCCGAGCGAGGGCACCGTCCTGATCGCGTACGGCGACACGCCGCTCCTCGCGGGCGAGACGCTCCGCGCCTTCGCCGAGTCCCACCGGGCGGCGCACGCGGCCGTCAGCATCCTCAGCGGCATCGTCGCGAACCCCCACGGCTACGGGCGGATCGTCCGCGACGAGGCCGGTGTCGTCCAGGCGATCGTCGAGGAGAAGGACGCCTCCGCCGAGCAGCGCGCGATCACCGAGATCAACTCCGGCATCCTCGCCTTCGACGCGGCCTTCCTCACCGAGACGATCGGCCGGATCGGCAACGACAACGCCAAGGGCGAGTACTACCTCACCGACGCCATCGGACTGGCCCGCGAGGCCGACCTCACCGTCGCCGCGCACGCCGTCGAGGACGCGCTGCAGACCGAGGGCGCCAACGATCGCGCCCAGCTCGCCGACCTGGGCCGCGAGCTCAACCGCCGCATCGTGACCCGCTGGATGCGCGAGGGCGTGACCGTCATGGACCCGGCGACGACGTGGATCGACGCCGACGTGGTCCTGGCGCCGGACGTGACGATCCTCCCCGGCACCCAGCTCCTCGGCGCCACCGTGGTCGCCGAGGATGCCGTGATCGGCCCCGACACGACCCTCGAGGACTGCGAGATCGGCGCCGGCGCCCGGGTCGTGCGTGCCCACGGGCAGCTCGCCGTCATCGGTGCCGAGGCCACCGTCGGTCCCTTCGCCTACCTGCGCCCCGGCACCGAGCTCGGCGTCAAGGGCAAGATCGGCACGTTCGTCGAGACCAAGAACGCCACGATCGCCGACGGCGCGAAGGTCCCGCACCTCTCCTACGTCGGCGACGCCGAGATCGGCGAGGGCAGCAACATCGGTGCCGGCACGATCTTCGCCAACTACGACGGGGTCGACAAGCACCGCACCAAGGTCGGCCGGCACGCCAAGACGGGCTCCAACAACACCTTCGTCGCTCCCGTCGAGATCGGCGACGGCGCCTCCACCGGCGGCGGCACGGTCGTGCGCCGCGATGTCCCGGCGGGCGCGCTCGCCGTCAGCGGCGGGCCCCAGCGCAACCTGCCGGGCTGGGTCGTCACCCGCCGGCCGGGCACCGCGCAGGCGGCGGCAGCGGCCGCCGTACCGGGTGAACGGTCCGAAAACGCGCAGGGACTTGGGGACGACCCCGCCGAGCAGGCAGAATCCTAGGCAGCACCTTCGGCGACCAGGGGAGTCACGCGCGTGAGCGGTCTGAAGAAGACGACAGAGAAGAACCTGATGGTCTTCTCCGGCCGGGCACACCCCGAGCTGGCGGCCGAGGTCGCGGAGATCCTCGACCAGCAGCTGGTCCCGACCGACGCGCGGGAGTTCGCCAACGGCGAGATCTACATCCGCTACGAGGAGTCGGTGCGCGGGTGCGACGCGTTCGTCATCCAGAGCCACACCACTCCGATCAACGAGTGGATCATGGAGCACCTGATCATGGTCGACGCGCTCAAGCGCGCCTCCGCCAAGCGGATCACCGTGGTCATGCCGTTCTGGGGCTACAGCCGCCAGGACAAGAAGCACCGCGGCCGGGAGCCGATCTCGGCCCGTCTCATGGCCGACCTGTTCAAGACGGCCGGCGCCGACCGGATCATCACCGTCGACCTGCACGCCGACCAGCTCCAGGGCTTCTTCGACGGCCCGGTCGACCACCTGATGGCGCTGCCGCTGCTGACCGACTACATCAAGGAGAAGTACGGCGACCAGGAGCTCGCCGTCGTCTCCCCGGACGCCGGCCGGATCAAGGTCGCCGAGCGTTGGGCCGCCCGCCTCGGTGGCGCCCCGCTGGCGTTCATCCACAAGACGCGGCGTACCGACGTAGCCAACGAGGTCGTCGCCAACCGCGTCGTCGGTGACGTGAAGGGCAAGATCTGCGTCCTCACCGACGACATGATCGACACCGGCGGCACCATCGTGAAGGCCGCGGACGCCCTCATGGCCGAGGGCGCCGCCGGCGTGATCATCGCCGCGACCCACGCGATCCTGTCCGACCCCGCCGTCGACCGGCTGAAGAACAGCACCGCCACCGAGGTCGTCATCACGAACACGCTTCCGGTCCCGCCCGAGAAGCAGTTCGACAAGCTGACCACGCTGTCGATCGCGCCGCTCGTCGCCCGGGCCATCCGCGAGGTGTTCGAGGACGGCTCCGTCACCTCGATGTTCGACGGCCACGCCTGACCCCACCGTTCGTCGAGGAGGTCGCGCAGCGACCGTCTCGAGACGCCCGGCCTCGGACCGCCCGCCCTTCCGGGGCGCCACCACGCTGCTGGCGACGCGACGTCGGTCACGCCTCGTCGAGTCCCCTGACGAACGCCCCGAACCCGGGCAACGTGAACCGCACCAGCCCGTGACCGACCGGCTCGATCACGCCCTTCTCGATCAGCCGCTCGCGCGGCGCGCTGATCGAGCGTGAGTCGCGTCCCATGCCCGCGGCGATCGCGGCGCGGGTGACGTTGTCGACGCCGGTCGCGGCCATGGCGGCCAGGAACGCCTGCTCCATCGGCGTCGCCGCACCCCACCGGGCCCGGTGCATGGCGGCCAGCTGTTCGCGGGCCTCGGGCAGGCCACGTCGTACGTCGGACAGGCCGAGGCGGTCTCCGGCCGCCGGCCGGGCGGCGTCCCAGGTGCTGCTGCCGATGAGCTGCAACAGGTAGGGATAGCCACGCGCCTCGGCGACGATCGCGTCCAGTGCGCCGTCGGTCCACGACACGTCGGCTGCCGCGGCGGGTGCGGTGAGCACGGCGCGGGCGTCGGTGTCGTTGAGGACGTCGAGGGCCACGAACGTGCTGCGCTCCCCGAAGGTGGCGGCACGGGTCAGCGCCTCGGGCGTGACCGGCAGGCCGGCGGACACGACGGCCAGCGGGTTGTCGGCCCGCTGTCCGTCGAGGTTCTGGAGCGTGTTGAGGAGGATCGACATGTCGTCGGGCAGCGCCACGTGCAGCTCGTCGACGAGGACGAGCAGACCCGCGCCGCCGCTGCGTCGGACCAGCGCGGCGGCATCGTGGAGCAGCTCCTCGAGCGCTCCGACCGGTGCCTGTCCGAGGGGGTCGGCGGGCTCGGCAGCCGGTGCGGCGGAGACGACGTCGGCGCTCACCTTCGCCCCGGGGAGCCCGACCTCCACCGACACCTTGTCGAGGCGCTTGCGCCAGCGGTTGCCGGCACCGCCTCGGGGGAGGGACTCGGCCCGCTCCAGCGCCGAGCGCACACTGCCCACCAGCTCGGGCAGCACCGGGCGGTCCCGGGTGCACGCGACCCACGCCGTGACGAAGCCGAGCTCCTCGGCCCGTGCCTGCCCGGTCCGCAGCAGTGACGTCTTGCCGATGCCGCGAGGTGCGTGGAAGACGAGGAGGGGACCGCCGAGCTCGCCGAAGGTCACGACCCGGGCGAGGCGGTCCTCGATCCGTCGCAGCTCGGCGGCCCGGCCCGCGAAGACACGGGGGAGCTGGCCCGGGGTGAACGGGTTGGCAGGTGCGTTCGTCATGGTCCCGATACCTTCCGATACTTTCGAGAAGTATAGGCCGGTATCGGCGATGTCGGGGAGGTCAGGAACCCCGGGTCCGGGCGAGTGCGGGGACCAGTGCCGTGCCGTCCCCGGAGACCAGGGCCGGGTCCGGGCGGCGACCTGACGCGATCATCAGCAGCTCCTGCATCGGTCCGGCGACCGTGGGTCCCTCGCCGCTGGTCCACGCCACGTCCGTGGCGACCAGGCGGATGCTCCTCAGCAGCTTCCGTGTGCCCATGAGGGCGGCGAGGCGTCGTACCCGGTCAGCGGCCACGGCCGCCGCCTCCGGCGGCATCTCGCGGGTCCGGCCCAGCGGGCGGACGATGTCCTGGTGGTGGAGGAGTGAGTCGATGAGCGGCTCCACCGTGGTGGTCGTCGGCACGTGGCGGGTGCTGGTCGCGAAGCGGTCGAAGTCGGCGAGGATGCTCTCCCGCGTCTCCCGCGCGCCCAGCCGCTTCACCTCGCGGAAGATCATCGCGTTGTAGCTGCGGCCGAGGTTGCGCGCCATCAGGCCGCCCATCTGGCCCCACCCGATCTGGGGGTTGGAGATGACGTGGGCCGCGACGTCCTGCACCGTCCATCCCGGGCAGAGCGAGTCGTGGGCCCACTCCTCCGGCGTGATCTCGGCCAGCGTGGCGGCGAGGGCTGCCCGCTCGGCGTGGATCCAGGTCCACAGCGTGGCCTTGTCCATCGGGCCCTCCTTGATCCGATTTGGTCAGGCTTCCTGACTGATATAGTCAGTCGGGCTGACCAATACGTCAAGGGGGATCCCGCGTGGCCGGACCGCATCCCGGGCTGCTGATGTTCATCGGCGCGCGCTACGTCGAGCAGCGCGTGTCCGACGCGGTCCTCGCCGCCGGGTACGACGACCTGACGCCGGCGATGGCCCGGGCCGCCGCGCGGCTCAGCGAGGAGGGCATCCGGGTGACCGAGCTCGCCGAGCAGGCCCGGATCACCAAGCAGAGCGCCAGTGCGCTGGTCGAGCAGCTCGAGCGGTGCCGGTACGTCGAGCGCGTGCCGGATCCTTCCGACGCACGCGCCCGCCTCGTCGTCATCGCACCGCGTGGCCGGGAGGTGCAGCGACTCGCCCGCCGGGAGGAGCGGGCCATCGAGCGCGACTGGGCCCGCCACCTCGGCGCGGAGCGGATGGCCGCCCTCCAGGACGCCCTGGTCGCGCTGCGCGAGATCACCGACCCCTATGCGGAACGTGCCTGAACCGGTCGCGACTGCGGATTTCGCGACGCCCGCGGTCGTTGGGTAGCCTCTTCAGGTTGCCTCGGCGAGGGAGCTCCCGCTTCTGTGACTCCGTGATCGACTGGGCCGGCTCGTCCTCGACGCCGCGCGCCCTGCCGATCATCGGGCCAGGGAAGCGCGGCGTTCCTCTTTCCGGGGTGATGACACCCGACAAGGACGAGCCAGGAGTTTCCCCATGAGCACCGAGAAGATCACCGCCGAGCTGCGCACCGAGTTCGGCAAGGGCGCCGCCCGCCGCATCCGCCGCGAGCACAAGATCCCGGCTGTCGTCTACGGCCACGGCAACGACCCGATCCACGTGACCCTCCCGGGCCACGACACGATGATGGCGATCAAGCACGGCGGCGCCAACGCGCTCCTCGAGCTCGACATCGACGGCACCGCGCAGCTCGCCCTGACCAAGCAGGTCCAGGTCGACCCGGTCCGCCGCGTCCTCGAGCACGTCGACTTCGTCGCCGTGAAGCGTGGCGAGAAGGTCACCGTCGACGTCCCCGTCGTCATCGTGGGCGAGGCCGCCCCCGAGACGCTGGTCGTCACCGAGAACACCACGGTCCAGGTCGAGGCCGAGGCCACGCACATCCCCGAGCAGTTCGAGGTCAACATCGAGGGCGCCGAGGCCGGCACGCAGTTCCTCGCCAGCCAGCTGGAGCTGCCGTCCGGCACCACGCTGCTCACCGACCCCGAGACCCTGGTCGTCAACGTGACCGAGCAGGTCGCTGCCGAGCCCGCCGCTGACGAGGCCGGCGAGGGCGACGGCGCCGAGGCCCCCGCCGAGGAGGCCGCGCCCGCCGAGGGCGGCGACAGCGAGTGACCTTCGGCCGGCTCAGGTGGTTCCTGGGCCGACTGATCTCCCCGGCGCGATCCTTCGCGCCGGGGAGTTCCGCGTCTCCGGACGCCCGTGCAGCAACCGACCCGACCGACACCTGGAGCGATGACGTGACCGACACCGACGTCTGGCTCGTGGTCGGCCTCGGCAACCCCGGGGCGTCGTACTCCGGGCACCGGCACAACATCGGCTACCTCGTGGTCGACGAGCTGGCGCGCCGGATGGGCAGCGGCTTCCGCGCCCACAAGACCGGCCGCGCCGACGTCGTCGAGGGCCGGCTCGGAGCTCCCGGTGCCGGCTCGCCGCGGGTCGTGCTCGCGAAGTCCCGCTCGTACATGAACGAGTCGGGCGGCCCGGTGAAGGCGCTCGCGACCTTCTACAAGGTGCCGCCGAGCCGGATCATCGCGATCCACGACGAGCTCGACATCGACTTCGGCACGCTGCGCTCCAAGCTGGGCGGCGGCGACAACGGCCACAACGGCCTCAAGTCGATGCGCTCCTCCCTCGGTACCGGCGACTTCTACCGCGTGCGGGCCGGCATCGGCCGCCCGCCCGGCCGCCAGGAGGTCGCGGACTTCGTGCTGTCGAACTACTCGACCACGGAGCGCAAGGAGCTCCCCTTCCAGGTCGACACCGCCGCCGACGCCGTCGAGTCGCTCATCACCGACGGCCTGGAGAAGACCCAGCAGCGGTTCAATTCCTGAATCGCGCGAGCCTGTCGCCGACCCGTCGACTTGCCGGTTTGCCGCGTCGAGTTGCCGGTTTGCCGCGTCGAGTTGCCGGTTTCCCGCGTCGAGTTGCGGGTTTGCCGCATCGAGTCGGCGATTCGTACGTCGTCGGGTCCGTACCGGCAACTCGGCCGCCGGAACCGGCAACTCGGCCGCCGGAACCGGCAACTCGGCGGACCGAACGACCAAGTCGGCGGGGAGGGCTCTAGTCTGACCCGGTGACTTTCGAGCCCGGTACCCCCGCCCCCGAGGTCGTTGCCGACGACCACCTGTTCGCTGCCTGGCTGGCCGAGGCCGCCGGACGCCGCCTGCTCGAGGTGCGCGGCGAGGGTCTCGAGGGCAAGGAGCTCAAGGACGCCGGCGACCGTGCCGCCCACGTGCTCCTCATGGACCTGCTGGCGATCCACCGCCCCGACGACGCCGTGCTGTCCGAGGAGGCCCTGGAGAGCGCGGCCGACAAGGACGCCCGGCTGACCGCGACGAAGGTCTGGATCGTCGACCCGCTGGACGGGACCCGCGAGTTCTCCGAGCCGCCGCGCGACGACTGGGCGGTCCACGTCGCGCTGTGGCAGGACGGCCGGCTCGTTGCCGGCGCCGTGGCCCAGCCCGAGCTCGGGGAGACCTTCAACACCGGCCAGCCTCCCGTCGTACCCGCTCGCACGTCGGCGCGGCCGCGGATCGCCGTGTCACGCACCCGGCCGCCGGCGTTCGTCGAGGCGCTCGCGAAGGAGCTCGACGCCGAGCTGGTCCCGATGGGCTCGGCCGGCGTGAAGATGATGTCGGTCGTGCGCGACGTGGCGGACGCCTACGTCCACGCGGGCGGGCAGTACGAGTGGGACTCCGCCGCGCCGGTCGCCGTCGCGCGGGCCGCGGGCCTGTTCACGTCGCGGGTCGACGGCAGCGAGCTGGTCTACAACCAGGCCGACGTCTACCTGCCCGACGTGATCGTGTGCCGCCCCGAGCTCTCGGAGCAGATCCTCGCGTTCATCGCCACGAACGGCACCGACTGACCATCCGGTGATGGCAGGGGAGAGCGAGGCGTCCGAGAGGCGCGGAACCGGCATCGACTGGCCCGCGACGTTCGCGGGTGCCGGCGCGGCCGTGACCGTCGCCCTCCTGCTCTCCACTCTCGGCGCCGCCGGCACCCTGATCGGTGCCGCACTCGGCAGCGTGGTCGCCACGGTCAGCACCGCGCTCTACAAGCAGGGCATCGAGTCCAGTCGTCGCCGGGTCGCCGAGGTGCAGGCCGCCGCCCTCGAGCGGGAGGCGGCCAAGGCCCACCGGCACAGCGAGAGCCGTGACGTCTCCACGGGCGAGATCCCGGTCCCGCCCGCGCCGGCGGGCAACCGCTGGGCGGCCCTGCCCTGGAAGCGGCTCGCGGCCCTCGCCGCGGTCGTCTTCCTGATCGCCGTCGTCGTGATCAGCGCCATCGAGCTGCTCGCCGGCGAGAGCGTCTCCAGCATCACCGGCGGCACCGACGGGAAGGACCGTACGTCGATCGGCGGCGTCCTGGGCGACGACGACAGCAGCGACGGCGACGAGAAGCAGGTCGAGACGCCGTCCGAGGACACGACGAGCCCGACGCCGAGCGACACCGCGAGCGCGACCGTCGAGCCGACGGACACCACCACCTCGGCCACGCCGTCCGGGTCGGCGACCCCCAGCGCGACGGCGACCGTCACCGAGACGGTGACCCAGACCGCGGAGCCCTCGACCACTGGGTCCGTGGCGTCCTCCGACGCAGCCACCCCCTGATGTCCGGCTGATCCGCTGATATCCGGTTGTGGCGGGCTGCCGCTGTTCGTGAGAGTGGCGCCATGACGTCGTACATCTCGCACACCACCGTCGACTGCGCCAACGCCTACGAGCTCTCGGAGTGGTGGAAGCCGGTCCTCGGGTACGCCGACATCGACGGCGACCCCAACCTGCCCGGTCACGAGGAGTGCATGATCCGCGACCCCGAGACCGGCCACCAGGTGCTGTTCATCGAGGTGCCGGAGGCGAAGACGGTCAAGAACCGCGTCCACTTCGACCTGCGCCCGCGCGAGGGCAGCCGGGACGAGGAGATCGAGTGGCTGCTCGAGTACGGCGCCACGCCGGTCGCCGACCACCGCGGGATCCACGGTCCCGGCTCCGGCTGGATGACGTTCGCCGACCCCGAGGGCAACGAGTTCTGCGTGGTGCGCTCGACGGCGGAGCTGGCGGCGCAGCAGCAGTGATCCGGCTGGGTGAGCGTGGCCCAGGGACTGCCCTCACCCGCCCGCCCGGCCTCAGAACACGTTGAGCGGGCGGAACTGCACGGAGATCCGCGGCCCCGCCGACGCCACCTTCGGCACCGCATGCTCCCAGGTGCGCTGGCAGGAGCCACCCATCACGACCAGGTCCCCGTGACCCATCTCCACCACGAACGACTCCTCGCGCCGCTCCGGGTCGCGCGGGCGCAGGTGCAGCTTGCGTGGGTCGCCGAGCGACACGATCGCGACCATCGTGTCGTGGGTCGAGCCACGGCCGATCGTGTCGCCGTGCCAGGCCACGCTGTCGCGGCCGTCGCGGTAGAAGCAGCAGCCGGCCGTGCGGAACGGCTCGCCGAGCTCGGGCTGGTAGCGCGCGGTCAGCTCCTCGCGCGCGCTGGTGAGCCGGGGATGGGGCAGGTCCTCGCCGATCATGTAGGTGTGGACGAGGCGCGGCACCTCCACGACGCGGTCGTACATCGCCCGCCGCTCGGCCCGCCACGGCACGTCCCGCACGAGTGTCGCGAACACGTCATCGGCCTCGGGAAGCCAGTTGCGGGCGACGTCGACCCAGGCGCCGCTGCTCAGCGACCGCCGCTCGATGCGCGGCGGCTGGTGGGTGGTCGAGGTGTCGAAGAGGCTGCTCTGGAAGTCCACCGACATGGGGACAGTCTACGCGATTCTTCGAACAGGTGTTCGGTCGACCATCGCAAAAGTGGTGCCGTGCAGCGGCAAAGGATTGACGATTCACGGGACGACCGCCCGGCCCGATCCCTAACCTCGCTGCGTGGCAGCAGTTCAGGGGAGCACGGCAGGACGCTCGCTCAAGCACGTGGCCATCCGGGAGTACGTGCGCGCCCTGGTGAGCGACCGGGCCCCCGGGACGCCCGCGCCCTCGGAGCGCGACCTGGTCGACCGCTTCGGCGTCGCCCGGATGACGGTGCGCCAGGCCCTCGACGCCCTGGTCGGCGAGGGGGTGCTCGAGCGGCATCCGGGTCGCGGGACGTTCGTGGCCGGCCCACGTCGTACGCCCACGGGCGTGCGCGGCCTGACCGACGACCTCGCCCTCCGCGGAGTGGCCGTGGAGACGCGCACCCTGGTCGCCGAGACCGTCCCCGCAGGGGAGGCGATGGCCGCCGCGTTCCGGGTCCGCCCGGAGGACCTGGTGGTGCGCTGGGCCCGGCTGCGGGTCGGCGACGGGCGCCCGGTCTGCCTGTCGGAGACCTACCTGCCGGCAGCCTTCGCCGGCGACCTGCTCGAGCACCTGCCCGCCAGCCTGTACGACGAGCTGGCGGCTCGCGGCCACCGGCCGACCTGGGCCGAGGACGCCGTCAGCGCGGACCTCGCGACCGACGACGAGGCCGCGCTGCTCGAGATCCCAGCGGGGTCACCGGTGCTGCGGCTGACCCGGCGCGCGCTGAGCGGAGAGACCGTCGTCGAGATGTCGCGGTCGGTGCTCCGCGGCGAGGACTACACGCTCCACCTGCAGCTGCGCGACTGAGCGTCGATCCACCGATCCACGTCCACCGAGCGACCCCAGCCAGGCGCCCCGTGGATCGGCGGAACGAGGCTGAGTGCCCTGACCGCGGACGGGCTCAGGCGTTCGCGAGCCCGCCCAGCGGCGCGACCGCCTCGCCGGACTCCTCGCACACCCACTGCGGGTCGGGACCGCCGAGATCGGGGTCGACGTGGAGGGCGTGGACGGGACCCTCGGCACAGTGCGCGCACACCGGCCACAGGCCACCGCGCTGGTCACGGCCGAACGCGTCGGCGAGCGCGTCCTGCAGGTCCTGCGCGATCAACCCGGCGATGTACGGCGCTCCCTCGGCCCACTGCTCGAGCCACCAGCGGCGCTCCGAGCAGGCCTCCTCGAGCAGGTTCACGGACACCGGCGTGTCGAGCGCGCGGGCTGCCAGGTCGGCCAGCACCTGCGCTCGCGCCACGTAGATCACGCTGTCGTCCACAGGTCCATTGTGCGGGGGTTTCCCAACCCGGTCACGCCGGGCACGGGGTGCGGCACCTGCCGAACGGCGCCCCGACGAGAGGAACCGGCCATGGCCGCGCGCGACATCGACATCCCCTCCTGGACCGACCTCGAGCGCCTCGACGAGGACATGGCGCTCCTCGCGGGACAGCTCCGGTCCATCACCCGATACGCCCGCCGCTGGGTCTGCCAGCGTGACGGCTTCGAGCCGAGCCCGGTGTGCCTGCTGCGCCCGCTGGCGCCGCTGCTCGACCTGGTGGCCGACGGCTTCCTCGAGCTCGAGCGGCTCGGCCTCGGCGACTGGGCCGACCTGCGCGAGGGCGTCGCCGGTGCCGGCGGCGACCTCCTCGCCGCCGACCTCCGGACCCGCGGTCGGATGCCGGTGGTCGCATGAGCGGGCTGCTCGCGCCCGAGCCGCTGGAGCTGCCCGAGCCCGCGCTCGGCGATGCGGAGCTGGTCCACGACGCGGAGTTCGTCGCGCTCGACGCGACCTTCGGCCGGATCCGCGATGTCGTCAACCTCGGGATCGACGCCCTCGACGACCTCGGTTTCGGTCTGCGTCGGCTGCCCGAGGACAGCCTGGAGGAGCTGCTCGTCCTGCCGCTGAGCGGTGACCACCACCGGATCCGGCAGAACGCCGACGCCGTGCGTCACGTCGAGACCGCACTGCACCTGTACGCCGCCAACACGGCCCGGCTCGCCGTCGCGGCCGACCCCCGGTGGGGCGGCGACGCGGCGGCGGCGTACCTCGTCCGGCTGGGGGTGCACGCCGGCGTCGCCCGTGGGTGTGCGGAGCTGGTGACGGTCGCGATCCCGGTGCTCGCCGAGGTGGCGGAGGTCGCGGAGCGGACGGCGATCGAGGTCGAGGAGCTGGTCGTCGAGCTCGTCGAGAAGGGACGCCGGTTGATGTCCCGGCTGCTCGCGCGGGTGGCTGGGCCGCTCGGCTGGGGCGTCTTCGCCACCGACGTCGCGTTGCACGGCCTCGACGCCGTCACCGACCTCGTCGACGACGCGCGGCGGCTGCTCGCGATCATTGACCGGCTCACCGAGATGAAGGGCGAGCTGTCGGCGTGGGTCGAGGTGCAACGGGAACGGCTGGAGCTGCTGCGGGAGGTGGGCGACGTGGCGCGGGCGCAGCTCGCGTGAAGCAGCGCGTCAGTCGTCCGCTGCCGCCGGCAGGGTCGCCAGCTCCCGGGCGAGGTTGCTGCGCGCGGCCGCCTCCCAGGCGGTGATGCCGTGCTCGGTGTGGAACAGCTGCGGCTTGGCGGCGAGCTGGCGCAGCACGTCTGCCCGGCCGGCGGCGAAGACCTCGTCGGGCAGGTGGGCGTACTCCTTGCGCACCGCCGTGACGTACTGGTCGTAGCGCTCCTGCGGCGCGGCAAGGATGGAGAGATCGGCGTCGGTGAGCGCGCAGCCGTTGGCGTCGTCGGTCTGGGGGCGGTGGTGCTCGGTCAGCCGGACCAGGCGCGCGACCTCGGCCAGCGTCGCCTCGTCCACGTGGGGTGCCAGCGCCTCCTCGGCCCAGGAGGCCGAGCGCTCCTCCGCGTCCCGCTCGCCGTCGTACACGGCGTCGTGGAACCACGCGGCCAGCTGGACCGGGACCCGGTCGAAGGCGGTGCCGGCCGCAGCGAGCTCGTCGAGGCGGGCCAGCACGTCGCGCAGGTGGCCGGTGCCGTGGTGGCCGCGGCTCGGCTCGGCGTAGGCCGCCAGCAGCTCGTCGCGCAGCCCGTCGGCTCCGGTCAGGGGCCAGGGCAGATCAGGATGGTCGTCCTCCATGCGGACATTCAAACCGACCGCCCCGGCCCCTGTCATCGAGGGGTCGGCGATTCCGGGCTCAGTCGCCCTTGACGTTCACGATCTGGCGCAGCGTGTGCCGGACCTCGACCAGCTCGGCCGCGTCGGCCATCACCCGGTCGATGTCCTTGTACGCCGCCGGGATCTCGTCGATGAACGCGTCGGTGTCGCGGTACTCGATCCCCGCCATCGCCTCCCGGAGCTGATCCCGGGTGAACGTGCGGCGAGCCTTCGAGCGCGAGTACTCCCGCCCCGCGCCGTGCGGCGCCGAGTTGAGCGCCAGCGCGTTGCCCAGACCGCTGACGACGTACGACGCCGTCCCCATCGAGCCCGGGATCAGGCCCGCACGCCCGCGCTCGGCGTTGATCGCGCCCTTGCGGGACAGCCACACGTCGCGACCGAAGTGGTGCTCCTGCTCGGTGTAGTTGTGGTGGCAGTTGATCTCCTCGACGCGCTCGACGTCGTCGGCCGAGCCGAGGCCCACCCACTCCGCGAACTGGCGCACGACCCGGTCCATCATCTCCTCGCGGTTGAGCAGCGCGTAGCGCTGCGCCCACCGCATCTCGCGGATGTAGGCCCAGAACTCGTCGGTGCCCTCGGCGAGGTAGGCCAGGTCGCGGTCCGGCAGCGCGATCCACCACTTCTCGCACAGGTCGCGGGCGACCTTGATGTGGTGCTGCGCGATCTTGTTGCCGACGCCACGCGATCCCGAGTGCAGGAAGAGCCACACGCGCCGATCCTCGTCGACGCTCACCTCGATGAAGTGGTTGCCGGACCCGAGCGTGCCCAGCTGCAGGTCCCACCGCTTCGCGTAGCGACCGGGCTCGAAGCCGGCCTGCTCCGCGGCGGTGGTGAGCTCGTCGAGCCGCCGCTCGGTGTGCTGGCGCGAGATCCGGCTGTTGGCCGCTCCGGCGGAGAGCGGGACGGCCCGCTCGATGGCCTCGCGGAGCGGTCGCCGGTCGGCGGGGAGCTCGTCGGTCGTGAACCGGGTGCGCACCGCGATCATGCCGCAGCCGATGTCGACGCCGACCGCGGCCGGGATGATCGCGCCGAGGGTCGGGATGACCGAGCCCACCGTCGCACCCAGGCCGAGGTGGGCGTCGGGCATCAGCGCGAGGTGCGGGTGGATGAACGGCATGCGTGCCGTCGTCACCGCCTGGTCGCGGGTGCCCTGCTCGAGGATCGAAGCCCAGTTGAGGAGCTTCGCGTTGATCTTCTCCATCGATGGTTCCTGCGTCGTCGCCCTTCTCGTTCGTGGACCCGCGTGGTTGCGGGCCGGCGGAGAACGCTACGGCCCGGGAACTGCCTTGCCCAAGGCATTTCCCGGGCCGTGAGGGGCTCGTCCTGCTGGCGGCGCTCAGACCACCGGCACGTTGGCCAGCGCCTCCGCGAGCGCGGTGTCCGACAGCGGGTCGTCCTCCAGGTCGCCGGACAGGTACGTCGCGTAGGCGCCCAGCTCGAGCAGGCCGTGCCCAGACAGCCCGACGACGATCACGGGCGTCGCGCCGGTCTCGGCGGCGGCGAGCGCCTCACGTCGTACCTGGGCGAGGGCGTGGGACGACTCGGGAGCAGGGACGACGCCCTGGGTGCGCGCGAACTCGACGGCGGCGTCGAAGCACTCGTTCTGGTGGAGCGCGACGGCGTCGATGAGCCCCTGGTCGACCGCGTGGGAAACCAGCGGCGCCATGCCGTGGTAGCGCAGGCCGCCGGCGTGGATCGGCGAGGGCACGAAGTCGTGGCCGAGGGTGTGCATCTTCATCAGCGGCGTGAGCCCGGCGGTGTCGCCGAAGTCGTAGCGGTACTCGCCGCGGGTGATCGTCGGGCACGAGCTGGGCTCGACGGCGAGGATGCGCGGCGACTGGTTGCCGGCGAGCTTCTCGCGCAGGAACGGGAAGGACAGGCCGGCGAAGTTGGAGCCGCCGCCCGCACAGCCGACGACCAGGTCGGCGCCGGACTCGCCGGCCTTGGCGAGCTGCCGCAGGGCCTCCTCGCCGATGACGGTCTGGTGCAGCAGCACGTGGTTGAGCACGGAGCCCAGCGCGTACTTCGCACCCGGGTCCTGCGCAGCGACCTCGACGGCCTCGGAGATGGCGATGCCCAGCGAGCCCGGGTGGTCCTCGGCGAACGCCTTGCCCGACTCGGTGAGCCGGCTCGGGGAGCGGTGCACCGTGCCGCCGAACACCTCGATCAGCGTGCGCCGCTGCGGCTTCGTGTCGTACGACGCCCCGACCTGCCACACCTCGCACTCGACGCCGAACAGCGCGGCGGCGTACGACAGGGCAGTGCCCCACTGGCCGGCGCCGGTCTCGGTGGTGAGCCGGGTGATGCCGTTGAGCTGGTTGTAGTAGACCTGCGGCACCGCGGTGTTGACCTTGTGCGAGCCGGCGGGCGAGACGCCCTCGTACTTGTAGTAGATCCGCGCGGTCGTGCCGAGCGCCTCCTCCCAGCGGCGCGCGCGGTAGAGCGGGCTCGGGCGGTACTGGCGGTAGACGTCGAGCACCGGCTCGGGGATCTCGACGTACCGCTCGGCGGTGACCTCCTGCGCGATCAGCTCCGGCGGGAACAGCGGCGTGAGGTCGTCGGGACCGACCGGCTCCCGCGTCCCGGGGTGCAGCGGCGGGGGCGGCGGCACGGGCAGGTCGGCCACGATGTTGTACCAGTGCGTCGGCTGCTCGTGCGGCTCGAGGGTGTACATCACCTGGTCGCTCATCGGCTCTCGTCCTTCGGTTGGCATCGGGGGGTTGGCCGGATCGTAGGGCAGGATGGAACACGTGAGTGCTGACGACGCCCGGGCCGAGCTCCTCCGACTCCGGTCGAGCATCGACAACCTCGACGCCGCCCTCGTGCACCTGCTGGCGGAGCGCTTCAAGTGCACCGAGCAGGTGGGCCGACTCAAGGCGGGCGCGGGCATGCCGCCCGCCGACCCGGCCCGGGAGGCCGTGCAGATCGCGCGCCTGCGGTCGATGGCGGAGAGCTCCGGGCTCGACCCGCACTTCGCGGAGTCGATCCTCAACGTGATCATCGCCGAGGTCATCCGCAACCACGAGCAGTTCGCCGAGAACGCCGAGGGCTGAGCGGCGTCGCCGCGTCAGGCGGGGACCGGGGCACCGAGGAAGGCGCGCAGGAGCGCGGCGGTCGCCGCCGGGTCCTCGTACGGCGCCAGGTGGCCCACGCCCGGCAGCACCTCGAGCCGCCCGTCCGGTACGCCGGCAGCGAGCTCCGCCAGGACCGGCGGAGGTGTCGCGACATCCTCTGCCCCCGCGACGGCGAGCAGCGGAACGGCCACCGAGCCGAGGTGGTCGCGGGCGTCGTACCCGGCCAACGCCTCGCAGCAGCGGGCGTAGCCCTCGGCGTCGACGCCCGCCAGGTCGTGCAGCGCAGCCTGGACCCGTCCGTCGGCCGCGGCGGTGATCGCCGGCCCGAACCACCGGGCGGGCGACGAGGCGACCATCGGTGCCATGCCCTCCGCCCGCACCAGCGCCGCGCGCTCGTGCCAGGGCGCCGCAGTGCCGAAGACGGCGGCGCTGCACAGTGACGCGACGGCGGTGACCCGCTCCGGCGCGTCGAGCGCGAGCTGGACGCCGACCGCGCCGCCGATCGAGTCGCCGGCGTGGGCGAAGGCGTCGTCAGGTCCGGCCGCCTCGGTCACCGCGGCGAGTACGGCGGACGCGAGCTCGGCCATCGAGAAGCCCGGCGTCAGCCGATCGGCAGCGGGGC
Source organism: Nocardioides sp. (assembly GCA_035539555.1). Taxonomy (GTDB): domain Bacteria; phylum Actinomycetota; class Actinomycetes; order Propionibacteriales; family Nocardioidaceae; genus Nocardioides. The sequence goes on along the minus strand of DATLIG010000037.1, from coordinate 7,274 downwards.
TGTGTCCGTGGCCGGGGAGGTCCCAGCCGAGGACGTTCCAGCCCGCGAGCAGGTCGGCGACCGGCCCCCAGAGCCGGTCGACCGTCGTACCGAGGGACGGGCCGACGACGAGCAGCGGCCGACCCGGGACGCCGGACAGGTGACGGATCGCGACGGGGGGCAGCATCAGATCGCCGAGGGGTGCTCGGTCAGCGCGGTGACCTCGATCCGCATGTACGGGAACAGCGGCAGGTTCGAGAGGATCTCGTGCAGCCGCGCGTTCGACGCGACGTCGAAGATGCTGATGTTGGAGTAGAGCCCGACGATGCGCCAGATGTGCGGCCACTCGCCGCTGCGCTGGAGCTCCTGGGAGTACGCCCTCTCCCGCGCGACCACGTCCTCCCTCTCGGCAGGGTCGAGGTCGCGCGGGATGTCGACGTCCATCCGGACACAGAAGAGCATCAGGCTCAGGCCTTCGCGGGGTCGAGCACGAAGCCGTAGTCGACCGCGACGCTGCCGTCGGCCTGGGCGACGGGTGCCAGCACCAGCTCGGGCTTGACCGCCGAGGCGATGTCGTCGTCGTTGTGCTCGTCACCGGGGAAGTAGAGCTGTGCGGTGAGCAGCTCGTGGCCGGGGGCGGAGACCTTCACGTGCAGGTGCGCGGGCCGCCACGCGTGCCAGCCGGCGGCGGCGATCAGCTTGCCGCAGGACCCGTCGGTCGGGATCTGGTACGGCGCCGGCTGGATCGTGTGGATGGTGAACCCGCCGGCGGCGTCGGTGCGGAAGTTGCCGCGCAGGTTCCACTCCGGGATGCCCGGGGCGAACTGCGAGTAGAAGCCGTCGGCGTCGGCGTGCCAGAGCTCGACGAGCGCGCCCTCGAGGACGGTGCCGTCGGTCGAGGTGACCGTGCCGGTCCACACCAGCGGCGTGCCGGACTCGCCCTCGCGCATCTCGATCGTCCCGACACTGCCGTGCTCGGGGGCGTTCGGGACGTAGTAGGGGCCCTCGATGGTGCCCTTGCTGCCCTCGCGGTGGTCGGTGGCGACCTCCTCGACCACGTGCTCGACCCAGACGTCGAGGAAGAGCGGCCACTCGCCGTCCTCGCCGACGTTGATCAGCCATGCCTTGAGGGCGTTGTACTCGTCGTACGTCACCTTCTCGTCGCGGATGGTCTGGTGGATGGCGTCGAGCACCCGGCGCGCGAGCCGGTCGACGCGCTCCGGCGCGGTGCCGGCGACGGCGGCGAAGGGGGACTTGTCGGCGTGGAAGCGCTCGGTGGCGCTGGCGCCGGAGGCGGCGGCGGTGGCGCTGGCGGTGGCGGTGTCGATGGCCGTCTCGAGCGAGGTGTGGGGCGTCATTGGTGGTACCTCTCGTCGTGTCTTCAGGGTGTGTGGGTGGTGGTCGTCGTCAGAGATCGGTGCGGTAGCGGCGCAGCTTCTCCTCGTCGACCTCGACGCCGAGGCCGACGCCGGGGCGGAGGGCGAGCTCGCCGTTCTCGATGCGGAGGGGCTCGGTGAGCAGGTCGTCGCTCATGTCCAGGAAGTTGGAGAGCTCGCCGGCGTACTGGCTGGTGCGCTGGTGGGCAGCTCCGAAGGCGACGGAGCAGATCGAGCCGAGCTGGCCGTCGATCTGGTTGCCCATCACCACCTCGAGGCCGAGACCCTCGGCGAGGTGGAGCACCCGCTGCGAGCCGGTGAAGCCGGTTCGGGCGGTCTTGATCGAGATCGCGGTGGCCGAGCCGCCGAGGACCTCCCGGGTCACCTCGGCCGGTGTCGTGGCCGACTCGTCGGCGATGAACGGCACGTCGAGCTGGCTGACCAGCCACCGCCGCCCGAGGACGTCGTCGGCGGGGCTCAGCTCCTCGGCGAAGGCGAGGTCGAGGTCGGCCATCTGGCGCATCGCCCGCGCCGACTCCGACGCCGTCCAGCCGCGGTTGCCGTCGACGTACAGGACGACGTCGGGGCCGAGACCCTCCCGCAGGGCGCGGACGACGGCGACGTCGAGGGACGCGGGCCGGCGTCCCACCTTGACCTTGAAGGTGGTGATGCCGTGGACGTCGCGCATCCGCTCGGCCTCCTCCACCATCGCGGCGGGCTGGTCGAAGCCGAGCATGTGGGAGACCCGCATCCGGTCGGTGTAGCCACCCAGCAGCTCCGAGACGCCGAGGCCGAGGGTGCGGGCGAGCGCGTCCCAGACGGCCATGTCGAGCGCGGCCTTGGCCGTCGGGTTGCCGACGGTGCGGCCCAGCAGGGCGGCCATCCGCTCGCGGTCGGTGAGCTCGAGGCCGAGCAGCTGCGGGGAGAAGATCGTCTCGATCACCGCGATGATGCCGCGCTGGGTCTCGCCGTAGGTGAACGGCCGCGGCGGTGCCTCGGCGACCCCGACGACACCGTCGTCGGTGTGCACGCGGACCAGCACGTGGTCGGCGACGTGCACCTCGCCGCTGGCGAACCTCAGCGGCTTGGCGTAGGGGATCCGGAACGGGATCGCCTCGATCGCGGTGATCTTCATGGAGGCCTCAGTGCGGGTTCGGGAGGGGGTCGGTGGAGTAGAAGCCCTGGCGGTCGAGCACGTCGAGCGCGCCGGAGACGAGCGCGGACGGCTCGTCGGCACGCCAGGCGAGCGAGAGGTCGATGGTGCTGGCGCCGGCGACGTCGCGGAACACGACGCCCTGGAGCTGCATGCTGCGCACCGATGCGGGCACGAGCGCGACGCCGAGATCGGCGGCGACGAGCGCCAGGAGGGCGGCGGTGCCCGGCGCGCGGTGGGTGATGTTGGGGGAGAAGCCCGCGCGCAGGCAGCTGGAGACCATCGCCTCGTTGACCGCCGACCTGGTGTCGGCGTAGGCGACGAACTCGTCGGCGGAGACGTCGACGACCTCGAGCGCCGGCTCCGGCACGAGGCGGTGGTCGGCCGGCAGGGCGAGCACCAGCTGCTCCTGCAGGAGCGTCCGGGTCTCGATGCCCGGCTCGGCCACCGGGCCGCGGAGCACACCGAGGTCGAGCCGGCCGTCGAGCAGCCGCTCGACCTGCGCCGGCGTGAGCAGGTCGGCCTGCACCTCGAGGGCCACACCCGGCAGGGACGAGCGCACCATCCGCGAGAGCCGGGCCAGCTGGGTGAACGCACTGGTTCCCGTGAAGCCCACGCGCAGCAGCCCACGGCTGCCGTCGGCGATGCTCCGCGCGCCGAGCACCGACGCGTCGAGGTCGCCGAGGATCCGGCGGACCTCGCGGTGGAAGAACTCGCCGGCCGGGGTCAGCGCGACCTGCCGGGTCGTCCGGGCGAGGAGCAGCACGCCGAGCTCGGTCTCGAGGCGTCGTACGGCCTGGGAGAGGGCGGGCTGGGCGAGGTGGAGGCGCTCGGCCGCCTGGCCGAAGTGACAGGTCTCGGCCACGGCGTCGAAGTAGCGCAGCTGCTTGAGATCCATCGGGTCACCTCCTCCCTGCTCGTCCGGTGTGGCGGGCGTCACCCGGTTCCCACACGCTAGATCGCGGGGATCCAGAAACACAAAGACCAATAGTCCGCTGATTCATAACAACCAATGATGAATCAACGCCATCACGGCGGCGCCGCCACCGACGTCGTGCGCGGCCGGGGCGCGGGAACCAAGCGGTTGCGCGGCCGACCCATCAGGCTCGGGTGCGCCGGGGCGCCTGCTCCTGCACCGCGGGAAGACCCGCATAGAAATCGAGGTGCGCCTCGGCTGTCGCCCGCCACGTGAAGCTCGCGGCGAGCTCGCGGCCCGGAGCGGGTGCGGGCGGGTCAGCGAGGACGGCGGCGAGCGCCGCCGCGATGCCGGGCACGTCCTCGGCGTACCGCACCGCACCGCCGAGGACCTCGCGCAGGACCGGGAGGTCGCGTGCCACGACCGGGACGCCGGCGGCCAGCGCCTCCATGGCGGAGAGCCCGAAGCCCTCCTTGGTGGAGACGAAGCCGAGGGCCGCGGCCTCGCCGACGAGCGCGGGCAGCTCGTCGTCGGGCACCGGGCCCAGCACGATGGGCGCCGTGCCCAGCTCCGCAGCGCGCCGTTCGAAGGCCGCTCGGTAGTCGCGGTAGTCGAAGAGGGTCTCGCCGCCGCCGAGGACCAGGCGGACGTCGGCGAGCGCAGGGTCGGCAGCGACGAGCAGCGCGTGCGCCTCGAGCAGGTCGATGCTGCCCTTGCGCGGCTCGATGCCGCCGAGGGCGAGCAGGTAGCGGCTGCCGATCCGGTGGCGCCACCGCGCCCGTCCCGCGCCGTCGGCGGCGCCCGCCGCGAAGCGCTCGGCGGCCACGCCGTTGGGGATGACCGTGGGCGCCAGCCCCCAGCCCTCCTGGACCTCGGCGGCGACTGCGGCCGAGACGCAGATCCTGGCGACCGGCTCGACGACGGCCCGCTCGTGGCAGGCCGCCAGCTCCGGGGTCGTGAACTGGTCGAGGTGGTGGATGGTGCGCACGCACGGCAGGGAGGCGTTGGCGCTGATGCAGTCCTGCGCGTGCACCACGTCGTACGACGACCGGGCGGGCTCGAACGCGGCCCGCAGCACCGCGATGGACCGGACGATCCGCGCACCGACGTCCTCGGCCTCGTCCGCGGGGAACGGGACGGCCCGGATGCCCACCCGGGGGTCGACGGGCCGGAAGAAGGCGGTGTCGCCGTCGCGGGCGAGGGTCCACACGTCGACCTCGACGCCGAGGTCGACCAGCGCCTCGGCGAGGGCGAGGGTGTGGACGACGCCGCCGCGGGGCTTCGTCGAGTAGGTCAGCAGCGCGATCCGCATGCTCACTCCGGGAGGGTGCCGCAGTCGGTCGCCCGCATCGCGCGGTAGGCCGACGGGGTGCGCTCGTGCAGGTGGTGCAGCACCCGGCGGGCCCTCGCCACCTCCACGTCGACGTCGACCTCCGCGACGGCGAGGCCGCCCTTCGACGAGGTGCGGGCGAGGATGTCGCCTCCCGGGCCGACCACCTTGGCCTGGCCGAGGAAGCGCAGCCCGCCCGTCACGCCGGTCTGGTTGGAGGACACCCACACGACCTGGTTCTCGGCGGCGCGGGCGCAGTCGTAGAGGTCGAACAGCCGCGACTGGCGGTCCTGCGGCAGGCGGGAGGCACGGTCGGTGATCGAGGCGGGCCACGCCGACAGGCAGGCGAGCGTGGTCGCGCCGTCGAGGGCCAGGGAGCGCGCCGCCTCGGGGAAGGTCTTGTCGTAGTCGATGAGCAGGCCGAGCCGTCCGACCGGGGTGTCGAACGCGGCGAAGACCTCGCCGGCGTCGTACACGAGCGACTCGCCGGCGGGCCGATGCACCTTGCGGTGCCGCCCGAGCACGCCGGAGCCGGTGACGCACAGCGCGGTGTTGAAGAAGCGGGGCTCGCCGTCGACGACCGCCTCCTCGGCGTAGCCCACGCACACGACCATGTCCCCGGCCATCGCGATGACCCGCTGCACCTCCGGGGAGTCCTCGGTGAGGCCGGGCGGCAGCGCGGCCGGGTCGGGGCGCCTCAGGTCGGAGAGGTAGCCGCCCAGCGTCGCGTCGGGCAGCACCAGCAGTCCGACGCCGGCCGCACGCGCGTCCGCGATGATCCCCTCGATCTTCGCCAACGCCCGGGGGACGTCGCGGCCGAAGTGGGCCGCGACGGCTCCGATGCGCAGGGCTCCCACGGGCAGCAACCTATCCGGCCAGCGCCACGTCGCTCGCGATCTCACCGGGCGAGCGGCGCCGGGCGAGTTCAGCCGCCGGCTCGGTCCGCGTGCCACCGCTCCGGCCGGTGATCACGCCCGTGACGTGCTCGGCGTCCGCGGCGATGCCCAGGAAGCGGCCCGAGCCCCAGGTGTGCAGCCAGGGCAGACCGAGGAAGTAGAGGCCCGGGAGGGCGGTGACACCACGGCTGTGGGTGGGCCGGCCACTGCCGTCGAAGACGCCCGCACCGACCCAGCGGTAGTCCGGGCGGTAGCCGATCGCCCAGATCACGGTGCTGATGCCGGCGGCGGCGAGGTCGAGCGAGGTCGGGTCGGCGTCCGGCTCCCACACGGCCGCGTACGGCGCGGCCGGGGGCAGCTCGATGCCCTGGGCGTCGATGTGGCGGTCGATGTCCCGGCAGATCGAGCGGTAGACGTCGTCCGCGCCGTCGAGTGCCGCGGTCAGGGTGGGCAGGAAGGTGAGGGCGGTGCCCGCGCCGCCCTCGAGCATGCCGTAGAGCCGCATCCCCTCGGCCGCGAAGGCGCGCAGGTCGATGTCGCGCCCGCCGTCGCGCCCGGTGACGTAGTGGTTGGTCTTCTCCCGCGCGGCGAGGCCACCGGGGTACTGGGCGACGCCGGTGTCGTAGAGGCCCATCTCGGCCAGCCACGTCATGCAGTCGCGCCCCCGGTGGAAGCGCGCGACCCGCGGGGCGTCGCCCAGGGCCAGGTGCACGGCACGGCCCTCGAGGTGCAGGTCCTCGGCGATCTGGGCGCCGGACTGGCCGGAGCCGACCACGAGGACTCCGCCCTCCGGGAGCTGGGCCGCGTTGCGGTAGTCGGCGGAGTGCAGCTGGGTGATCGTCGGGTCGAGCGCCGGCGCCCACGACGGCACGATCGGCACGTGGTAGCCACCGGTCGCGACGACGACACTGCCCGCCTCCCAGACCTCGGGGCCGTCGGGCCCGGTCGCTTCGACGCGGAAGCCGCCCTCGGCGCGCTCGGTCAGTGAGGTGACCCGGGTGTGCTCGCGCACCGGCGGCCCGAAGGTCGGTGCGTAGCCGGCCAGCCAGGCGACGACCTCGTCGCGGGTCATGAAGCCGTCGGGGTCCGGGCCGTCGTACTCGTAGCCGGGGAGACGGCAGTGCCAGTTGGGGGTGACGAGGGTGAAGTTGTCCCAGCGGGTGTCGGCCCACTCGTGGCCGAGCGTGTGGGCCTCGAGGACGACGTGGTCGACGCCGTCGCGGACGAGGTGCCAGCTGGTCGCCAGCCCCGCCTGGCCGCCGCCGACGACGACGACATCGGTCCGGTGGATGGTGGGCTCGGTCATGAGGGGTTCTCCTCGGGCAGGGGCGGGTGGAGGCGGAGGACGGTGACGACGCCGTCGGAGGGGTACGACGCCGCGAGCCGGTCGATGCCGTGGAGGCTGTCCGCGGTGGAGCTGCAGGTGAAGCCGAAGCGCTCGCGGACCCGCTCGGCGGCCAGGCCGAGGGCGGTCGCGGACCGCTCACGGAAGTCGGCGACGTCGTCCGACGCGCCCTCGGCCAGGTGGTCGTGGACGACGAGCGAGGGCGAGTAGTGGTCGAGGACCCGGCCGTCGGGCCAGCGGACGGTGAAGGTCATCTCAGGCATGGACCGGCTCCTGCAA
>DATLIG010000036.1:0-5422 GCA_035539555.1 Nocardioides sp. | reverse complement strand
CGACGACCTTCTTGGCCAGGTCCATCAGCTGGTCGCCGAGGAGCGGGTTGCACTCGACGATGAAGTTGATCTTGCCCTCGGACAGGGCGGTCATCCCGTCCTTGACGGCGTCGACCGTGATGATCTTGATGTCCTTGCCGGCCTCGATCGCCTCGATGGCGCCCAGGCCCATGTCGTCGTTGTGGGCGAAGACGACGTCGATGCCCTTCTCGGAGTTGAGGAAGGACTCCATGACCTGCTTGCCGCCGTCGCGGGTGAAGTCACCCGTCTGCGACTTGCTGATCGAGATCTTCGAGTCGGAGGCGATCGCGTCGGCGAAGCCCTCGGCGCGGTCGATGGCCGGCGCGGCGCCGGTCGTGCCCTCGAGCTGGACGACGTTGACGTCGCCGTCACCGTCGACATCAGAGTCGGCGGCGTTCTCGACGAGCCACTCGCCGGCCTTCTTGCCCTCCTCGACGAAGTCCGAGCCGAGGAAGGTCTTGTAGAGCGAGGTGTCGTCGCTGTCGACGGCACGGTCGGTCAGGATGACCGGGATGTTGGCTGCCTTGGCCTCCTGGAGGACGGCGTCCCAACCGGTCTCGACGACCGGGCTGAACGCGATCACGTCGACCTTCTGCTGGATGTAGGACCGGATCGCCTGGATCTGGTTCTCCTGCTTCTGCTGGGCGTCGGAGAACTTGAGCTCGACGCCCGCGCTCTCGGCCGAGGCCTTGATCGAGTCGGTGTTCGCGGTCCGCCAACCGCTCTCCGCACCGACCTGCGCGAAGCCCATCACGATCTTGCCGTCATCCTTGCCCGAGCCGGAGTCGTCGCTGCCGCAGGCGGACAGCGCCGCTGCGCACATGAGAACCGCGCTGGCGGCGGTCACGGTCTTCTTCACCACTGGATTTCCTCCACAGTCCGTCGGGCTTGTCCGCCCTGTGACCGGTGTCACTGGAGAAGAGTGTGAGCGCTAACATTCTGTGCCGTCAAGGGGTTCAGGACCACGAATCCGAAGAAATGTGAACGCTCACCCGTGCACCGCGGGATCCCCGCGGGAATCCGGTGGGCGTCCCGGCGAAAGGCCACCACCGTGACCACGCTGCTGCGCTCCGAGCGCGCCCGCCGCGGCCTCCGGGCCACCGACCTCGCGCACGAGATCGGCGTCCACCCGATGTCGATCCTGCGCTGGGAACGGCGCGAGCGGCTGCCGGGACCGGTGCACATCCACGCCCTCGCCCGGGTCCTCGAGCTCGAGCCAGCGCACGTCGCCGGCTTCTTCGACGACGCCCGGACCGCGGCCGCGGAGCCCGCACCGGGGCATCGCGGGCAGGCACTGCGCGGCCTGCGCTGGCGATCGTCGACCTCGGCCGCCGCGATCGCCCGGCGGATCGACGTCCCGGTGTCGACGATCTACAACTGGGAGGCCGGGCGTGCCCGGATCCCGGCCGAGCGGATCCCGGCCCTCGCCGACGCCCTCGACCTGTCCACCGACGCGCTCGTCGCCCAGCTCGCCGCTCCGACAACGGTGCTCGGCCGCCCCCGCCCACCGGTGAGCCCGCTGCGCCACCTGCGCCACCGCGCCCGACTCAGCCAGGCTCGGGCCGCCGCTGCGGCCGGTGTCGACCGCCACGCCCTCGGCTCGTGGGAGCGCGGCGGCGGTACGCCGCCCCTCGCCGCCATCCGTCGCCTCGCCGGGGCCTACGGCGCCCCCGTCGCCCACGTCGCCCGGGCCGCGGGGGTCGAGCCCCCGCACCTGCTCGACCGCGCCCGGTGGCGCCCCGGCGACCTGCCCGGCGTGATCAGGGCCCTGCGCGAGTGGGCAGGCCTCACCCAGGGAGAGCTGGCCCGCCGGTGCGGCTGCAGCGCGGCCGCCGTCCGGACCTGGGAGTCCGCTCGCGTCGTACCCAGTGGGCGGATGATGGCGCGGCTCGAGCTCGCCTTCGGGCTGCCGACCGGCGCACTCGACGCGGCCCGCTGACCCTGCTTGACAACGCCATCGACTCAAGGACATCGTTTATCGATAAATCCTCGTCGAAAGGCGCAGTGCCGTGGGACACCGAAGCAGCTTCACCGTGGCCAGCTGGATCGCGCTGGCGGCGACGGTCCTCACCGCAGCCGGGGCGCTGTTGACGGCCGCCCTGGGCGTCATCGGGCTGGCCGGCTGGAGCGACTACGACCACCGGGTCAGCCTCGTGCCCGGCACCCACCTGCTGGACCTCGAGTACCAGCCGTCCTGGGAGGTCCGCGCGGGTGCCGAGGTCTGCCCCAGGATCGACCTGGCCCAGCCACGGCAGGACTGCGAGAACGTCATCCTCCGCGGGGCGGACGGCCCGCACGAGCAGGCCGGGGTCCTGCTGCCGGAGGAGGACCTGCGGGCCGTGGCGGCCGAGCTCGACGGTCGGCTGCTCCTCGACGCCGAGCCGGGTTGGAACCCCCTCGTCGCCTCCCTCTACGGCATGACCGTCCTGGGCTTGCTCGTCATCGCCTTCCTGCTCCTCCAGTTGTGGCTGCTCCTGCGCGCCGTCTCCCGCGACGCACCGTTCACCGACGACGTCGTGCGGCGGCTGCGGATCATCGGCCTCACGCTGATCGCCTGGGAGCTGCTGGAACCCTTCCTGTGGCTGTTCCTCAGCCCCAAGGCGTGGGAGTACTCCTTGACGGCTGCCGGGACGCAGGGCATCGGCCTGCAGCTCGGGTCCATGGAGCCCGGCGGCCCCCAGCTCACCCGGATGGCCTTCGGCGCGCTCCTCCTGCTGCTGGCACAGGTCTTCCGCCGCGCCGTGGACCTGGCGCAGGACCAGAGGCTCACGGTCTGATGGCGATCGACATCCGGCTGGACCACGTCCTGCTCGACCGACGGATGACCCTCACCGAGCTCGCCGATCGCGTCGGCATCACCATCGCCAACCTCTCGATCCTCAAGACCGGGAAGGCGCGAGCGATCCGCCTGTCGACCCTCGACGCGATCTGCCGCGAGCTCGACTGCCAGCCGGGCGACCTGCTGACCCACATCCCCGACGACACGCCGGGACGACGCCGCGCTTGACCCCGGCGAGCGCCGGGGTGCCGACGCGGGTGATCGCCGGCCGTCGGTCAGGCGAGCGACGAGAAGAGCCAGGCCATCCGGTTGCGGTAGGTCTCGCCGGGCCGGAGGACGGCCGAGGGCCAGTCGGGGTCGGCCGACCCGTCGGCGGGCTCACGGTTGGGGGTGTCCGGGGCGAGCTGGGGCTCGAGGCAGAGGCCGTCGCCCTGGCGCAGCATGCGCCCGGTGCGGTCGAGCGAGGTGCCGGCCAGGAAGTTGCCGGTGTAGACCTGCAGGCCCGGCTGGTCCGACCACAGCTCCATGCGGGTGCCGGTCGCCGGGCCGTCGAGGACCGCGACCGGGCGCCAGCCGGAGCCGTCGAGCACGAGGTTGTGGTCGAGGCCGCGGGCATCGCGGACCTGCGGGTGCTCGGATCGGATCGGGTCGCGGAGCCGGGTCGGCGTGCGCAGGTCGAAGGGCGTGCCGTCGACCGGAGCATGGCCCCCGGTCGGGATCGAGTCGGCCGCGACCGGCGTGTAGCGGGAAGCGGCGACCTGGAGCAGGTGGTCGTCGATCGTGCCGCCACCGTGCAGGTTGAAGTAGGCGTGGCTGGTGAGGTTGACGACCGTCGGCGCGGTCGCGGTGGCCGTGATGTCGAGGCGGACCACGTCCCCCTCGACGCGGTACGCCGCCCGCACGGTGAGCTCGCCCGGGTAGCCGGCGTCGCCGTCCGGGCTGACCAGCTCGAGGGTGACCTCGTCGGCGGACTTCTCGACGACGTCCCAGGCGCGGGTGTGGAAGCCGTCCGGGCCCCCGTGCAGGTGGTGGCCGCGGTCGTTGGCCGGCAGCTCGTGGTCGTCCCCGTCGAGGACGAAGCGGCCGTGCGCGATCCGGTTGGCATAGCGGCCGACGATGCTGCCGACGTAGTCGGTGGAGGCCCGAACGGCCTCACCGTCGGCGAGGCCGAGGACGACGTCGCGGCGGACACCGTCACCACCGGTCACGAGGAGCCGCTGGACGGTGGCACCGACGGGCAGGACGTGCAGCTCGGGGCCGGGCGCGTGGCCGATGACGACCACGTCAGGGACGCTCTGGTTCACGATGTTAACGCTAACATCACTCGCCTCACCGCGGCCGCGGCATGCCCGTCGACGAACGCACCAGCAGCTCCGGCTGGGCGAGCTCGGCGGTCGGCCGCTCCTCGCCACCGAGGGCGCGGACCGTCAGGTCGACCGCGCGCCGGCCCAGCTCGGGGAAGTCCTGGGCGACCGTCGTCAGCGACGGGAAGTAGAACCCTGCCTCGGGCACGTTGTCGAAGCCGACCACGCTCACGTCGCCGGGCACGTGGCGGTCGGCCTCGTGCAGCGCCTTGAGCACGCCGAGGGCCATGGCGTCGTTGGCGACGAACACCGAGGTGACCGACGGGTCCTGGGCGATCCGGCGCCCGGCGTCGTACCCGCTGCTGGCCGACCAGTCGCCCGGCACCTCGGGGCCGGGCAGGAGCCCACGGGACTCGTGCGCCTGCCGCCAGCCCTCGCGCCGCTGCGCCGCCTCGGTCCAGTCGGCCGGGCCGCTGACGTGCGCCACCGCGCGGTGCCCGGCGTCGAGCAGGTGGTTGGTCGCGAGCCGGCCACCCGCGACCTGGTCGATGCCCGCGGCCATGCTCTCGCCGGGCTCGACGCCCTGGGCGAGCACGACCGGGATCGGGAGCGACAGCGACCGCACCAGGTTGTGCGCGTCGCGATGGGCCACCGCGACCACGATCGCCTCGACCGCCTGGTCCAGGAGCCGGTCGACGGCGTCGCGCAGCGCCTGCTCGGACAGCTCCAGCACGCCCACGACCGACACGTCGTAGCCGGCCTCGCGACCGGCCTCCTGCACGGCACCGGCGATCATGCTGGGTCCGTAGAGGGCGAGGTGGGCGGAGACCATGCCGATCCGGCCGGACCGGTTCGTCGCCAGCAGCCGGGCGGCGGCGTTGCGGCGGTAGCCGAGCTCGACGATCGCGGCGTGCACCCGCTCGCGGGTGTCCTCCCGCACGAGCGGCGAGTCGTTGAGGACCCGCGACACCGTCTGGTGCGAGACGCCGGCCAGCGCCGCGACGTCCGCCATGCTCGGCGAACGACGCTTGCCGTTCCCGTTCCCATCCGCCATGGCGGCCACCCTAGATGACCGCCCGGCCCGCCTCGGAGGAACGAGGAGGCGGGCCGGGCCAGGCGGCAGGTCGAGTAGCACCGCGACCGAGGAACGAGGTCGCGACGGGCGTATCGAGACCGAGGAGTGGTCTCGATACGCCCTCGCCCAGGGGCTCGGACTACTCGACCGACGAAGGCACCCGGGGTCAGCGGACGGTGAGGCTCCTGACCGCACTGGATCCCGTGGCGACGGCCGACTGCGCGACCACCGCCTGGACCGACC
>DATLIG010000035.1:0-3504 GCA_035539555.1 Nocardioides sp. | reverse complement strand
CCCGAGCACCACGCAACGAGGGGCTGACCGATCCGGTCAGCCCCTCGGGCGTTGGTGCGGAAGGCGTCAGCCGAGCTGGCGGCGTACCTCTGCGGCGACGGCGGCACCGTCGGCGCGGCCCTTGACCTGCGGCGTCACCATGCCCATCACCTGGCCCATTGCCTTCGGACCGGCGCCGGCGGCACCGAGCTTCTCGACGGCCGCGGTGACCACCGCGGCGATCTCCTCCGGGCCGAGCTGCGCGGGCAGGTAGTCCTGGATGACCGCGGCCTCGGCGCGCTCCTTGGCGGCGCTCTCGGGCCGGTTGCCCTCCTCGAAGGCCACCGCGGCCTCGCGGCGCTTCTTGGCCTCGCTGGACAGCACGGTCAGCACCTCGTCGTCGGTGAGCTCCTTCGCCGTCTTGCCGGCGACCTCCGCGTTCGTCACCGCCGTGAGGACCATGCGCAGCGTCGAGGACCGGACGTCGTCACGAGCCTTGATGGCAGTGGTCAGGTCGGCGCGGAGGCGGTCCTTGAGGCTCATCTCGGGGTCCCCGCGTCGTTGTTCGGCGGAGGAGCGAAGCGGGGGAGACGAAGAACGTCGTGGGGTGAGTTCATGTCTCGATTCTGCCCGGTCTGCGGGAGAGTGGCCCCATGGGTTTCGTCCGCGCGCTGCTCCGGACCGCCGCGCTGGGGGGTGTGGCCGGCGCCGGCGTGACGTCGTACGCCCTCTGGGAGGCGCGGCAGTACACCGTGCGCAGGTACGACGTCCGGGTGCTCCCCGCCGGGATGCGACCGCTGCGCGTGCTGCACCTGACCGACATCCACATGACGCCGGGCCAGACCCGCAAGCAGGAGTGGCTCCGCTCACTCGCCGCGCTCTCCCCCGACCTCGTCGTCGACACGGGCGACAACCTCGCGCACCGGCACGCGGTGCCCGTCGTGCTCGACAGCCTCGGGCCGCTGCTCGACGTCCCCGGGGTGTTCGTGCACGGCTCCAACGACTACTTCGAGCCCGGCCTGCGCAACCCCTTCGGCTACCTGCTCCCCGACAACGGCAAGCGCTACGACCACACCCCTCAGCTGCCCTGGCGCGAGCTCAGCGCGGGTCTGGTGGGAGCCGGCTGGCTCGACCTGACGAACCGCCGCGCGGGACTCACCGTCGGCGAGACGACGCTCGCGTTCGCGGGCGTCGACGACCCCCACCTGTCCTACGACGACCTGCCGGCCGTCGCCGGTCCCGCCGACGCCACGGCCGACCTCCGGCTGGCGCTCGCGCATGCGCCGTACCTGCGGGTGCTGGACCGGTTCGCCGCCGACGGGTACGACGCCATCGTCGCCGGCCACACCCATGGCGGCCAGGTCCGGCTCCCCTGGCCGGGCGGCTCGCGCGCGTACGCCACCAACTGCGACCTCGACCCGGCCCGGGCCCGCGGGCTGAGCCGCCACCCGGCCGACTCGCGCCCGGGCGACCCGGGCTCGGCGTGGCTTGAGGTGTCGGCGGGGATCGGGACCAACCCGTACACCCGCGTGCGCATCGCCTGCCGGCCCGAGGCCGTGCTGCTGACGCTGTTGCCGGTGGGCTGAGGACGGGCCCCGATTCGGGCTCCGCCGGTCTGCTCCGCTATGCTCCCCTGCTGTTGAGTGGACCTCTTCGGGGGCCGCTGAACGGCGGGCTGTGGCGCAGCTTGGTAGCGCGCCTCGTTCGGGACGAGGAGGCCGCAGGTTCAAATCCTGTCAGCCCGACCGGCCAGCAGGTGGATCCCCCAGGGGTCCACCTGCTGTCATTTCGGAGAACGGCCAGCCGCCGATCGGCACTGCTGTCGTGACAGACTGCCCCCATGTCTGACGAGCAGGACAAGCTGAAGCTCAGCTTGGAGGCGCCGAAGCTGTTCGGGCGCAAGAAGAAGGCGGCCGAGCCGGCCGCGTCCTCCGAGCCTGCCCAGCCGGCCCGTCCTGCCGCCCGCAAGCCGGCGCCGAAGCCCGCTCCCACGCCCGCACCGGCCCCCGAGCCGGAAGCCGAGGCCGCTCCCGAGGTCGAGGTGGCCCCGGAGGTCGAGGAGACCGTCGCGACGCCGCTCGAGGAGGAGCTGCGGCCCGCGTCCGACCCGACCGCGGTGCTGGACGCCGTCGCCGAGCCGGAGACCGTCGCCGACACCGAGCCGGACGTCGTCGAGCCGGAGCCGGAGGTCGTCGAGCCGGAGCCGGAGGTCGTCGAGGAGACCGAGCCGGAGCCGGAGGTCGTCGAGGACACCGAGCCGGAGCCGGTCCTCGTCGAGGAGACCGAGCCGGAGCCGGACGTCGAGGCCACCCCGGAGCCCGAGCCCGTCGCCGAGGCACCCGCGCCGGCACCGGTCGAGAAGCCGGCCCTCGAGAAGCCGGCGGCCAAGCCCGCCGCCACGAAGCCCGCCACGAAGCCCGCCGCGAAGCCCGCCACCACGAAGCCCGCCGCCACGAAGCCCGCGCCCAAGCCCGTCAAGGTCGAGCCGGAGCCGGTCAGCGACGCCGACCTCGAGGACGCCGAGATCGCGGCGCTGGGCACGCAGGCACCGCTCCTGACGTCGTACCGTGCCGCCGCCGTCACCGGCCTCGTCGTCGGTGCGGCGATGGTGGTGCTGACCTGGCTCTCGCTGCGCGGGTGCGAGGCCGTCCGCGGCACGTCGTCCTGCGGCGGCGGTCCGGGCTTCCTGCTCCTGGTGGCGACCTTCGCGCTGTGCGTGCTGCTGGGCAGCCAGCTGCTCAAGACCTTCCAGATCCCCGACCCGGGCAGCAGCAGCTTCCTGGCGGTGGGCCTGGTGGCCGTGGTGGCGCTGCTGTTCCTGATCGACTTCCTCGACAACTGGTCGATGCTGGTCGTGATCCCGGCGCTCAGCATCGGCGGCTACCTCGCGTCGGTCTGGGTCACCAAGACCTTCGTCGAGCCCGTCGACACCTGATCCACCCCGAGCGACGCAGAAGGACCCCGGCTCGTCGAGCCGGGGTCCTTCTGCTTGGCGGGTGGGTCAGCGCGACGCGGCGATGAGCTCCGCGATCTGCACCGTGTTCAGCGCGGCGCCCTTGCGCAGGTTGTCGTTGGACACGAACAGGGCGAGGCCCCGGTCACCGTCGACACCCGGGTCCTGGCGGATCCGGCCGACGTACGACGGGTCCTTGCCGGCCGCGGCGAGCGGGTTCGGGATGTCGGTGAGCTCGACGCCCGGCGCGGTCGCGAGCAGCTCCTGCGCGCGGGCCGGGGTGAGCGGCCGCTCGAACTCGGCGTTGATCGCCAGCGAGTGGCCGGTGAAGACCGGGACGCGGACGCACAGGCCCGAGACCCGCAGGTCGGGGATGCCGAGGATCTTGCGGGACTCGTTGCGGAGCTTCTGCTCCTCGTCGGTCTCGTTCAGGCCGTCGTCGACGAGGCTGCCGGCGAAGGGCAGCACGTTGTAGGCGATGGTCTTCCTGTACACGCCCGGCTCGGGGAAGGCGACCGCCTCGCCGTCGTACGCGAGCTCCTTGGCCTTGTCGCCGGCCGCCGCCACGCCGG
>DATLIG010000034.1:0-16807 GCA_035539555.1 Nocardioides sp. | reverse complement strand
GAAGGTGCCCGCCGCC
This sequence comes from Nocardioides sp., assembly GCA_035539555.1. Classification (GTDB taxonomy): domain Bacteria; phylum Actinomycetota; class Actinomycetes; order Propionibacteriales; family Nocardioidaceae; genus Nocardioides. Next base: position 16,791 of record DATLIG010000034.1, on the reverse strand, counting down.
AAGGCTCCGGTCGCCAAGGCCCCGGTCACCAAGGCTCCGGCCAAGAAGGCCCCGGCCAAGAAGGCTCCCGGCACCCAGGCCTGAGCACCCTCCCTTCCACGACCCCGAGGCCCCGGCCCCGGGGTCGCGGTCGTCTTCGGCTGGCTGCGTCGCCGACGGCCGGCCGCCCGCGACCACGTAGGATCGAGCCACCATGCGCGACGTCTTCCTGCCCCAGCTGCCGCCCGGACTCGAGCTCGGCTGGAAGATCGAGGCCTGGATCTTCGTGATCGTCGGCTTCGTGCTGCTCGTCGTGAAGGTCTTCGCCCTCGTCAGCGCACTGCTGTACTCCAACGAGTCGTACAACGCCGCCGACAAGCTCAACAAGGTCACGTGGTGCGCGATCCTCGGTGTCGGCCTGCTGCTCCACCTGGTGCCGGTCCCGCTGCCGTTCGTCAACCTCGCGATGCTGATCGCAGCGCTGGTGTACCTCGCCGACGTCCGACCAGCGCTGGCGGGCCTGCGCCGCCGCTAGTCCCGGTCGTCGAGGAGGTCGCGCAGCGACCGTCACCAGATGCGGTGATCCGGTCCGCCTGTCGTGGGTGGGCCCCGCCGCTACAGCAGGTCGAACAGCTGGCCGCGGGCGTCGGTGGCAGGGACGAACGCCTGGGCGATCTCGCCGGTGCCGGCGACCCGCAGCTCGCCGTCGCTGTCGTCGGCGTACGCGACGTCGCCGCGACCCAGCCGCAGCACCTCGTCGCGGCGGTTGGCCAGGGCCACCTCGCCGCCGGTGCAGACGAGCAGCCGCGCGCCCGACGCGGGCAGGACGACGCCGGCGGGGTCGGCCGGGGAGCTCTGGGTGACCGAGAGCGCGAAGTCGCCGCAGGGGCTGAACACGTCGGTCGAGTAGTTGAAGACCATCGGCTCGACCCGGGCTGCGCGGGAGGTGCCCTCCTCCAGGCAGCGGACCAGGCCGGGCGCGTCGATGTGCTTGGTGGTCAGGCCGGCGCGCAGCACGTTGTCGGAGGAGACCATCACCTCGAGGCAGAGGCCGCGCAGGTGGGCGTGGATGATGCCCGTCGCGAGGTACGCCGCCTCGCCGGCCTGCAGGGTGAGCCGGTTCAGCAGCAGCGAGATGATCACGCCGACGTCGCCCGGGCTGGACTCGGAGAGCTCGACGGCGGTCTCGTAGGCGCGCTTCACGTCGCGCCCTCCGTCCAGCGCCTTCTGGCAGGCGGCGGCGACCTCGGTGACCACCTCGGGGGCCGGGGGAGCGGCGAGCAGGCCCTCGATCAGCCGCACGATGCCGGTGAAGCCGGTGTTGTCGAGCAGGTCGGCGAGCAGACCGTCGGTCAGCGGGTGCTCGACGGTCTCGAGGATGCGCACGATCTCCGAGGTGCGGCGCAGGCCCACCAGGGTGTCGAAGGTGGAGAGGGCGTAGACCATCTCCGGCTTCGGGAACGGGTCCTTGAACACGCGGTGGGGTGCGTCGAGCGGGACACCGGCCTCCTCCTCCGCGGCGAAGCCGGCCGCCGCGCGGTCGGCGTCGGGGTGGACCTGGATCGACAGGGGCCGGTCTGCGGCGAGGACCTTGAGCATGAAGCCCAGCTCGCCGGAGATCTCGGTCAGCGGGCGCTCCTGCCCGTCGGCGCCCTGCACGCGGGCGGTCCCGAGGGGGTGCGTGCCGACCCAGACCTCGGCAACCCGGCGGCCGTCGGCCTCCTGACGCTGGAAACCCGGGATGGCGTGGGTCGAGCCCCAGTCGTAGGACTGCGTCGGACAGGTGAGCGCAAGCACCACGTCAGCCTAGGTGAGCGACGTAGTCCGCGAGGGCGGAGTCGGCATCCCCGCTCTCGAACCCGGTCGCGGCGAGCTTGTCGAGGGCCAGCGTGCTGTGCAGCGGTCGCGGGGAGAGGTCCTTGCCGGCGGCGTACTCCTCGGTCGTCACGGTGCTGACCCGCGCGGGGTCGTGGCCGGTGAGCTCGAACACGCGGCGTGCGTAGTCGGCCCACGAGCGCGGGGTGCCGCTGTTGGTCACGTTGTAGGTGCCGTACGCCGCTGCGCTCGTGACGAGGTGCTGGGTGGCGCGGGCCAGCTCGGTGGCGAAGGTGAGCCGGCCGACCTGGTCGTCGACGACGGCCGGGTCGACGCCGTCGGCGGCCAGCTTCGCCATGGTGCGCACGAAGTTGTGGCCGTCGCCGATCACCCAGGAGGTGCGCAGCACGTAGTGCTTGGGCGCGACCGCGACCGCGAGGTCGCCGGCGGCCTTGGTCTGCCCGTAGACGCCGAGCGGCGCGAACGGCTCGTCCTCGCGGTGGCCGCCCTCGACCGCGCCGCCGGCGAAGACGTAGTCGGTCGAGTAGTGCACGAGGGTGATGCCGCGGCGGGCGGCGATGGTCGCCAGCGCGGCCGGGGCGGCGGCGTTCGCGGCCCATGCGGCCGCGCGACCCTCGGGGGTCTCGGCGCGGTCGACGGCGGTGTAGGCGGCGGCGTTGACGACCAGGCCGTACTCCTGCCACGGCCAGGCGTCGAGCGCCTCGGGGTCGGTCAGGTCGAGCTCGTCGAGGTCGACGAGCGTCGCGTCGGGGAAGAGCGGCGCGAGCGCGCGGCCGAGCTGGCCGTTGCAGCCGGTGATCAGGGTGCGCTTGGGCTGCATCGGCGTCACGTCGCCCAGGCGCGGGTTGTGCCGGTCCTTCTCGGACAGCTCGGCCTCGTCGAGCGGGATCGGCCACGGGATGCCGGCCGTCTCGTCGGCCAGGTTGACCGCGGGATAGGCGATGCCGGGCACGTAGTGGTCGTTGACCAGGTAGGAGTAGACGGTGTTGTCGGCGAGCGACTGGTAGGAGTTGCCGACGCCGCGGGGGACGAACACCGCGACGTGCTCGTCGATCTCGGTCCAGTAGGTGGTCCCGAAGCTCTCGCCCGCGCGCAGGTCCACCCACGCCGCGAAGACCTTGCCGTTGGCGACCGAGACCAGCTTGTCCCACGGCTCGGCGTGCACCCCGCGGGTCACCCCGACGGTGGCGTTGAAGCTCATGTTGTTCTGGACCGGACCGAAGTCGGGCAGGCCCTGCGCGGTCATCCGCTCGCGCTGCCAGTTCTCCTTGAACCAGCCGCGGTCGTCGCCGTGGACGGCGAGCCGCAGGACGACCAGCCCCGGGATGGGGGTCGTCTCGATGGTCTCGGCCACCCGGTCACTGTCCCTTCGCGGCGTACGCCGCCTCGGTGGCCGCCTTCGCCGGGCGCCACCAGTCGGCGTGGTCCTGGTACCAGCGGACCGTCTGCTCGAGCCCGGAGCCGAAGTCGGCGTACTGCGGCGTCCAGCCGAGCTCCGTGCGCAGCTTGCCCGAGTCGATGGCGTAGCGCAGGTCGTGCCCGGCGCGGTCGGTGACGTGCTCGAAGTCGTCGGCCGCGCGCCCCATCAGCTCGAGGATCATCCGGACGACCTCGAGGTTGGACTTCTCGCCGTCGGCGCCGATCAAGTAGGTCTCGCCGATCCGGCCCCGCTCGAGGATCGTGAGCACGGCCGACGAGTGGTCCTCGGTGTGGATCCAGTCGCGGACGTTCTCGCCCGAGCCGTAGAGCTTCGGACGCCGGCCGTCGATCACCTCGGTGATCTGGCGCGGGATGAACTTCTCGACGTGCTGCCACGGCCCGTAGTTGTTGGAGCAGTTCGAGATCGTGGCCTGCACGCCGAAGCTGCGCACCCAGGCGCGCACGAGGTGGTCGGAGCCCGCCTTGGAGGCGGAGTAGGGCGACGACGGCTGGTAGGGCGTGTCCTCGGTGAACCTCTTCGGGTCATCGAGCTCCAGATCGCCGTACACCTCGTCGGTCGAGACGTGGTGGAAGCGCACGCCCGCCTTGCGCACCGCCTCCAGCAGGGTGAACGTGCCGATCAGGTTGGTGCGGATGAACGGCGAGGGGTCGTCGAGCGAGTTGTCGTTGTGCGACTCGGCCGCATAGTGGACGACGGCGTCGTGCTCGCCCACCAAGGGGTCGACGACGGCTGCGTCGGCGATGTCGCCGACCACGAGGCGCACCCGGTCCTCCGGCAGGCCCGCGAGCGACGCGCGGGAGGCCGCGTAGGTCAGCTTGTCGAGGACCGTGACGGTCGCGTCGGTGTTGCGGACGACGTGGTGGACGAAGTTGGAGCCGATGAAGCCGGCACCACCCGTGACGAGGATGCGCTGCACGCGGAGCAGTGTAGGGACCGGCGGCGGATCCCGCTGGGCGATCCGCCACCAGCGGACGCTTCCTTGGGTACCTTGGGCGCCGCAGTCCCCGACGTCGACAGGAACGGGAACCCCCACCATGCGCGGGATCATCCTCGCCGGAGGCACCGGAAGCCGGTTGCACCCGATCACCCATGCGATCAGCAAGCAGCTGATGCCGATCTACGACAAGCCGATGATCTACTACCCGCTCTCGACGCTGATGCTGTCCGGCATCCGCGAGGTGCTGGTGATCACGACGCCCCACGAGGCGGACCAGTTCCGCCGGCTGCTGGGTGACGGGTCGCAGTTCGGGATCGAGATCACCTATGCGGTCCAGCCCTCTCCCGACGGGCTCGCCCAGGCCTTCCTGATCGGCGAGGAGCACCTCGCCGGCGGGGGCGCGGGTCTGGTGCTCGGCGACAACATCTTCTACGGCGCCCGGCTCGGCGTCGCCCTGAACCGGTTCTCCGAGCTCGACGGGGCCGCGGTGTTCGGCTACCGCGTGGCCGACCCGACGGCGTACGGCGTCGTGGAGTTCGACGACCAGAGGCGGGCCCTGTCGCTCGAGGAGAAGCCCGAGAAGCCGCGCAGCCCCTATGCGGTCCCGGGCCTCTACTTCTACGGCTCCGACGTCGTCGAGAAGGCGAAGTCGCTCAAGCCCTCGGCCCGTGGCGAGCTGGAGATCACCGACCTCAACCGGCTCTACCTCGAGGAGGAGCGGCTCCAGGTCGAGGTGCTCCCGCGGGGCACCGCGTGGCTCGACACCGGGACGTTCGACGACCTCAACGACGCGAGCAACTTCGTGCGTGCCCTCGAGGCGCGGCAGGGGACCAAGGTCGGCGCGCCCGAGGAGGTGGCCTGGCGGCTGGGCTTCATCGACGACGCCCGGCTGACCGAGCTGGCGCAGGGATTGCTCAAGAGCGGCTACGGCCGCTACCTGCTGGGCCTGCTCGACGAGACGCACGGCGGGTAGGTCGGCGGGTCGGTCGGCGGGTAGGTCGGTGAGGGAGCGCTCGGTATCGTCGCGGCCATGAAGGTCCTCGTCACCGGCGGTGCCGGCTACATCGGTTCGATCACCGCCAAGGCGCTCGAGCGGTCCGGGCACGTGCCGGTCATCCTCGACTCGCTGCTCACCGGCCCCCGCCAGTACGTCGGCGACCGGATCTTCTACGAGGGCGACATCGCCGACCGGGCGCTGCTGCGCCGCGTCGTCGAGGAGCACCCCGACATCGAGGCGACGATCCACATGGCTGCCCGGATCGTCGTACCGGAGTCGGTGGAGAAGCCCTACGAGTACTACCGCGACAACGTCACGAAGTCGCTGGAGATGTTCGACGAGCTGACCGCCCTCGGGAAGCCGCGGATCATCTTCTCCTCGACCGCGTCGCTCTACGCGATGACGCCGCACTTCGAGGTGACCGAGGAGGACCCGGTCGAGCCGACGTCGCCGTACGCGCGCACCAAGCGAATGATGGAGCAGGTCCTGGAGGACCTCTCCCGGGCGAGCGACCTGCGCGCGATCATCCTGCGCTACTTCAACCCGATCGGGGCGGACCCGGACCTCGAGACCGGCTACCACGTGCGCGACGCCACGCACGTCGTCCCGCTGATGGCGCAGACGGCCCTCGGCTTCCGCGACACCTTCACCATCACCGGCACCGACCACCCGACCCGCGACGGCACGGGCATCCGCGACTACATCCACGTGTGGGACCTGGCGCGGGCGCACGTGCGCGCGGTCGAGGAGTTCGACGCGGTGCTGTCGAAGGTGGACGACACCTTCACCTACATCAACCTCGGCGCGGGCGACGGCGTCACCGTGCGCGAGCTGCTCGCGGCCGTCGAGCGCGTCGTGGGCAAGCCGGTCCCGGTGACCGAGGCACCGCCGCGGCCCGGCGACGCCCCGGGGGCCTTCGCCAACGCCGACAAGGCACGCGAGCTGCTGGGCTGGCACACCGAGCTCTCGCTCGACGAGGCGATCGCCTCCGCACTGGCCTGGGGTGAGAAGCGCAAGGACGTCCTGGGCTACGCGTGATCCTCGGGCTCGGGGTGGGACGCGCGGCGCCGCTGCTGGCTGTCGCCGCGCTCGTGGCCGGGTGCGCGACGACTCCGCCCGAACCCCCGGGTACGACGCCCTCCGCATCGCCGCGCGTGACGGGCACGGCCGCTCCCGGCACCCCGCGCCCCGGACGCGCCCCGTTGGCCGGGAAGGTCGTCGTCCTCGATCCCGGCCACCAGCTCGGCAACCGGCACCACGTCGCCGAGATCGCCGCGCCGGTCGACGCGGGCGGGTTCGAGAAGGAGTGCAACACGACGGGGACCGCGACCGACGACGGCTACCCGGAGGCGACCTTCACCTGGGAGGTCGCCGCGGTGGCCCGGCAGCTGCTCGAGCAGCGGGGCGCCCGCGTGGTCCTCACCCGCGACACCGACTCCGACGACCAGTGGGGACCGTGCGTCGACGAGCGCGGCCGGATCGGCAACCCCGGTGAGCCCGGGCCGACGGCGCACGTGCGCGTCAGCATCCACGCCGACGGGGTCCTCGACGAGGCAGCCACCGGGTTCCACGTGATCCGTCCCGCGTCGCGGAAGGGCTGGACCGACGACATCGACCAGCCCTCGCGCCGCCTGGCGCGGGTCCTGCGCGACGCGCTCGTCGCAGAGGGGATCGAGCGGTCGTCGTACCGGGGTGAGCGGGGGATCGACGTCCGCGGCGACCTCGGCACGCTCAACCTGTCCGACGTGCCGGCGGTGATGGCCGAGCTCGGCAACATGCATGCGGCGGGGGATGCCGCGCTCATGGAGAGCGAGGCGGGGAGGCGCCGCTACGGACGGGCCATCGCCGAGGCGGTCACGGACTTCCTGGTCCCGCGGGACGGCGGTTGAGGACGAGGTCGGCCGGGCTGATGATGTCGACCGGCGGCCGGTGACGACCGCCCGCGGCCTCGGCCTGCCGCCGTCGGCGGCGTGGTCGCCGCGTGTGCCGCTCGATGTGCGGACAGCCGCGCGGACCGTGCTTCAGCAGACAACGCATCTTGCGTCGCCAACGTCCAAGACTCATTGGAATCTCCTGGGGGAGGGAGCGCCCGCCAAAGTTTCCCGAGATGCTTGCGACCGTAGCACCGGTTGCCGGAATTGGTATCCGAACCCTTGGCAACTTTGCCGAATTCGGGGCCCGGTAGGTTGACGGGCATGGGGATCCGCGCCGCCCACTGGGACGACTGGGCCCTCGAGGGGCTGCTGGGTCGCAAGGGGGAGCTGGGGCAGCGGGTGAGCCTGGTCGTCCCTGCGCGCAACGAGGCCGCCACCGTCGGCGCGGTCGTCAGCCGCGTGCGTGAGGCGTTGATGGACACCGTGGCGCTGGTCGACGAGGTCGTGGTGATCGACAGCGACTCCGTCGACGACACCTACGCCGTCGCCGAGTCCGCCGGCGCGCGCGTGCACCGCGCGGCCGAGATCCGCCCCGACCTCGGCAGCCACCCCGGCAAGGGCGAGGCCATGTGGAAGTCGCTCTTCGTCACGACCGGCGACCTCGTCGTCTTCATGGACGCCGACCTCCACGACTGGGACACCCACTTCGTGCCCGGCCTGCTCGGCCCGTTGCTGTCGGATCCCGCGGTGCAGCTGGTCAAGGGCTTCTACGACCGTCCCGGCGTCGACGGCCCGCTCGAGGGCGGCCGGGTCACTGAGCTGGTCGCGCGGCCGCTGATCGCGCTGCTGTTCCCCGAGCTGGGCACGCTGGTGCAGCCGCTCGCGGGAGAGTGGGCGGTGCGCCGGTCGTGGTTCGCCGGGCTGTCCGTCCCGACCGGGTACGCCGTCGAGCTGGCCGCCCTCGTCGACACGGTCCGTGCCGGCGGGCCGGCCGCGATCGCCCAGGTCGACCTCGGGGTGCGGGCACACCGCCACCAGGCGCTGCGCGACCTCGGCGGCATGGCCACCCAGATCATCGCGGCGGCGCTGCGCCGCTCCGGGCTGGAGGGGCTGGACCAGGAGGCGGTGCTGCGGCAGTACCTGCGCGGCCTGGAGCCCGTCGAGCACGTCGTACCCACGCTCGAACGACCGCCCGCGGAGGCCCACCTGTGAGACTCGGACGCCAGCGCTTCGGCGACGACGAGGCGCTGATGATGGCGATCGTCAACCGCACGCCCGACTCCTTCTTCGACAAGGGCGCGACTTGGGCGGAGGACGCCGCCTTCGCGCGCGTGGCCGAGGTGGTCGCGCAGGGCGCGGAGATCGTCGACATCGGCGGCATCAAGGCCGCGCCGGGAGTCGAGATCTCGCCGGCGGAGGAGAAGGCGCGGGTCGTCGACTTCGTGGCACGGGTGCGGTCGTCGTACCCGGGGCTGGTGATCTCCGTCGACACGTGGCGGGCCGAGGTCGGCGCCGCCGTCTGCGCGGCCGGTGCCGACGTCCTCAACGACGCCTGGGGCGGTGCGGACCCCGAGCTCGTCGACGTCGCCGCGGAGTACGACGCCGCCGTCATCTGCACCCACACGGGCGGCGTGACGCCACGGACCCGGCCCTACCGGATCGACTACGACGACGTGGTCGCCTCCGCGATCGCCGACACCGTCGCCTACGCGGAGCGGGCACTGGCGGCCGGGGTCGCGCGGGAGTCGATCGTGATCGACCCGGCCCACGACTTCGGCAAGAACACCTTCCACTCCCTCGAGGTCACCCGCCGGATCGGGGAGATGGTCGCCACCGGCTGGCCGGTGCTCGTGTCGCTGTCCAACAAGGACTTCGTCGGGGAGACGCTCGGCCTCGAGGTCGGCGAGCGACTCGTCGGGACGCTCGCCGCGACGTCGGTCTGCGCCCTCGCCGGGGCCCGCATCTACCGCGTCCACCAGGTCGTCGAGACCCGCCAGACCGTCGACATGGTGTGGTCCATCGCGGGCCGCCGCCCGCCGCTGCGCGCGATCCGGGGGCTCCAGTGAGCACCGCTCTCGTGCCGGGCGTGCTGGCCCTGCTGTCGTCGTACACCTCGATCGAGGACCCGGTCGCCGACCTGCGCGCCGCCTGCCTCGAGGCGGTCGGACGCCTCGGTCCGCGGGTCCGCGTCGTCGCCTCCTCAGCCACGGGTGGCTCCGGCGCCCGCGTCGCCGCCGCCCTCGTCGCTGCCGCTGGTGCGTCCGTCGTCGGGTCGGGCGAGACCGGCGTCCTGGTCGTCGGCAACGGCTCGGCGACGCGCACCGAGAAGGCCCCCGGCCACCTCGACGAGCGCGCCGTCGCCTTCGACGACGCCCTCCGTGTCTCCTTCGCCGGCATCGATCCCGAGCTCGCCGAGGAGCTGTGGGCCGACACCGCCTGCCTCGCCGCCCTCCCCCCGCTCTCCCTTCCCGAGGCCGAGGTCCTGTACGACGACGCCCCCTTCGGCGTGCAGTACTGGGTCGCCGTCTGGTCCTGATCCGCCGAGTTGCCGGTTTCGCGCGGTGACTTGCCGGTTCGAACCGTTGAGTTGCCGGTTCGAACCGTCGAGTTGCCGGTTCGCTTGGCGACTCGTGAAGTACCGGCAAGTCGGTGCGCGGAACCGGCAAGTCGACGGGCGGAAGCGGCAAGTCGGCGGGCGAAACCGGCAAGTCGGCGAGGGCGGTCGGTCACACTGGCGGCATGGACCTCAGGACCGCCGACAAGCCGGCGTGGCAGGTGGCCGGGGTGGCGACGGTCGCGTTCGTCGTACTCCTCTGGGTGATCGAGATGGTCGACGTCGCCGCCTCGCACCGGCTCGACGGGTGGGGCATCCAGCCACGGGAGGCCGACGGGCTGCTCGGGATCCTCGCCGCCCCGCTGCTGCACGGCGGCTGGGGGCACCTGGTCGCGAACACCGTGCCGGCGCTGGTGCTCGGGTTCCTGACGCTCGCGACGGGCATCGGACGTGGCCTGGCGGCGACGGCGGTGATCTGGCTGCTCGGCGGCCTGGCCGTGTGGCTGGTCGCGGGCGACCACTCCGTCCACATCGGCGCCTCCGGCCTGATCTTCGGCTGGATCACCTACCTCGCCGTGCAGGGCTTCGTCGACCGCAAGCCGGCCGAGATCGGGATCGGGCTGGCGGTGCTCGTGGTCTACGGCAGCGTGCTGTGGGGCGTCCTGCCGGGCACGCCCGGCGTCTCGTGGCAGGGGCACCTGTTCGGCGCCGTGGCCGGGGTGGTGGCGGCGTTCGCGGTCAGCGAGCGGGGATTCTCGCGTTCGAACCGCCGGTGATCGACGGGGCCGGCCCGCCGGTACCCTCGCCGACGTGACCGCTGACGACCTGCTGATCGACCGCGACCGCCTCGGCCCCGGCGTGCTCGAGGTGACCTTCAACCGCCCCGAGCGCCGCAACGCCTTCACCAAGGCGATGTACGGCGAGCTGCGCCAGCTCTGGGAGCAGACGGCCGAGGACCGCTCCGTCGGCGTGGTCGTGCTCCGCGGCGCGGGCGGCAAGGCGTTCGCCGCCGGCAACGAGATCAGCGACTTCCTGGAGGCCGACGCGGTCGACTACGAGAACTGGATCCGCGAGATGTTCGACCGCCTGTGGGCCCTGCCGCAGGTCACCATCGCGGCCGTGGACGGGGTCTGCGTCGGCGGTGGGCTCGCCGTCGCCACGCACTGCGACCTGCGCGTGGCGACCGCTGCCTCGCGCTTCGGCTACCCGATCGCCCGCACCCTCGGCAACGCGCTCTCGGGCACCGTCCTCTACCGCTGCCAGGCGATCTTCGGCGAGTCGTTGACCCGGGAGATGCTGCTCGCCTCGCGGCTGGTCTCCGCGGACCGCGCGTACGCCGCCGGCGCGCTCGTCGCCTCGGTCCCCGACGCGGCCGCGCTGGATGCCGAGGTCGCCGACCTCGCCGCCGGCATCGCCCAGGCGTCACGGGTGACCATCGAGACCACCAAGCTCCAACTGCTCTCCCGCGCGAAGCCTGCCGAGGCGTCGATCGACGGCGAGGAGGCGCTGCTGCGGGAGGTCTACACCGGCCCGGACTTCAACGAGGGCGTGCGGGCGTTCCTCGCCAAGGAGAAGCCGGCCTTCCGTCGCTGACGGGGGCGGTCAGCTGCCGGCCAGCCCTGCCACCAGGTCCGCGACCTGCTCGGCCGACGGGTCGTGGCCGGGGAAGTAGCAGCAGACCCGCCCCGCCACCCCCCGTACGCCGCCGAAGCGCCGCGTGATCTCGGCTGCGCACTGCTCAGGGGTGCCGGTGACGGCGATCGTGGCCAGCATGGTGTCGTCGACGAGGCGTACCATCGCGGCGACGTCACCGGTCTTCGAGAGGCGGTTGAGTTCCGGCTGGAGCTCGCCCCAGCCCTCGGAGTCGAGGACCGGGCGGTAGGCGGGCGTGGATCCGTAGAACGCCAGCAGGGCCCGGACGCCGGCGCGGGCGGTGGCGAGCTCCTCGTCGGTGCGCCCCATCGCGAGGATCGCCTGGGGGAAGATTCGAAACTGCTCCATTCGTTCGATCGAACGGTTTGAGCACGATTCGTCGCCCGGATCCTGCTCAAACCGTTCGATCGAACGACTGGAGCAGGCCAGGCCCTCGGCGACCGCGGGCAGGGTCCGCTCGTGGAAGTGCCGGTGGGTGTGGAACGGCATCACCAGCAGGCCGTCGGCGACCTCGGCGGCGGTGCGGGTCATCAGCGGACCGAGCGCGCCGAGCAGGATCGGCGGCGGGCCGAACGGGTTCGGGCCGGGCACGAAGGTCGGCGGCATCAGCGTGTGCGTCGTGTGCTCGCCGCGGAAGTCGAGGCGGGTGCCGTCCTGCCACGCGGTCAGGATCGCCCGCACCGCGCCGACGATCTCGCGCATCCGCGCGGCGGGTGGGGACCAGCGGGCGCCGTACCTCTTCTCGATGTGGGGCTGGATCTGCGAGCCCAGGCCGAGGCGGAAGCGTCCGCCGCTCATCAGCTGCAGGTCCCAGGCGGTGTGCGCGAGGTGCATCGGGGAGCGGGGCATCGCGATCGCCACGTTGGTCATCAGGTCGACGTCGACCTGGCCCGCGATCGCGGCCAGCGGCAGGAAGACGTCGTGCGGGCCCTCGAAGGTGAACAGGCCGGCGGCGCCGGCATCGGCCAGCTCCCGGGCCCGGGCGAGGGCGCGGTCGGGGCGGGCATCGAGCTGGAGATCGACCAACACGGCCCCATCCAAGCGGATGGGGCCGTGCCGGTGTGGGGATTGTCAGGGACTGGTGTGCGAGCCCCCGTTGTCGATGGTCAGCCCGGACACCTCGTCACAGCTGGACGGGATGTCGCGCTGCGCCACGTTGTCACTGTCGTAGCTGACCCGCCACGAGAAGTCGCCGCTCGCGTCGACGGCCTCCTCGTTGGACGTGCTCACCGTCTGGTCCGAGGCCCCGGCGACCGGGACGTCCTCGCTCCAGACCGGGTCGCCCGTGCAGGTGCCGTTGTCGAAGAACTCGAACGTCACCGTGCCGGCCAGGTCGCCGCCCGCGTCCGCCGAGACCGTGGCGGAGTCGTTCGGCACCCACGACTGGGACGTCGAGAGCGTGGACGGCACGTCGTCGACCGACACGTCCTCGTCGGCGTCGTCGCAGGCGGTGTTGTGGCTGGTCCCGTTGGTGTTCGGCGAGCCGCTGTAGACCGCGACCCAGTGGTAGGCGCCGACCTCGTCCGGCTCGAACAGCGGTGCCGGTGTGTCGTAGGTGTCGTCGCCGCTGACCGCCACGGTGGGTGAGGTGTAGACGAGCTCGCCGCAGCCGTCGCCGCTCGGGCCGTACAGCTTGAAGGTGATCGTGCCGCCTGCCGGAGCGCCCGCGGTCCCGGTGGTGTTGATGACCGGGTCGGCCGGCTGGGTCGCCGTGCCGGACAGCGTCGCGGAGTCGGAGACGCCGTTGCCGAGGACGACGTCGGCACCTGCGGAGGTCGACAGGGACGAGTCCACGGGATTGACCGTGAAGCACTCGTTGGCCGACGAGTCGCTCGCGGGCGGGATGCCGTTGTCGGCGTCACCCGGCCACGAGGTCGACCAGCAGTAGTCGCCGGCCGCGGTCACGTAGGCCACCGGGGACAGCACCGTCTTCGGGTAGCTGCCGCCTGCGACGCTGGTCGAACCGACGTCGGTGCAGGTGGCGGGTGCGCCGACCTTGCACAGCTCGAAGCTGATCGCGCCGGTCGGGGTCGATGCGCCTCCGCTGAGGCTGATCGTCGCCGAGTCCTTCACGCTGACCACCCCGGTGCCGATCGACAGGCCGCCCTCCGGGATGTCGTTGCCCGCGCCGTCCTTCGGGGTCGTGGCGAGGTCCGCCTCGCAGTTGCTGATCGGATCCAGCTTCTGGAGGATCGTGTCCTTGTAGTCGGCGGTGTCGGAGTTGCCGGTCACCGTGCTCGGGATGACGTTCGCGAAGGACACGCACCCGCCGGGATCGGACAGTCCCTCGGCGGTGATGTTGATGGCTGCCTCACCCTTGAAGTGGTCGGGGCTGAACGCCGCGACACCGTTGGTGATCGCCTGGGCACTGCCGAGGACCAGGTTGGATCCCGACTGCTGCCACACCCGCTTGTAGAGCGAGGTGCTGCTGCCCGACTGGTCCCACAGGACGAGGAAGTCCCCGGCCTGCCGGTCCTTCCAGGGGTTGCAGCCTGCGATCAGCTGGGCGTCCGTCGCCGCGTAGTCGCTGCAGCCGGTGGGGATCCCGTTGGCCATGAACTCGAACGCGATGAACCCGCTCCCACTGTTGCTGTCGCGCTCCCATGCGAAGTAGACCCAGTCGTTGTTGCCCGAGTCGCGGGCGAGGTCCAGCCAGGCCCTGCGGAGGTCCACCTGCGCGTTGGGGTTGGTCTTGTCCAGCATCGGGGTCGCGGCCTTGTGGATGACCCCGATCTTCGTGGTGCTGGCGTTCTTCGGTCCCAGCTCCTTGACGTTGCCGAACAGGTCGTCGAGCTGGACGGCACCGGCATCGGGGATGCCGGATCCGTTGATGACGAACGGGTTGGTGGCGACGGCGCGGGCGGAGTCCGGCTGGACGACGGCCGCGGCGAGGGCGAGGACGAGACAGGCGAGGACGGCGAGTGGACGACTGCGGCGCTTCGGAGAGGCGCGATGGCTGCGTGGCATGGGTAGCGGTTTCCCTCGAGTTGCGGGTGCAGGAAGATGCACGTGGACGGTTGGCGCCGACGTCCCGTCCCCGAAAATGCCCTCCCGATGGGCGACGACGCTCGGCAGGGCCCACTCCCCACGACTCGCGCCGTCCCCCAAGGTTCCCTGGGTCCATCACACGCCCGGGCCGATCCCCGCAGCAATGACCCGTGGTGACCAGTGGGGGCAGCACATGCGATGCCCTCGGATCCGATGCCCACGGAAGCGAGGGTCGCGACTCAGGACGGCCGTGCGGTGACCGGGCGCCGTCCGCCCCAGGCGACGCCGGCGCCGGCCAGGAAGCAGATCCCGGCCATGGTGAGGACCGTCGCGCGGAACGCCGACTCGTGGCCGCCGTACACCTCGAGCAGGGCGACCGTGACGGCCGAGCCGACGGAGAAGCCGAGGTAGCGCAACAGCTGGTTGAAGGCCATCGCGCTGCCGGTCTCCTCGCGCGGCACGTGCGGCACGATCAGCATGGGCAGCGAGGAGAACGTGAAGCCACTGCCCAGCCCGCCGACGGCCATCGCGACGAGCGCCTGGGTGAGGCTGTCGTGGCGCAGCGCGATCAGCACCATCGACGACGCGAACACGGTCGCCCCGATCGGAAGCAGCAGGTGCGCGCCGAACCGCTTCGCGACCCGCAGCGCGACCCGGCTGCCGGTCACGCTGAGGAGGGCGTAGGGGACGAGGACCAGGCCTGCTTCGGCGGCACCGCGGTCGAGGCCCCAGCCGGCGTTGCCGTCCGCCCGCACGAGGAGTACGACGACCGTGAGCAGCCCGTACATCCCGACAGCGAGCGCGAAGGCAACGGCGTTGGGCCCGAGCACGCCCGGTCGGCCGGCGAGCCGGAGGTCCACCAGGGGCTGGCCGCCGTGGGCGGCGAGATGGCGGGTTCGCAGGACCCAGGCGGCGAGCAGCACCAGGCCGCCGGCGGCGAGGAGCAGCACCCGCGCGGAGAGCCAGCCCCAGGCCTCGCCCTGGCTGACCGCGAGCAGGACCGCGACCATGCCGACGGCCACCAGCACCACGCTGCCGAGGTCGACCTGCTGCGGCTCGCCGTGGGCCTCGCGGGGCAGGAACCGGATCGCCAGCCCGAGGGTGGCTGCCACCAGCGCCGCGCCCATCCCGTAGGCGCCGGCGATGCCGGCGTGCTCGGCGACCAGGCCGGTGAACGGGTAGCCGAGGCCGGCCCCGGCAACCGTGGCGATCGAGAGCAGGGACAGGCGCGAGACCAGCCGGTCGCCCGTCCACACGTCGCGCGCGATGGCGAGGGTCAGCGGCGCGACGGCCAGGCCCATGCCCTGGCCGGCCCGGCCGGCGATGAGCGCGCCCATGCCGAGGGGGAGTGCGGCCAGCACGGCGCCGGCGAGGACCACGCCGAGAGCGCCGA
Source organism: Nocardioides sp. (assembly GCA_035539555.1). Classification (GTDB taxonomy): domain Bacteria; phylum Actinomycetota; class Actinomycetes; order Propionibacteriales; family Nocardioidaceae; genus Nocardioides. The sequence continues at coordinate 1,139 of DATLIG010000034.1, read as the reverse complement.
GGACCACCGGGCGACGCAGGCGGCCGCTGCCCCAGCGGCCGATCGCCGGGGTGGCCGCGGCCGCGGCGATGAGGGTGGAGGTGAGCACCCACTGCGCGGTGGCCAGCGGGACGTCGTACCGGGTGGCGATGCTGGGCACCAGGGGTGCGCCGAGGCTGCTGACGACCGCGGTCACGACGCTGATGGCCGCCAGCGTGGCGAACAGCCAGCGGTCCTCGGCGTCGGGTCTCACGAGGACACTGTGCCGGGTTGCCCGGCCGTGGACGGGGGACGTCCTGCTGGCCGGGCGACCGAGGCGAGGGTCAGCGGGTGCCCTTGCGGGCCCGGCTCGCCATCTTGGCCCGCTCGTTCTGGTCGAGGACCACCTTGCGGATGCGCACCGTCTCCGGCGTGATCTCGACGCACTCGTCCTCGCGGCAGAACTCCAGGCACTGCTCGAGCGACAGCTTGCGCGGCGGGATGAGCTTCTCGAAGTTGTCGGAGGTGGCGGACCGGATGTTGGTCTGCTGCTTCTCCTTGGTGATGTTCACGTCCATGTCGTCGGCGCGGGAGTTCTCGCCGACGATCATGCCCTCGTAGACCTCGGTGGTCGGGTCGAGGAACATCACGCCGCGCTCCTGGAGGTTCGTCATCGCGTACGCCGTCGCGGCGCCCTTGCGGTCGGCGACCAGCGAGCCGTTGTTGCGCGAGCGGATCTCGCCGGCCCAGGGCTCGTAGCCCTCGGAGATGTGGTGGGCGATGCCGGTGCCGCGGGTGTCGGTGAGGAACTCGGTGCGGAAGCCGATCAGGCCGCGCGCCGGCACCAGGAACTCCATCCGGACCCAGCCGGTGCCGTGGTTGGTCATCTGCTCCATGCGGCCCTTGCGGGAGGCGAGCAGCTCGGTGATGGTGCCGAGGTACTCCTCCGGCGCGTCGATGGTCAGGCGCTCGAACGGCTCGTGCAGCTTGCCGTTGATCTCCTTGGTGACCACCTGCGGCTTGCCGACGGTGAGCTCGAAGCCCTCGCGGCGCATCTGCTCGACCAGGATCGCCAGCGCCAGCTCGCCGCGGCCCTGGACCTCCCAGGCGTCGGGGCGGTCGGTCGGCAGGATCCGCAGCGACACGTTGCCCACGAGCTCGGCGTCGAGCCGGTCCTTGAC
>DATLIG010000033.1:0-15715 GCA_035539555.1 Nocardioides sp. | reverse complement strand
TGCGGAAGGACGGGGTCGACTGGACCTCGGCGTTCCGCCGGCTTTCGGATAGTGCCGGCGGCGAAGATACGCCTTTCTGGAGTCTTTTCGAGGGTCGGGCCGCAGCCGATGGCTGGTTGTCGACGTGGCGCGAACGCCTGGCCCGCGATCCTGGCGGCGAGGCAAGCCGTGCCGCGCGGATGAACCGCGAAAACCCGCTCTATGTTCCCCGCAATCATCTGGTCGAGGAAGCGCTGGCGGCGGCCGCCAATGAGGACGATCTCGGGGGAGACCATCGACTACGGCCCCTGCGCCTTCCTCGACGCCTACGACCCCGCGACCGTCTTCAGCTCGATCGACCAGGGTGGCCGCTACGCCTACGTCAACCAGCCGCCGATCGCGGAGTGGAACCTCGCCCGCCTCGGCGAGGCGCTGCTCCCGCTGCTCGACGACGTGCCGGACCGTGCGGTGGAGCTGGCGACCGAGGCGCTGGGCGGCTTCCGGCCGGCGTACGCCGCTGCGTGGTCGTCCGGCCTGCGCGCGAAGCTCGGGCTGGCGCGCGCCGGTGGCGCCGCGGACGCGCTGGTCGCGCCGGTGCTGCGCCTGCTCGAGGACGGGCAGGTCGACCACACGTCGTTCTGGCGGCACCTGGCCGCCGCCGCCCGCGGCGACGCGGAGCCGGTGCGCGGGCTCTTCCTCGACCTCGCCGGCATCGATGCCTGGCTGCAGCAGTGGCGCGTCCTGGGGCCGGACCCGGATGCGATGGACCGGGTCAACCCGGTCTACGTCCCGCGCAACCACCTCGTCGAGGAGGCGCTGGCCGCTGCGGAGGACGGCGACCTCGGTCCCCTCGGCTTGCTGCTCACTGCGGTGGGACGGCCGTTCGAGGAGCGGGCCGGGCTGGAGCGCCATGCCCAGCCCGCTCCCGACGGCTTCGGCCGCTACCGGACCTTCTGCGGCACCTGAGCGCTCACAGCCGCACCTGCGTCGTCCCGGCCCGCACGGTGATCCGCCGCGGCGGCCCGTCCTCCGGGTGCACGGTGACCTCAGACCGCGAGCGTCGTGTCCTGCCCGGGGTCGAGCCAGGTGATCCGGTCGGCGAGCGGGGACCGGCTCAGGACGGCCTCGGCCGCCTCGCGCCCCTGCTGGAAGTGGGACCAGCCCTCGTAGTGGACGGGTACGACGTGGGCGGGGGCGACGAGCTCGACCAGCTCGGCTCCCTCGCGGGCGTCCATCGTGTAGCGCAGCCAGCCCGACAGGTAGCGGAACCGGACCGACCCGAGGTGCAGCAGCACGGTGCCGATCCGCAGGCGCGACGGCACCTCCCGCAAGGCCGGGTACAGCACGGTGTCGCCGGTGACCCACAGCTCGCCGTGCTCCTGGCCGGCCCAGGCGAGCGAGAACCCGATCACCGGGCCGGTGATCGGGTCGCTGCCGACCGGACCGTGCCGGCAGGGGGTCGCCGTGACCGTGATCGTCTCCTTGCCCGGTGCCTCGAGCGTCGTGGTCTCCCACGCGGCGAGGCCGATCGCGCCGTTGCCGAGCTTCGCCGCGCCCTTCCTCGTCGTGATCGTGGTGCCCCACGTGGGCAGCAGGTCACGGGCCGACGGGTCCAGGTTGTCGCCGTGGTGGTGATGGCTCACGAGGACCGCGTCGATGGGGCCGAGCTCCGCGACGCCGATGGACGGTCCCGCGAGCTTGCGCGACGTCGTACCCCATCCGAAGAAGTAGCGCCGGCCCGGTGGGTCGAAGGTCGGGTCGGTCAGGATCCGCCAGCCGCCGACCTCGATCAGCGTGGTCGGGCCGCCGATGTGGGTGATCCTCGTCTCGGACATGTGCCGACTCTAGGGAAGGTGCGAGGCCGTAGCATCGCGATCCACCCCGATGTCCGCCGAAAGGGCTCCCATGCGCGCAACCTCCATCGCCACCGTCAACGCTCCCGTCGACCAGGTCTGGGCAGTGCTGGCCCACCACGAGGGCATGGCCTCGTGGGGCCCGGGCATGAAGGTCTCGCTGGACAAGGAGGGCGTCGCGGAGCGCAACGGCGTCGGCGCCGTACGCCGGATCAAGGCGCCCGGCCCGGCGCCGGCGATCGTCGAGGAGATCACCCGGTTCGAGGCCGACGGCGTGCTCGGCTACAAGGCGCTGGGCGGCGTACCGTTCCGCGACTACAGCGGCGAGGTCGTGCTGTCGCCGGCCGGTGCCGGGACGCGGATCGAGTGGACGCTCACCGCGGACCAGAGGCTGCCGGTCGTCGAGCAGGTCGCCCTGAAGGCGGTCGTCACGACGCTGCTGCAGCTCCTGGTCCGTGCGGTGAAGAAGGGCTGACCTCGGCGCTGCCGGGCCGGCCCAGGCGGGCTCAGGCCATCTCGGGGACGTGCAGGTGCGCGTAGGCGAGCTCGAACTCGTGCACCTCGGCCACCTCGCCGGAGGCCTCGGACGCGAGCCGGTCCCGCATCTCGCCGGCGGCCGCCCGGCTCGCCTCCATGCTCGCGCGGGTCTCCCACGTGGTGGTCGCGCAGCACAGGCCGGACGCCCGGTCCACGAGGAGGCTGGCGCTGCAGAAGCCCTCGAGCTCCTCCAGCTGCGAGACCAGCACCGTGCGGAAGGTCTCCGTCATGGAGTCGACGTCGCCCTCCACCCAGCTCACCCGGCAGCACTCGCCGTGGTGGCTGCGGTGCATCGCGACGATCTCCCAGGAGTCGACCTGCATCGAGGCTCCGAGGATGTCGCGGCCGCGCTCCCGCATGCCGCGCAGCGCCTCGTCGCTCGCGATCATCGCCTCCTCGTTCTCCCAGGAGCTGGTGGCGATGCAGTAGCCGGTGTCACGGTCGACCAGCAGCGACAGGCCGCGGCAGCCGTCGGTGTGGGCGAGCGCCGGGCCTGCCTCGGCCTCGACGAACTTGATGCCCGCGTCGATGTTCTCGGGCCTGCCGTGGAACGTGCTCGAGCGTGCGTACACGGCCCACTTCTCTCAGGGACAGGGCGACGCCCGACCGGCACCGCCGGTCCTCCCTGCATACTCCTCCGCGCCCGCCGGCGCCATCCCTACCCGTCCGTAGGTCGCGCGCCGCGGTGGGAGACGGCATCGGCGACGTCGGCCGGGGTCGCGGCGACGTCGCTGGGGTCGGCCTCCGCGTCGATCCCGGTCACCGGCTTCTCCGGCTGCTGGCGCGGGCGCTTCGGCTTCGCGACCGGCGACGGGTCGAGGCCGAGCTCCTCGGTCACGTTGACCGGCCGGTCCGGGGAGATGTCCACCTGCGGGACGGGAGGGGCGGGCTCGTCCCGCTTCGTGCCGATCACGCTCCGGGCGAGCCGAGTCGCCGTGCCCGCCAGGGTGAACGGTGCCTTCAGTACGTCGTGGGTGATGCCCTTGAGTGTGGAGATCGGGTTCATGTCCTGCGCGGTACCCCGACCAGCGTCGCGCACCCGCGGGACCTGGGTCACCACGGATTTCCTCTGGCGGGTCGTCGTACCGGCGTGATGCTGTTCGTGGTGGGGGTGGAGGCGGTGATCGGCACCGCCCGCAACCGAGGAGAACAGCAATGACGCACTACCTGATGTCGGTGATCGGACCGGTCGAGTTCGACGACGAGTTCTTCGGCTACGGCTCGAAGGAGGAGATGGAGCAGTCGTTCGCCGAGACCGGTGCCTTCAACGACCAGCTCCGGGCCGACGGCTACTGGGTGTTCGCCGGTGGCCTGCAGTCGCCGGCGACCGCGACCGTCGTGGACGGGCAGGGGGAGGCGCCGGTCGTCACCGACGGTCCCTACCTGGAGACGAAGGAGGCGATGGCCGGCTTCTGGGTGATCGACGCGCCCGACCTCGACGTCGCGATCAAGCTCGCTGCGGCCGCGTCGAAGGCCTGCCGCGGCAAGGTCGAGGTGCGGCCCTTCGACGGCCTCGCCTGATCGGTCGGGCCGGCCTGCGTGGCTGATCGGGTCAGGCGTCGGCGGGGCGCTCGTTGTAGGCGCCGGCGAGGTCCTGGCCGGTCAGGGCGTGGATCGCGTCCATGATCTCGTCGGTCGCCTCGCGGCGTGCCTTGCCCGGCGCGATCCCGTCGAAGCGGCCGGTGAAGTCGATCGGCTTCCCGAACCGGACGGTCACCTTCGCCCGCCGCGGCAGGTTGGAGTCGACCGGCTGGAGCTCGTCGGTGCCGATCAGCCCGACCGGCACGACCGGTACGCCGGCGGTGAGGGCCAGCTGTGCGACGCCGGTGCGCCCGCGGTAGAGCCGCCCGTCGCGCGAGCGGGTGCCCTCGGGGTAGATCCCGAACGCCTCGCCGCGACCGAGCACCTCGAGGGCGACGTCGAGCGAGTTGAGGGCGGCGCGGGTGTCGTTGCGGTCGACCGGCACCATGCCGAGGCCCTCGAACCACGCCTTGCTGAGCCGGCCCTTGACGCCCGAGCCGGTGAAGTACTCCGCCTTCGCGAGGAACACCACCTTGCGCGGCGCCACGATCGGGATCACCACGCTGTCGGCGAAGCTCAGGTGGTTGCTCGCCAGCAGCACCGGGCCCGTCAGTGGGACGTTGTCGATGCCCTCGATCGTCGGGCGCCAGATGGCGCGCGCGAGCGGAGGAACCACGGTGTGGAGGACCTCGTAGAGCACGGCACCACCCTAGGGCGTGGTGATGGCGGTGACATGTCGGGCCGACGACCGTGGGATTGCGGTGGGCTCGGTGGGCCGGCTCACGCAGCGGGCAGGCCGAGGGCGGCGCGGACCGCCGATGCCTGCGCCGTCGGTGCCTTGCGCACCGCTTCGTCGAGGCTGGCCTTGACCGCGGCCTGGTCGCCGGCCTCATGGCGTCCCGGAGTCAGGCGATGAGGGTGTAGCGGCCGGGGCCGGTCTGGACGTAGCGGGGTTCGCGCCAGCCGGGTGGGGCGGGTGCGGTGGCGGTGTAGCGGTGGCCGGTCGGGGTGATCGTGACGACCTGATGTCGGTCGATCTGGTGCCCGGCCTGGTGTTGTCGCCACCCGGGGGCTTGTTTGGCGTGGTTGCACGCCTGGCACAGCCCCTGCCCGTCGGCGGCACTCGTTTCGCCGCCCTCACTGATCGGGGTGATGTGGTCGTTGTGCCGGATCGGTGCGTCGCAGAACGGGGTCGCGCAGATCCCGGCACCCCGGATCGCGAGGAACTCACCCATCGCCTTCGAGTGGAACCGGGACCTGGTGCTCATGGCCACGAGGCGGCCGAGGCGGTTGCGGTACAGCGTGCGGAACCAGCCGACCACGTCGGCATCGGCGCTCTGGGCGAGGAGGTGGCGGGCGACCTCGGCCGGAACGGTCTCGGCTTGTACGCCGTCGGCCGACACCTGCGCCGGCGCGTGGCCACCGGCCAGCGACTCATCCGAGATCACCACATCGACCGTGACCGGCACCGGCGACGCGGCCTCCGGGGTGCCGGTCTCGGCGACACCAGTGATCCGCGCGACCAGCAGGTCCGCCATCAGCTGGCCCAACGACCTCGGGTCGCCGGCTGCGCGGGCGGCCTCGGCGGCCTTGCGGAGTGCGGCGTAGGCCGCGACGCCTTGGGCGACCGGGACCAGGGCGGTCAGGTAGGTCATCGTGTCCGGCGCCGGCCGGACCGTCACGTTGCGATCCCCAGCGGCCTTGCGGGCCCGACGCGCGACCGCGGCCGGGTCGAGCTCGGCCACCAACCGCCGGATCCGGCCGATCAGCTCACGGGTCCCCACACCATCCAGGGCGGCCGGGTCGGCACAGACCTCCTCGTCGGCGAACATCCGCAGCTCCACCGGCAGACACGCGCTCTCCCGGACCAGCAGCATCGCGCGGAACTCCGACAACGAACCGTCCCGCAACCGAGCCAGCGTGTGCGGCATCTCGGTCGTGAGGATCTTCGCCAGCCCCAGCAGCACCTGCCCACGATGCGGTGACTCCCGGCGCGCCAACGCGACCTCGGACGCGACACCGCGGCCCTGCCGGGCCGCCCGGACCCCGGACGCGGCCTCGTCGGCGCGGCGGCGGGCGTCGTACACGACCGAGGCCTCGGCCTGCACCGCAGCCGCCGCCGACTTCAACACCTCCAGAGCTGCGATCACGTCGACCTGCTCGACCGGATCGTCAGCACAGCCGGCGGTCACGATCCGGTCGACGAACGACCGGACCTCCTCCGCCGTGAGCTCCACTGCTGCCATACCCATATGATATCGAACAGATGTTCGAGCGCAAGCCCTGGTGCACGCGCTGTGGACAACATCCGCGCGGCCACCGCCGGATGCGATCTGCCAGCATGAGCGCATGGACGCCCTCCGCTCGATCGCGCTGTTCGTGGCCGCCGCGGTCGCCGAGATCGGCGGTGCCTGGCTGGTGTGGCAGGGCGTGCGCGAGCACCGCGGTTGGGTCTGGATCGGCGCGGGCGTGATCGCGCTCGGGGTCTACGGGTTCGTCGCGACCCTCCAGCCGGACGCGCACTTCGGGCGGATCCTGGCGGCGTACGGCGGGGTCTTCGTGGCCGGCTCGCTGGCGTGGGGAATGGTGGCCGACGGCTTCCGCCCCGACCGGTACGACGTGATCGGCGCGCTGGTCTGCCTCGCCGGCGTCGCGGTGATCATGTACGCGCCGCGCTCGGCCTGAACTCGACGGGCGGGGACTCGAGCAGGAGCGCGAGCCAGCGGGCCGGGACGTAGCCCCACTCGGCCTGCTCGGCGCGGGTCATCGTGGCGACGCAGCGCCGCCACGACTCGACGCGGGCCAGACGCGCCAGCTGGAGCGCGGCAGGCAGGGCGGCGCGAAGTGCGGCGATCGGGGCGAGGTCGCTCCACGCCTCGAGCCCGGCGTCGGCGATGCGCCACAGCCGCGGGTCGTCCTGGGTCGCGTGCAGCTCGCCCTGGGCGACGTAGAGCGGGACGAGCAGGTTGCCGAGGGGGTCGCCGACGACCGCGTCGCCGAAGTCGAAGAACCGCAGGGTGCCGTCGTGGGGCACCACGTTGGCGGCGTGCAGGTCGTTGTGGACCAGCGTGAGCGGGAGGTCGAGGTCCTCGACCTGGTCGGACCAGCGGTCGACCGTGGGCAGCAGGCGCTCGAGCCGGTGCGCCACCTCGGGTGCGAGCCGGCGGGGATCCCCCGGCGCGAGGGCGGCGAGGCGGCCGACCGCGTCGGCGACGTACGTCGCGGCATCGGACGGATCCATCACCGTCAATCCGGGATCGAACCCGACCGAGGCAACACGGCGTTGGAGCGCCGCCGACTCGGCGACGACCCGGCACCACGTCTCGACGTCGGACGCGCGACCGAGCTCCTGCAGCGTGGGGCCGAGGTCGCGGGTCAGCAGGAGGTCGCGCTCGGGATCCGCGGCGAGCACCGGGACCAGCTGGTGGGGAGCGAGGCGCGCGAGGTCGGCGACGAGACGCGCCTCGTGCGCCTGGCCGGGACAGTTCTGCTTGAGGTACGACGTCCCGGAGCGCGCGTGCGCCCGCCACACCGCCGACCACGGCTGCCGCCCCACGGGCTCGAGGGTGACGGGCTCGCCGACGGCGTCGGCCACGAACGCGTGCAGCCCGGCGAGGAACTCCTCGCCGGACCACACCGCGCTCGTCCACGTGCTCACGTTCGCAGCGTGACCCACTCCGGGCCCGGATGCCAGCGGTTTGTCAGCGGATGGTCATCGGGGGAAGCCACCGCTCGGCGGACCGCCCGCCGGCATCCCGCCGCCGTTGCCGCCAAAGCCGCCGCCGAAGCCTCCGCCGAACCCGCCCTGCTGGTCGGCGTCGCCCGTCGGGAGGTCGGCGTCGAGATCGGCGAGGACCACCTCGTCACCGGCCTCCAGTCCGTCGGTGACCTCGATCTGCGTCGCGCCGACGATGCCGGTCGTGACCCTGACCCGTTCGGCGACACCGTGGTCGATCACGGTCACCGAGCCGTTGCTCACCGCCGACGCAGGGACCACGACGACGTCGTCGGCGGTCCCGACCACGGCGGTCACCACGGCCGGCATGCCCTCGGCGATCTGCAGGTCGCGCTCGTCGAGCACGACCTCGACCGTGTACGTGGGGTCGGCGCCCGTCGAGGAGTCGCCGGACGCCACGTGCTCGACCCTGCTGACGGCGCCGGCCAGCGCCTCGGTCGCCCCGGCCGGGGTCACCTCGACGGCCATGTCCTGCTCCAGCTGTGCCGCCTGGGTCGCGGTCGCCTCGACCGTCACGGTCGTCAGGCCCGGGGCGACCACGGTGGCCACGGTCGTGCCTGCCGACGCGTCGTCCCCCGGAGCTACGGCGAGGGAGACGACCGTTCCGGCCGCCGGCGCCCGGACGACGGCTCCCGTGAGGTCGGCCTTCGCGGCGGCGAGGTCGGCCGTCGCGCGGTCGATGGATGCCTGGTCCTGGGCGAGGGTCGCGGCCGTCACGGTCTGGCCGCCGGAGGACCCGCCGGCCGGCACGGAGGAGCCGGTGCTCCCGCCGGACCCGCCGGCTCCGGACCCGGTCGGCGTGCTCCCCGTGCCCGTCTCGTCGCCCGCGCCGCCCGCGCCGCCCGCGTCGCCCGCGGCGTCCGGCTGCACCGAGCCCAACGCGTCGCCCAGCGTGCTGGCGAGCGTCTCGAGCGCCCCCTGCAAGGCGGTCTGGGCCTCGGCCGCCGTCGCCTGAGCGGACTGCACGGCGCTCAGCGCGGACGTGCACTCCTCGCTGAGCACGGCGGTCGTCGTCGTACCGGCGTCGGCGGTGGTGCCGTCGGTCGCGTCGGTGGTCGCGTCGGTGGTCGCGTCGGTGGTCTCCGTCGTGGTGACCGGGTCGGCACACGCCGCCTGCTGGTCGGCGAGCGCGAGCTCGGCCGCCGCGAGGGCGGTACCGGCGGCGGTCTGCGCCTCGATCACGGCGTCCTGCTGCGCGGTCAGCTGCCTCACGAGGGCGGTCGTCGAGGCCGACGTGCCCGAGGAGGGTGCGCCGCCGCCCGAGGACCCACCGGAGCCGGACGTCGTCGCCGCGCCCGACGACGGTGCCGGGGAGGAGGAGCTCGTCGAGGTCGTCGAGGTCGTCACTGCGCTGGTCTGCGCGTCCCGGTCGTCGGCGAGCTGCGCCTTCGCCGACGCCAGGTCGGAGGCCGCCCGGTCGACGGCGGCACGCAGCGCGGCCCGGTCGAGGACCGCGATCACGTCCCCCTCCGCCACTTCGTCGCCCTGCTCGACCCGCACCTTCGCGACCGTTCCGTCGGCCCCGAACGCGAGCTCCGAGCTGCCGCTCGGCGAGATCGTGCCGGACAGGCTCAGCTGCTGCTCGACCGATCCGGTCGTCGCGCTGACGGTGCGGTAGTCGACGCCGTCGTCGCCCGCCGCGCCGTACGCAGCCACTCCGGTGCCGGCCAGTGCCAGCGCGGCGAGCGGCAACGCCACGCGGCGCGAGCCGATCAGCGGCCGCACTGGTCGTCCACCTTGTCACTGACCCGGACGGTCTCGGCGGTCACGGCGCCGGTGTCGTCCACGTCGCCCTGCGCCTGGACGCAGCGACCGACGGTCAGGGCGCTGCGGTCGGAGGCGACCTGCTTCGAGTACGTCGTGTCGGCGCCGACCGTCACGGTCACGTCGCCGTCCTGGCCCTCGACGACGAACCCGTCGGCGGACACGGACTTGACCGCGCCGACGGTGCCGAAGCCGCCACCGGGGCGACCACCGCCCGGACCACCCGACGGCAGGTCGGTCGGCAGGTCGGTCGGCAGGTCGGTCGGTCGCTCGCCGCCGCCCGGGAAGCCGCCACCGCCGCCGAACCCGGACGCGCAGCCGTCGTCTCCGGCCTCGGAGATGGCGACGGACGAGGCGGTGACCTCGGTGGCCGCGGCGTCCGAGCCGGAGTCGCCGCTGTCGGCCGTGCGTACGACGACGCACGCCCCTGCCGTCACGTCGGCCAGCTTCGCCGCGGCCTGGGCGGTGACGGCGGTGGCGTCGGTGACGGTGACCGCCACCTGGCCGGTCATCTGGCTCTGCACCTGGAGCACGTCGCCGTCGACCGCGGCGATCTCGCCGAAGGCGCCCGGCATGCCGCCACCCCCGCCGGGGCCGCCGGACGGGGCGCCCGACGCGGCATCAGCGGGCGCGCTGTCGCTGGCGGTGCCGGTCGTGTCGTCGGAGCCGCAGCCGACGAGGAGCACGGCCAGCGCGAGGGCGCAGGTCGTCGTACCGATCGGACGCGCGGCGCGGGTGAGGTGGGTCAGGGACATCTGTCTGCTTCTCCTTGTGGTGGTCGCGTCACTCACTGCGGAGTGCGTCGATCGGGGTGAGGCGGGCGGCCCGGCTGGCGGGATAGACGCCGAAGCCGACACCGAGGGCGAGCGAGGTCGCGAGGGCTGCGACGGTGGCGAGCGCGGAGATCGCGACGGCCTGGTCGATGAAGTGCGGCAGGACCTGGGCGCCGACGACGCCGATGAGGACGCCGACGATGCCGCCGGTCAGGCCGAGCAGCGACGCCTCGACGAGGAACTGCCGGCGGATCACGTTCGGGGCGGCGCCGAGCGCCTTGCGGAGGCCGATCTCGCGGATCCGCTCGGTGACCGAGACCAGCATGATGTTCATGACCCCGATGCCGCCGACCAGCAGGGAGATCCCCGCGACGCCGCCGAGCAGGACCGTGAACGTCCGGTTGGTCTCGTTGGCCGTCTCCACGAGCGAGTCCTGCGTGGAGATGGAGAAGTCCGCCTCGGCGGTCGTGACCCCGTGCCGGTTGGCGAGCAACGCCTGGACCTCCTGGTACGCCGCCGCGAGGCTCTCCTCGCTCACGGCCTCCACGTAGATCGTCGCCACCGTGTCCGACGTGCTGCCGGTGAGCCGGCTCGCCGTCCCCACGGGTACGACGGCCTGGTCGTCCTCGCTCGTCCCGGTCGACGAGGCGCCGGACGAGGTCAGCACGCCGATCACCGTCAGCCGGGTGCCGTTGACGGTCACGGTCTGCCCGACCGGCGTCTGGCGGTCGAACAGCTCCGAGGCGGTGTCGGCGCCGATCACCGCGACAGGAGAGCCCTGGGCGGCCTCCTCGGCCGTGAAGAACCGGCCCGCGGAGAGCTCCCGGCTGCGGACGTCGAGCCAGGCGGTCGTCGTACCGACGAGCGAGGTGGTCCAGTTGGTGTCGCCGTTGACGAGCGAGACCGAGCTGGAGGTGGTCGGGGCGACGGCTGCGGCATCGGGGACCACGTCGGTGTCGGCGATCGCGGTCGCGTCGGCGTAGGTCAACGTCGAGGCCGACCCGAAGCCACCACGGTTGCCCGAGGAGTCGGTGGTGCTGCCGGGCGACACGATGAGCAGGTTGGATCCGAGGGCGTCGATCTGGTCCTCGACCTCCTGCTGCGCACCTTGGCCCAGGCCCACCGTGAGGATGACCGACGAGATGCCGATGACGATGCCGAGCACTGTCAGCGAGGACCGCAGCCGGTGCGAGCGGATGGCGGCGAAGCCGGAGCGGAAGGTCTCCCACCAGCTCATCGGGCGCCCACCCCCGCAGTGAGCCGGTCCTCGGTGATCAGGCCGTCGTCGATGACCAGGTTGCGCCCGGCCCGAGCCGCCACGTCCGGCTCGTGGGTGATCAGCACGATCGTGCGCCCCGCGGCGTGCAGCTCGTCGAAGAGGCCGAGCACGTCGTGGGTCGAGCGGGAGTCGAGGTTGCCGGTGGGCTCGTCGGCGAGCAGCAGGGCGGGCTCGGTGACCAGCGCACGCGCCACGGCGACCCGCTGCTGCTGGCCACCCGAGAGCTCGCCCGGACGGTGGTCGAGCCGCTCGGCGAGGCCGACCCGGGCCAGCGCCGCGGCTGCCCGGTCCCGGCGCTCGGCACGCGAGACCCCGGCGTACACGAGCGGCAGCTCGACGTTGCGCAGCGCGGTCATCGACGCCAGCAGGTGGAACTGCTGGAAGACGAAGCCGATCCGCCGGTTGCGGATCGCCGCGAGCGCGGTCTCGTCGAGGCTGGAGGTGTCGTCGCCCGCGAGGACGTAGCGGCCCTCGGTCGGGACGTCGAGGCAGCCCAGCAGGTTCATCAGCGTCGACTTCCCGGAGCCCGACGGACCGATCACGGCGACGTACTCCCCCGACGTCACGGTGGTGTCGATGCCGCGCAGGGCCTCGAACTCGACGGACCCGGAGCGGTAGGTCTTGCGGACGCCGGCGAGCTCGATGATCGCGCTCACTGGGCACCGCCGGGGAAGCCGCCGCCGGGGAAACCGCCGCCGGGGAAACCGCCGCCGTTCTGCATCCGCTCCTGCATCTGCTGCTGGAACTCCTGCATGTCCTGGTCGCCGCCGTTGCCGCCGGGGCCGGCGAAGCCGGGCACCTGGACGACGTCGCCCTCGGCGAGGCCGGAGGTCACCTCGGTGACCATGCCGGACGTCTCGCCGGTCTCGACGGTGACCCGCTCGGTCGCGCCGGTCGCACCGTCGGTGACCTTCTCGACGTACGTCGTGTCGCCGTCGGCCCGCACGGCACGGCTGTCGACGGTGAGCACGTCGGTGCGCTGGCTGACGACCACGGCCACGTCGGCCGACGTGCCGGAGTAGAGGTCGTCGCGCTCGCCGGTCACCTCGACGGTGACAGGGAAGGCAGCGGCGCCGGACGAGTCGGTCTCGGCGACGAGGCCGACCTCCGAGACGGTGCCATAGACGGTCTCGTCGATGCCACTGACCGTGATCTCGGCCTGCATGCCCTTCTCGACCTTCTCCACGTCGCTGCTGGAGACGGTGGCGTCCACGACGAACCGGCCGGTCGAGACGACGGTGATCGTGCCGCTGGTGGTGTCGGTGGCGGTCGAGGACGACGAGGAACCCGTGCCCGTGCTGGGCTGGCTGCTGCCGGAGCCGGATCCGACGCTGTCGCCCACCTCGAGGCCGACGTCGGTCACGGTGCCGGCGATCGTCGAGCGCAGCACCGCGTCCTCGACGGCGTCCTGGGCCTGGGTGAGGCTCGACTCTGCGGCGAGGACCGACGCCTCGTCGGCGGCGAGCTGCTCGTCGGAGGCGCCGTCGGAGATGTGCTCCGACTGGGCCGTCTCGGCGGCGTCGAGCGAGCTCTCCGCGGCGTCGAGCTCGGCCTGGAGGACGTCGTCGTCGATCCGGGCCAGCCGCTGGCCCTCCTTCACGGTGTCGCCGGGCTCGACGAACACCTTGGTGACCGTGCCGCTGACGTCGAAGGACAGGTCCTCCGTCGTCGCGGCGGCGACGGTGCCGCTGGCCGTCACGGTCTGCTTGAGGGTCTGGGTCGACACCGTGGCGGTCGTCGTGGACGCCGCCGCCGGCTCGTCGCCACGCAGCAGCAGCCACGCGCCGGCGACGCCGGACACGACCACGAGGGCGGAGAGGACCAGGACCAGTCGCCGGGGTCGGCGCCACGGCGGACGCACCCGGTTCAGCAGCTTCGGAGCTCGCGACGAAGCCATCCGCGCATTTCTCATCACGGCCCCGACCCTGTCGGTCGTGACTGTGCCGGCCGTCTGGCCGACCTATGAGGACGCTGTGAGACGAACCCGTACGACGGTGTCCCCCGGCACGCTCGCCAGCGTCACATGACCTCCGTGGGCGCCCACGATGGCCTGCACCAGCGCCAGCCCGAGGCCCACGCCGTCCGAGCGGTGGCGGGAGGCGTCGCCGCGGGTGAAGCGCTCGAACGCCGTACCGACGAGGTCGGCAGGGAAGCCGGGGCCGTCGTCATGGACGTCGAAGCCGTCGGGACGGGCCGTGACCGTGACGACGGTGCCGGGCGGGGTGTACTTGCGGGCGTTGGCCAACAGGTTGGTCACCACCTGGTGCAGCCGCTGCCCGTCGCCGGTCACCTCGATCGGCTCGCCGTCCTCGGGCAGCACGATCCGCCAGCGGTGGTCCGGGGAGACGACGCGGGCGTCGTCGACCGCCTCCAGCAGCAGGCGGGTGAGGTCGACCGGCTCGGCCTCGAGCGGCCGGCCCGCGTCGAGGCGGGCCAGCAGCAGGAGGTCCTCGACGAGCGCGGTCATCCGGCCCGCCTCCTCCTGCACCTTGGCCAGTGCGACCGCCGCAGTGTCGGCGTCGCCCTGCCGGCGGGCGAGCTCGGTGTAGCCCGCGATCGTGGTCAGCGGGGTTCGCAGCTCGTGCGACGCGTCCGCGACGAACTGTCGCACCTGCTGCTCGCTGCGGTGCCGGGCCGACAGGGACGACTCGACGTGCGCGAGCAGCTGGTTGAGTGCGAGACCGACCTGGCCGGCCTCGGTGCGCGGGTCGGTCAGGTGGGCCGGCACCCGCTCGGTGACACCGATCTCGCCCTCGTCGAGGGGCAGCTCGGCGACCGCGTGCGCGGTCGCGGCCACCTCGGTCAGCGGGCGCAGCTGGCGTCGTACGACGGCGGTGCCGGCCAGCGCCGCGGCGAGGATCCCGAGCAGGGCGAGCGCGATCTCCCACCGCACGAGGGAGACGGTGGCCTCGTCGACGTCGTCGGTCGGAAGGCCGACGACCACGTCGCTGCCGTTGTCCGCGTGCCCCGCCATCACTCGATACGTGCCGTGCCCGGGCACCTCGATCGTCTCGGCACCGTCGTCGCCGGCCGAGCGCAGCGCGTCGATCGTGGCGTCGTCCAGTTCAGCGAACTCGCCGCCCTCGGAGACGACGACACCGATGTTCCCGGCGTCGGTGTACACGACGTTGAGCAGCCCGGGCTGGCCGAACCGTCGCCCGGCGTCGTCGTCGCCCGGCATGATCGGCGGCCTGCCCCCGATCTCCACTCCCGGGCCGTTCTCCGATCGGCTCACGGCGCTGCGTACGTCGCCGTCGAGCCGGTCCATCAGCCATGCCCGCATCCCGATCGTGGTCACCACACCGATCAGCAGCGAGACGACCGCGACGAGCGCGACAGCGGTGACGACAAGTCGCGAGGTGAGCGAGCGCGGGATGAAGCGCTCCATCAGCCTGCCGGCTTCAGCACGTAGCCCGCGCCGCGCATCGTGTGGATCATCGGCTCCCGGCCGGCGTCGATCTTCTTGCGGAGGTAGGAGATGTAGAGCTCGACGACATTGGCCTGGCCACCGAAGTCGTAGTTCCAGACCCGGTCGAGGATCTGCGCCTTGCTCAGCACCCGGCGCGGGTTGCGCATCAGGTAGCGCAGCAGCTCGAACTCGGTGTGGGTGAGGCTGACGTGGTCGCCCGCGCGGGTGACCTCGTGGCTGTCCTCGTCGAGGACCAGGTCGCCGACGACGAGGGTCGACCGGCTCTGCTCGACGGCCGAGCCGGCGCGACGGACCAGGGCCCGCAGCCGGGCGACCAGCTCCTCCAGGGAGAACGGCTTGGTGACGTAGTCGTCGCCTCCGGCCGTCAGCCCCGCCACGCGGTCCTCGACGGCGTCGCGTGCGGTGAGGAACAGGACCGGCACCGACGGGTCGTCGGCGCGGATCCGCCGGAGGACCTCCATGCCGTCATAGTCGGGCAGCATCATGTCGAGGACCACGACATCGGGGACCTGGCCGCGCACGGCGGCCACGGCCTCGCCGCCGGTGTGGGCGGTTTCGACGGCCCATCCCTCGTAGCGCAGCGCCATCGCGACGAGCTCGGCGATGTTGACCTCGTCGTCCACCACGAGGGCGCGCAGCGGGGTTCCGTCGGGGCGGGTGGCGGTCTCGGTCATGGCCACAGACTGTGCCACCAACCTGTGCCGTTGCTGTGAAGCAGTTGTGCGGAAGGAAAGGACTTCCATCGCTGCACCACAGGTTCGTCACAGGCCCCGGGCGCATGCTGCAGGCATGAGCGACAACGAGAACCCGGCGCACGCCCCCGCCCCTGCACCCGAACCCCTC
>DATLIG010000032.1:0-5134 GCA_035539555.1 Nocardioides sp. | reverse complement strand
GGGTCCGCGCAGACCTCCTCGTCGAGGAACATCCGCAGCTCCACCGGCAGACACCCCGTCTCCCGGGCGATGAGGGTCGCGCGGAACTCCGACAACGACCCGTCCCGCAACCTCGCCAGGGTGTGCGGCATCTCCGTGGTCAGGATCTTCGCCAGCCCCAGCAGCACCTGCCCCCGATGCGGAGACTCCCGCCGCGCGAGCCCGATCTCGGCCGCGACACCGCGGCCCTGCCGGGCCGCCCGCACCCCGGCCGCCGCTTCGTCGGCGCGGCGGCGGGCGTCGTACACGACGGAGGTCTCGGCCTGCACCGCACTGGCCGCGGACTTCAACACCTCCAAGGCTGCGATCACGTCCACCTGCTCGACCGGATCGTCAGCACAGCCAGCGGTCACGACCCGGTCGACGAACGACCGGACCTCCTCAGCCGTGAGCTGCTCTGCTGCCATACCCATATGGTGACTCGAACGCGCGTTCGAGTCAAGCGAGTGCGCCGTCCCTGTGGACGGCGGCGCGCCCTCGGCGACGGCCGGTCAGGGACGCACGGTTCCGTGGTCGGCGTCGTAGGTGTCGCCGGTCAGCTTCGCCTTGGCGAAGCTGATGAGGGAGGCGACCTTCCCGCCGGGGGTGTCCCAGTACTCCGCCTCCTCGACGTCGACGCGGAGCAGGACGGCGTTCGGGTCGTCCGGGCCCTCGGGCATCCACGCCTCGGCGAAGGTGTTCCACAGCTCCTCGAGCTTTGCCTGGTCCTTCACGACGCTGGCCCGGCCCGCAATCGCGACCCACGAGTCCCGCGCGGAGAAGGTCACCGACACCCGGGGCTCCGCTTGCTCGCGATACCCGGTGCGGTCGCACCACGGCGGCGACCGGGGTCGAGCAGGCCCCTGCCAGAATGCGAGCGTGGCCGACCTGACCGACACGCTCCGTCCCGCTCACGGCCAGCCCTGGCGCAACCGCCTCGCGCTCGCCCCGCTGACCAACACGCAGAGCAATGACGACGGCACGCTGTCCGACGACGAGCACGACTGGCTGGTGGCCCGCGGCCGCGGTGGATTCGGGCTGACCGTGACGTGTGCGGCGTACGTCGCCCCCGAGGGCCGGGCGTGGCGCGGGCAGCTCGGCATCGCGGGCGACGAGCACGTCCCGGGCCTGACCCGACTGGCCCAGAGCCTGCGCGCCACCGGGACACGGTCGGCGGTGCAGCTGCACCACGCTGGGATGCGCGCCGACGCCGCCCTCAACGGCGTACCGAACGTCGCCCCCTGGGACGAACCGCGCAAGGATGCCGTCGCTCTGACCACGGAGGGCGTCGACCGGGTCATCGCCGACTTCGTCGACGCCGCGGTCCGCGCCGAGCGGGCGGGCTTCGACGGCGTGCAGGTGCACGGCGCGCACGGCTACCTGCTGGGCCAGTTCCTCGACGGTCGCTCGAACCATCGCTCCGACGGCTACGGCGGGAGCCTCGAGGACCGGACGCGGGTGCTGCGCGAGGTGCTGGCGGGGATCCGGGCTGCCACCGGGCCCGACTTCCAGCTCGGTCTCCGGCTCACGCCCGAGGGCTACGGCATCACCGTTGCCGAGGCGCGCGAGACCGCCCGCACCCTGCTGGCGACCGAGCTGCTGGACTTCCTCGACATGTCCCTGTGGGACGTGACGATGCGCCCGCGCGACACGTCGGTCGACGGGTTGCTCATCGAGCACTTCACCGACCTTCCTCGCCACGACACGCTCCTCGGTGTGGCCGGCGGAGTGACCTCCGCGGAGGAGGCGCGCTGGTGCCTGGAGCAGGGCGCCGACTTCGTCACCGTCGGGATCGGGGCGATCCTGCACCACGACTTCGCTGCCCGGTCGCTCGCCGATCCTGCCTTCCGTGCCCGCGAGCGGCCGGTGTCGGCCGCGGACCTCCGCGCCGAGCACGTCGGCCCGACCTTCATCGACTACCTCGCTGCCGGGTGGGACGACCTCATCGCCTGAACCGAACGTCCCTGGGGCACTGCTCGGTGTCAGCGACGTGCTCTCTTCCCGGGCTGTGGCGGCCCGGCGACCGGGGGAACGTCATAGTGGCCGGACGACCGGGGGTCTGCTCCATCCGTTCGATCGCAGGGGATCGGCGTCCGGCCGTGGACCAAGGACGTGGCGACGGCTGAAACGCACGCCCGCGTGGATCGGAGGCGGACCGCCTAGTCCAGGCCGATGGTGACGGCCAGGACGACGAAGCCTGCCGCGCAGATCGGGAACATCGAGAACACCCCGCCCGCGACTCCGATCCACCACGCCCTGTGTGACTTCGCGACGGCCGCCGCGATGATCGCGCCGACGATGAGTGCCCCAAGCATGGGGAGCACGAAGACATCCCAGAACAGGCCGTTCGTGACGCTCGCCTGGATGAAGTAGGCGACCAGGACTGCGATTCCGGCAGCGAGTCCCACACTGACGCCCCATGCTGGGTGCGGTGAGCTGCGCCTGGTGGCTGGCATTCGCCCATGCTAGGTGGCGGTGGACGACGGAGAGATCGAATCCGCCAGCGAGGCGTTCGGGCCGCCTCGGATCCCCGTCCACGTCAGGATCGCCGCGCCGCGCAGCGTCCACGACGGACGGCCCACCGTGACGCGCGGCCGGGTCCAGCTCGATCGTGTCGACGGCGGCCATGGCGAGACCGGGCGGACCTGGGCGCTGCCGGGAGGGGGTGGGCACGTCACCGCGCCCGGTTGCCCCAACCCCCGGTCCGCGCGGCCGCAGCAACAGCCGCCGCGACGGCCGGCAGGTCCTCCCGCACCAACCCGCACGTGACCCGGACGTGCGGGTCGTCGGGGAGCAGTTGGAACGGCGAGCCGGCGGCCACGCCGATGCCCTGGCTGGCGAGGCGGACGAGCGCGGCCTCCTGGTCGTGGACGGGGACCCACACATTGAGTCCCTCGACCCCGCCGACCTCGACGCCCTCTGCGGCAAGGGCGTCGACGAAGGTGGCGCGACGGGCGGCGTACTCGACCCGGGCGGCCTCGACCTCGGCACGGGAGCCGGGGTCGGTGAGCAGGTGGAGCAGGATCCGCTGGAGCAGGCGGCTGCTCCAACCCTGGCCGAGCTGGCGCAGGTGCCGCACGCCGTCGATGACCGGCGCCGGACCGCTGAGCGCGGCGAGTCGCAGGTCGGGCCCGTGCGACTTGGAGTAGCTCCGCACGTGCACCGTCTGGTCAGGGAGGTGCGTGGCGAGGGTGGCCGGCGCCGGACCGCCGAGGGCGCTGGCCGAGTCGTCCTCGACGACGAGCACGTCGTGGTCGCGGAGCAGCCCGGCCAGTGCGGATGCCCGGGCCGCGCTCATCGAGACGCCGGTCGGGTTCTGTGCGCGCGGCTGCAGGACGACCGCTGCGACGGGCTCCGCCAGGGCCGCCGCGAGGTCCGCGGGCAGGAGTCCCTCCGCATCGAGCGGTACGCCCACGACCACCGCGCCGAGGGCCTCGAGCAGGTCCAGCAGCGGAGGGAAGCCGGGGTGCTCGACGACCACCCGGTCGCCGTACTGCAGCCGGCTGCGGAGCACGAGCTCCAGTCCGTCCATCGCCCCGTCGACGACCGTCAGCGCCTCCGGGTCGTAGGGCCACGAGGCGAGCAGGACCTCGCGCAGCTCGGGCAGCACCGGGTCGTCGAGGTAGGAGTGCGGGGTGCCGGCGGTCGTGAGTGCCTGCAGCGCGCCGCCGAGGGCGGGCAGCAGCTCCTCGTCCGGCACGCCGGTGGACAGGTCGAGCGGGAAGGCGGCCGGCTTCTCCAGCGCCTGCTGGTAACGGCCGGTGCGCGGGGCGGAGGTGTCGGCGACGACGGTGCCGCGGCGGCCGGCGGTCCGCAGGGTGCCGGCGCGGGTGAGCAGCGCCCACGCGGCGCTGACGGTCGTGGGGGAGAGGGCGAGCTCGTGCGCGAGCTCGCGGATCGGTGGCAGCCGGTCGCCGGGGGCGAGCAGGCCGTCGCGAATCGCCCGCCCGACGGCGGCCGCGAGCCCTTTCGAGGTGGGCTCGGCGAGCCGCGTCTCGATCCCGGAGATGAGCTCCTTCGACAAGGTCGACATCTTTGCAACATAGCAATGAAGTCTTTGATGTGGCTATGGGTGGCACATAATCTGGGGCGCATGAGCACCCGCATCTCGCACTGGATCGAGGGCCGCGTCGTCGCGGGCACCTCGGGTCGTACCGCCGACGTCTTCAACCCGGCCACCGGCACCGTCTCGGCACAGGTCGACCTCGCGTCGACCACCGAGGTCTCCGCCGCGGTCGCGACCGCCGTGCAGGCCGCGAAGCAGTGGCGCAGCTCGTCGCTCTCCCAGCGCTCCGGCGTCGTCTTCGCCTTCCGCCAGCTCCTCCACGACCGGTCCGACGAGCTGGCCCGGATCATCACCGCCGAGCACGGCAAGGTGCACGCCGACGCCCTCGGCGAGATCGCCCGCGGCCTGGAGAACGTCGAGTTCGCCGCCGGAGTCCCGCAGCTGCTCAAGGGCGGCTTCTCCGAGCAGGCCGCGTCCGGCGTCGACGTCTACAACATCCGCCAGCCGCTCGGTGTCGTCGCCGGCATCACGCCCTTCAACTTCCCGGCCATGGTCCCGCTCTGGATGTGTGCCAACGCCATCGCCTGCGGCAACGCGTTCGTGCTCAAGCCGAGCGAGAAGGACCCGTCCGCCGCCCTCTTCCTCGCCCAGCTCTGGAAGGAGGCCGGCCTGCCCGACGGCGTCTTCACCGTCGTCCACGGCGACAAGGAGGCGGTCGACGCGCTGCTGACCCACCCGGACATCGCGGCGGTCAGCTTCGTCGGCTCCACCCCGATCGCGCAGCACATCTACGAGACGGGCACGGCCCACGGCAAGCGGGTCCAGGCCCTCGGCGGCGCCAAGAACCACGCGTTGGTGCTGCCCGACGCCGACCTCGACGTCGCCGCCGACGCCATCGTCTCGGCTGCCTACGGCGCGGCCGGTGAGCGTTGCATGGCGCTGTCGGTCGCCGTCGCCGTCGGCGACATCGCGGACCCGCTGGTGGAGGCGATCGCGCTGCGCCTGCCGAAGCTCGTCGTGGGCAACGGGGCGGACGCCGGGACCGACATGGGCCCGCTCATCACCCGCGAGCACCGCGACAAGGTCGCGTCGTACGTCGACTCCGGCGAG
>DATLIG010000031.1:0-4950 GCA_035539555.1 Nocardioides sp. | reverse complement strand
AGGCTGCGCCTGCCCCGAGCGTCACGCTGGGTCCGGTGACGTCCGTGCAGTCGGTTCGGGGCAAGGTGACGCTGTCCGGCAAGGTCACGCCGGCGTCGGCGGGCGCCCCGCTGCAGCTGCAGCGCCTCGACGGCAGCACGTGGACCACGATCGCCCGTCGCACCCTGACCACGGGCGCGAGCGTGCCCTACCTGTTCAGCGTCGCCAGCACGACGAGCCGTTCGGCCCGCTACCGCGTCGTCCTGCCGTCGTACGACGGCCGCCTGGGCCGCACGTCGGCCACCGCGACGATCGGGTGGCAGGCCGCCGCGCTGGTCGCGCACCGCGCGACCGGCCGGGAGTGGGTCCAGGTCCGCAACACCGGCAAGGTGGCGATCGGCCTCAGGGGCTGGACCGTCCGGACCCGTGCCGGGTTCGTCCTGCGCCTCCCGACCCGCACCCTGGTGCCCGGCGCGAGCGTGCGCGTGTACGTGGGACGCGTGGCCCGCCTGGGCGACCGGCACGACGTGCTCACCCTGCGCAACCCGCGGGGCGTCACCGCGGCGGTCCGCAGGTACTAGCTCCCCCCGGTGGTGGAAAGGCGAGAGGCCCCGCAGCACTGCTGCGGGGCCTCTCGTTGCGCGTGGCCAGGGGCGGGGTCGAACCGCCGACCTACCGATTTTCAGTCGGTCGCTCGTACCAACTGAGCTACCTGGCCGGGCAGTCGCACACCTTACCGGAGGGACTCGGAACTCACGAAAGCGGCGGCACCCCGTGGACGGGAGGTGACCCGCGCAGCGCTGGGATTGGGCGCGTTGCGGGGCTCCCGCACTATGCTGACCGGGCCGCCGCGGGCCTCGTCCCGCAGCGGAGGGCCCCCATCGTCTAGCGGCCCAGGACACCGCCCTTTCACGGCGGGTACGCCGGTTCGAATCCGGTTGGGGGTGCGGGTCGTGTGCCGGGGGTGCTCCCGATTGGGAGCCGAGGTCGGCCATGGGTTAGAGTTCCATCCGCTTCGCCGCGCAGGAAACTGCACGGAGAGCAACCTGGCCCCGTAGCGCAGTTGGTTAGCGCGCCGCCCTGTCACGGCGGAGGCCGCGGGTTCGAGTCCCGTCGGGGTCGCAGAAGAGAGAACCGCTCCAGATCACCGGAGCGGTTCTTCTCGTTTTCGCGCAGGTGCGCCGCGGCTCAGCCCAGTCGGCGCTGCGGGTCGAACACGATCACCGTGCCGCCGACCCGGTCGCCCAACGTGCGGTGCAGCGGCTCGTCGCTCAGGAACATCACGAACGACACGATGCTCGAGATCCCGCAGGTGACCATCGAGATCAGCCAGTCCAGGCCGTTGCGCATCGCCATGTCGCCCCATCCCGCGGGTCCGCGCCGCTCCGGCTTCCACGCCCGCATGCCGAGCACCTGCAGGGCCGGGCTGGTGCCCTTGCCCCACACGATCGCGCCCCAGACGAGGTAGCCGATCCCGCAGGTGAGGAAGACGAGCGGGATCGCGAGGAAGTAGGCGCCGACGCGGCGCCCCTGCGAGGCGATGACCACGCCGTCCGGGAGGCCGAGCTGGGTGCCCGGGTGCCACGGACCGACGGGCGGACCGGGCTGGCCGTATCCCTGGCCGTACGGGGGCTGGCCATACGGGGACTGGCCGTACGGAGGTTCGCCGGGCTGGCCGTACGGGGGCTGGCCGGGATAGCCGGGGTACTCGGCCGGGGGCTCGTAGGACGCCATGGAACGCATCCTGCCAGCGCACGGCGCACGCAGTTGCCGCTGTCGGCGAGAATGGCGCGCGTGCCGGTCGCGATGAGCCCTGAGGAGTTCGACGCCCTCGTCGACGCCGCCCTCGACGAGATCCCCGAGGAGCTGGCCCGGCTCGTCCACAACGTCGTCGTCCTGGTCGAGGACGAGCCGCCGGAGGACGAGCCCGACGACCTGCTCGGCCTGTACGACGGCGTGGCCCTCACCGAGCGCGACGGCGGCCTGCTGCCGCAGCTGCCCGACCGGATCTTCCTGTTCCGCGGCCCGCTGCTCGACATGTGCCGGGACGTCGAGGAGCTCACCGAGGAGATCCGGATCACCGTCGTGCACGAGATCGCCCA
Organism: Nocardioides sp.; assembly: GCA_035539555.1. Taxonomy (GTDB): domain Bacteria; phylum Actinomycetota; class Actinomycetes; order Propionibacteriales; family Nocardioidaceae; genus Nocardioides. Next base: position 2,869 of record DATLIG010000031.1, on the reverse strand, counting down.
CCACTTCGGCATCGACGACGACCGCCTGCACGAGCTCGGCTACGCCTGACTACCGCGCGGCGGCGAATCCCAGGGCCGCGGCCGCGAGCCCGAGGGCGATCGTCCCGACGAGGTACGCCGCCCCGCGCACCGGACCCAGGTCGCGGGTCTGCACCATCAGCGACGAGTACGTCGACAGGCCACCGCAGAAGCCGGTGCCGACCAGTGCCAGCGCGTTCCCGCCCAGGGCCCAGCCCGCGCAGGCGCCGAGCAGCAGGCTGGCCCCGGTGTTGGCCGCCAGCGTGCCGTGGTGCCACCGGTCGTCGTACCGCTGGCCGAGCGCGTAGCGCAGCACCGACCCGAGCCCGCCGCCGAGGGCGACCAGCAGCGCCGTCACAGCTCGTCCTCCTCGGGCAGGGGTGGGGCCAGCGCGCCGACGACGACCACCGCGACCAGCCCGGCGGCGAGGGTGCCGACGACGTAGGCGCCGGCCAGCCCGGTCCGGCCGTCGGCCAGCAGGGACCGTGCCTGCTCGGACGTGGCCGAGAACGTGGTGAACCCGCCGAGGGCGCCCGGGCCGAGTGCGGCGGCCCACACGGTGGATCGGCGGGCCAGGGGCAGCAGGAGCAGGCCGGCGAGCACTGCCGAGCCGACGACGTTGATCGCGAAGGTCGTCCACGGGAAGCCGCCGCCGTCGGGCTGGGCGTGGGTGGCGGCGTACCGCAGCATCGCCCCGCCCGCGCCCCCCGCGGCCACGGCGAGGAGGTGCCGCGGTCCCGGGGTCATGGGCCGAGGCTAGTGCGGAGTGGTCAGAGCGCGCGGGAGGGGGCGCCGGAGCCGGCACCGCCCTGCCAGGCCACCGGCGGGGCGCCGGCCGACTGGCGGCGGAACTCGCCGAGGAACCAGATCTGGAACGCGCGCTGCTCGGAGCCGCGGGGCGCGGTCAGCAGGCGCTGGGCGCGGCTGAACTCGTCGGCCGCGTCGAGCAGGTCGATCAGGCCGCCGATGTGCCGAGCGGTCTCGCGCGGCATCCGCAGACGCAGGTCGACCGTCGTGCGGCCCTCGGCACTCGCCGTGTCGACCTGCTCGCGGCCCATGTTGGCGCGCAGTGGTCGCTCGAGGGCGTCGAAGTGCTCCGAGAGGACCTTCGCCAGGGGGTAGTCGTCCTCGTGGGCGAGCGCGAGCAGGCGGATCTCGCGGCGCAGGTCGCGGTAGTTGCGCTGGAAGCGACCGAAGGCGACGACCGGGACCCCGTTGATCTGGACCGCGACCTCGCCGACGCGGGTGTGGTCCTCGGCGAACGGACTGCTGGCGTAGGTGACCTGGATGTCGGTGCCGCCGGTCTCCGACAGCTCGGTGGCCGGCTCGAACCAGACGGCCTTGCCGTCCTCGTCGATCTCGGCGCCCCAGGCGATCGACGCGCGGGCGACGATGTCGAGGCCCCGCCCGACGGTGGTCAGTGTGGCGAGCTGCTCCTCGTCGAGCGCGTCGAAGGCATCGAGGTCGAAGGCGTCGATGTCGAAGCCGCCCGCCTGGGTGACCGGCTGCGGCGGGATCGTCGAGCCGTCGTGGACCTCGAAGCGCGGGTGTTCGGCGGTGCCGCTGAGCTGCATCCGCACGGGCTGTTCGCCGTGCAGCACGGCGTTGGTCACCAGCTCGGAGATGGCCAGCTCGGCACAGTCGACGAGGTCCTCGCGACCGATCTCGCGGCAGGTGGCGACGACCCAGCGGCGCGCGTCGTGCACGCTGCGCGGCCCGGGGGCCAGCTCCAGGGTCTGCCGGTGCTGCACGGAGATGCCTTTCGCGGTGTCAGTGCCCGAGGGGTTGTGGTCGACGGTGAGGCCTGATCCCGAGTGCGATACCCGGTTGAACTCGCAACCAAACCAACAGTCGACGGCGGATTTGGTGACGGTCGTGGAGGGATCACCAAGGAGTGTGACCGACCAGACCGCTGCGCGGGTTGGGACCCGCGGAGCGGAAGCGTGAGAATGGTGCCGAGCGGCACCGACGCCGCGCGCGTAGAACTCGTGGACGGCCGTCGACATCCGTCCACGCCGTCCAGGAGGAAGTCATGGCAGCAGGCGACACCCAGCCGGAGCAGTCCGACCGCGTGATCGTCCCCCGGTCCGACAAGCACCAGGTGGTCGTCATCGGCTCCGGGTTCGGTGGCCTCTTCGGCACCAAGGCGCTGCGCAAGGCCGACGTCGACGTCACCATGATCGCGAAGACGACGCACCACCTCTTCCAGCCGCTGCTCTACCAGGTGGCGACCGGCATCCTCTCCGAGGGCGAGATCGCGCCCCCGACGCGTGAGGTGCTCGCGAACCAGAAGAACGCCCAGGTCCTGCTGGGCGAGGTCACCGGCATCGACCTGGAGAACCGCCAGATCACCTCGCACGTCCTCGGGCGTGAGCTCGTGACGCCGTACGACTCCCTGATCGTCGCCGCCGGCGCCGGCCAGTCGTACTTCGGCAACGACCACTTCGCCGAGTTCGCTCCCGGCATGAAGAGCATCGACGACGCCCTCGAGCTGCGCGGCCGGATCTTCGGCGCGTTCGAGATGGCCGAGCTCGGCGCCGCCCGCGGCGAGAACGTCGACCACCTGCTGACCTTCGTGGTCGTCGGCGCCGGCCCGACCGGCGTGGAGATGGCCGGCCAGATCGCCGAGCTCGCGCACCGCACGCTGACCCGCGACTTCCGCGCGATCTCGACCCGCCACGCGCGAGTGATCCTCGTCGACGCGGCGCCGCAGGTGCTGCCGCCGTTCGGCGCCAAGCTCGGCAAGTGGACCCAGGAGAAGCTGGAGAAGCTCGGTGTCGAGGTCATGCTCGGGGCGCTGGTGTCCGAGGTCGACGAGCGCGGCCTGACCGTGAAGTACAAGGACGGCAGC
>DATLIG010000030.1:0-7839 GCA_035539555.1 Nocardioides sp. | reverse complement strand
GCCCGCGCACCGCGCGGGCCCTTCTGCATTCCCCGTTCTGGCAGGATCGCCGCATGGACCCGGCAGTGGACCTCATTCCCAAGCTGCGTGGCAGCCTCGCGATGGGCGCTTCGGCGTACGGCGCGACCGCGATCGGTGCCGCCGCGCTGGGGGCCCTGGCCGTGGGAGCCGTCGCGGTCGGCGCGCTCGCCATCGGGCGGTTGGCCCTCGGGGAGGGGCGGGTCACCAAGCTCGTCATCGACGAGCTCGAGGTGAAGGTGTTGCGGGTCGGCTCGGTGGAGCGGCTCGTCGAGGCCGACTAGCTCGGTCGAGGGGCACGTCGGCGGCGAGGCCGGTGGCGGAGGCCGTCCCGTCGTCCGGGCAGGTACCCGACGTGGGTCGCGCCAACGAACGGCGGGACGTGTGCCGCCTCGTCCCGTCTGGGGGGAGTCCGTCCGGGTACCACCCGGAGACCCCACCGTCCGCGTGGGCGAGAGAAAGGAACCGCCATGGGAACGCTCCTGTGGATCGCCGCAGTCGTCCTCGTCATCGCCGGAATCGTCATGCTGGTCCAGGGCAGCATCCTGCTCGGCATCGTGCTGATCGTCGTGGGTCTCCTGGTGGGGCCCGGAGGAGTCTCGATCTTCAACGGGCGCGGCCACACCGTCTGACGCGCGTACCTGAAGAGCCGCCTCTAGGCTCGGGCGGCGGCGTCCAGCGCCTCGTCGAGGGGGACGTCGCCGCCCACCAGGTTCCACTGCTGACCGACCGTGTCCGGCCGGTCCAGCACCGCGGCCAGGACCGCCGCCACGTCAGCGCGCGTGACCGGGCCGCGCGGCACGTCCGGGCCCAGTGCCACCCGTCCGGTGGCGGGGTCGTCGGTGAGCCGCCCCGGACGCAGGATCGTCCAGGCCAGGTGGCTCGCCCGCAGCGCCGCGTCCGCGTCGCGCTTGGCCTCGACGTACGCCGTCCAGACCTCGCCCGCGTCGGGCGCGACCGGCTCGTCGACGTCGATCGCCGAGACCTGGACGAAGCGACGGATGCCCTGCCTCGTCGCGGCCTCGATCGACTTCAGCGAGCCGTCGAGGTCGACCGTGCGCTTGCGCTCGATGTTGCCGTCCGGGCCGCCGCCTGCGCTGAACACGACGGCCGAGCAGTCCTCGAACGCGGCCGCGAAGTCGTCGACGCCGGCGCTCTCGATGTCGAGCAGGCGCACCTCCGCCCCGAGCTCCTCCAGCGCGGCGCGCTGATCCTCGGAGCGGACGAGCGCGACGGGCGTGTGCCCCTGGGCGACGACGAGGGGGTGCAGCAGCCGGGCGATCTGGCCGTTGCCTCCGACGATGGCGACGAGCATGCCCCCAATCTACGTGCGCCGACCACAGGACCTACGGGCGCACCGTCAGCGTCTGCGCGATCGTGCCGAGCGGACCGTTCTCGTCGTGCATCTTCGAGCTGGTGACGCCGATCCCGCCGGGTCCGTACGACTGCGTGGTGTCGAGCCCGAGCCAGCCCTCGGCCGGGGCGTGCAGGAAGTGCGCGGTGAGGTCGAGGTTGGGGAAGGCGACCTTGCCCGGATCGGCCCGGACCGCGATCCCGTTGGTGACGTCGACCAGGCCGGCGACGGCCGCCAACCGGCTGACCGGCTCGTCGGCGACCAGCGCGTGCGGGGTCCGGACCCAGACCATCGAGCGGCCGGGGCCCAGCTCCTTGCGGCGGACCTCGATCGACGCGATGAATCCACCCGGCCACAGCCCGGCCATGTCCCACGGCTCCATCTCGTCCGCGGGCGGGATCGACGGCAGGTCGGTCCCGGCCAGGGGAGTGGTGTCGTAGGGCTCCGCCAGCCACGCCCGGAGTACGACGACCGCGCGCCCGCCGTACGAGGCCGTCGCCTGCACCAGCTCGATGGTGCGGCCCGGCCGGAGCACCTCGACGGCGATGTCGATCGGCGCGATCGGCACGGTGCCGAGGATGTCGTAGGACAGCCGGCTCACGACGAGCCCGTCCTCGCGGCGCCGGTCGCGGTCGGCCTCGACCTCGTGCGCGAGCACGCCGAGCGCGGGCGCGATGTGCTGGGTCGCGAGGTCCCACGCCCCACCCACGTGCTCGGTGGGGGTGAACGTGTGCGGTGCGGTCCGGTGCCAGTAGGCCACGTGCCCATTCTCCCGGGGACCGCTCGCGCGTCGTACCCCCGATCGGAGGGGAGGGCCACCAGATCGGTGCGATCAGTTCACCTGCGGCCCACCGGCGCGCCACCTGCGGCTGGTCGGGTGACCCCATGACTCGGAAGACCACCCTCCTCGCCCAGCCCCTCCTGGCCCTCGCCACCTCCGCCGTCGTGGCGCTCGGCACCGCCGGGGTCCCGGCCGAGGCGGCCCCTGCCGGCACCACCCCCGCCGCGGGCCCGCACGGCGACGAGAGCACTCCCCTCGTGATCGCCCACCGCGGCGCGTCCGGCTACCGCCCGGAGCACACGCTCGCCGCCTACCGCCTCGCCATCCAGATGGGCGCCGACTACATCGAGCCCGACCTGGTCTCGACCAAGGACGGCGTCCTCGTCGCCCGCCACGAGAACGAGATCAGCGGCACCACCGACGTCGCCGCCCACCCGGAGTTCGCCGACCGCCGGGCGACCAAGGTGATCGACGGCACCTCGGTCACCGGCTGGTTCACCGAGGACTTCACCCTCGCCGAGCTCAAGACGCTGCGCGCCAAGGAGCGCCTGCCGCAGGTCCGCCCCGGCAACACCGCGTACGACGGCCGGTTCGAGATCCCCACGCTCGACGAGGTCATCCAGCTCGCGAAGCGCGAGTCGGGCCGCACCGGCCGCACGATCGGTCTCGCGCCCGAGACCAAGCACCCGACGTACTTCGACTCGATCGGGCTCTCGCTGGAGGAGCCGCTGGTCCGCACGCTGCGCCGCAACGGCCTCGACCGCGCCCACGCCAAGGTCGTCATCCAGTCCTTCGAGACCGCCAACCTGCGTGAGCTCGACACGCTGGCCCGGGTCCCGCTGGCCCAGCTGGTCGACGGCGCCGGTGCGCCCTACGACCTCAGGGCGACCGGCTCGACGACCACCTACGCCGACCTCGTGAAGCCGGCAGGCCTCGCCGACATCGCGACCTACGCCGAGTGGGTCGCCCCGGCGAAGAACCTGATCCTCCCGCGCGATGCGGCCGGCGCCATCGGTACGCCGAGCGCGGTGGTCGCCGACGCGCACGCCGCCGGTCTCAAGGTCGTCACCTGGACGATGCGGGTGGAGAACCAGTTCCTCCCGACCAACCACCGCATCGGCACCGACCCGAACGCGAAGGGCGACCTGGCCGGCGAGATCGACGCCTTCCTCGACGCGGGCATCGACGCGCTGTTCTCCGACAACGCCGACATCGCGGTGGCCGCCCGCGACACGTGGCTTGCCGGCTGAGCCGTGCTCCGAGGTGTGTGCGGTGGGGTCAGGCGATCGCGATCCAGCCACTCGTCCCCGTGCCGGCCGTCTTGACGTAGACCGCGGCACCGGGTGAGCCGTCGGAGCGGCAGAAGATCGAGCCCGGGCCGGCGCTGACCACGCCCTGGGGCGTCCCCGGGCCGGTGGTCAGGCGCGGCCCGCCGCCGAGGGCGAGCGCACCGCGGAGCGCGGCGCCGAGGTCGCAGTCGACCAGCACGGCCCGGCCGTCGCTATCCGAGATCGGTGCGGTGGCGTTGTGGAAGGATCCGCACTGGGCCAGGTGCACGAGCGCTCCCGAGGCGATCCGGAAGCCGTACCTGCTGACCTTGGTAGCCGCAGCCAGGTCGGCGTCGGTCACGGCGTCGGAGTCGACCCCGAAGGCCATGCACTGGCTGAGCCAGATCCGTTGCCCGGCGAGGTGGAAGCCGTCCCAGGGGGCGCCGGGCGTGCCGTTGCCGAGCGCGTGCACCCCGGACAGTGTCACGTCCCGTGCGTGGGCGTGGACCCGGACGCCGTCCTGACGGTTGCGCGAGGCGATGACGCCCGAGACGTGGGCGGTGCGAAGGTTGAGGAACAAGCCGAAGCCGCCGTTGTCGGCGCTCACGGCGTTCGCCACGCTCACGCCCCGCAGCCAGGGGACGCTGACGCCGGCGGCGACGTCGGAGTCGGTGGCGTCCGAGCGATGCAGCGCGATGCCGCTGCCCCCGTTGCCGGTGGTCAGCACGCCGTCGATGACGATGCGCTGCGGCGTGCCGAAGGTGGCTGCCTGCTCCGCGAGAGAGAGGCCGGTCAGGTCGTCTGTCTTGACGACCAGGCCGTTGTGGCCGTTGTCGTGGAAGAAGGCGCCACCGCCGATGTAGACCTGTTCGGCGCCGGCGAAGCCGTCGAGGCCGTCACCGGCCACCGCCCCGGTGAAATGTCCACCGACGACCCGCACCTGCCGTGAACGCCGCCGCAGCTTGATCGCGTCGAGCTGGGAGCCGAGTGCACGACAGTGCAGGAGCTCGACGTTCTCCGACTCGTCGATGCGGAAGACGAACGACGATGCAGCGGTGGTGCGCCCGGTGCAGTCGACGAGAAGGGCGTCGACCGTGCTTCCCGGCGCCCCCTCGTGCCCGCCGACGGCGAAGCAGGCGGTCCCTCCCTCGACGCTGACCGCGCTGACCCGCGGACGCACCGAGGCGGGTACGACGAGCACACCCACGTCGTGAACGGTCGCGGCGACCGGCCGGTCGACCGCGAGACCGTGCAGGGTCCCCGCGACCCGGACGCCGGGACCGGCGTGGGCGATCGTGGCCCGCGCGCCTTCCTCGGCCCGCAGCGTGGTGCCCTCCGGGACGTGCAGACCCGACGGGTCGGTGAAGGTGAGGGCGAGGCCGGCGGGCCACTCCACGCTCGTCGAGTCCGCGATCGCGGCGGCCACCCAGGCGTCCGCTGGATCGCCGACGCCGTTCCCAGCCGGGATGCGGTCGCGAAGGTTGACCGGCCGGTGGGACAACTGCACGAAGCGGCGCTCGAGCAGGACGTCGCCGGTCTCCCCGGTACCGCCGGAGGCGTCGGAGTCGGCGGAGTCGTCGGCGAGCTCGAGCAGGAGCTCCCGCTTCAGGCCCTCGATGCGACGGGTGAGGGCCGCGTCGAGTCGGCTCTCGGGAACATAGCTCGGCAGGCTCGCCCAGCGCCGCCGTCCGTCGCCGACCTTCAACACGTGGGTGTCGGTGGCCACCGCAAGCGTGCCCGCCGGCAGGACCGGGTTGATCAGCCGCCAACGACGTTCCGTCGCGCGGCGTGCGCGGAAGTCGGAGCCGGCGGCCGAGGCGGGAGCCGCACCGATGACCTGTCCGCCGACCGCGGTCGCGGCACCGGCGCCGAGCGCCCCCCAGCGGCGCAAGAGCGATCGCCGGGTCGCCGGCGGCGCGGCGTCGCCCGGGGCCGTTGGCACAGCCTCCTTGGATCTCACGTAGGTCCTGTCGGCGGGCGTGCGCTCCGTCCTGAGCTATGCCACGGCATTTCGCCCGGACTGGAAGCCGGCCGCGTGGGAACCTGAACGCCATGCGCCCGGGCCCCGTGCTGGCATCGCTGTCCCTCCTACTCGCGGCGACCCTGCTACCGGGCCCGCCGTCAGCCGGTGCCGGGAGCCTGGTGCTCTCCGCGCCCGCGCAGTACGCCGACCGTGACACCACGCTGACGATCGCCGGCGCCCCACCGGGAGCCGAGGTGGTCCTCGAGCGGTGGGACGGCACTGCCTGGCAGCCGGCCGGCTCCCTCACGGCCGGTGACGACGGCACCGTGACCACGGTGGTGGCCGTGGAGCGGGTGCCTGCGCGCAACCTGGTCCGCGCCACCGCGGCCGGGGCCACGGGGGAGCTCCGGCTGCCGCTGCGGGCCCTCGCGACGACCACCACGTTGACCGGGCCGTCGCAGGTCGTCGACGAGCGGTCGATCACGCTCTCCGTCGTACGACGCACGGCGGAGGGGACGCCCGTGCCGGGGCCGGTCCTGCTCCAGCGCATCGTCGCGGGAGCCTGGAGCACGGCCCGCACGCTCACCGTCGGCGCGACCGGCACGGTGACCACCTCCGTCACGCCGCGCAGCGACAGCGTCTGGCGGGTGGCGAGCCCGGCGCAGCCGTGGGCCGCCTCCTCGATCAGCCCCCGGCTGGCCGTCGACAACCTGCCCCCGGGACGCCCGGTCGCCCTGCCCGGGGCGGCGCCGCGCCCGCGGGTCGCGCTGCCGGCAGCACCACGGGCCACGGGCGCGGGTGCGAACGCCGCGATCTACCGGATCCCCGACCGGGTCTGGCGCAGCATGGTCGGGCGCAGCTGGCACCGCGGCTGCCCCGTCGGACGCTCCGGCCTGCGGCTGCTGCGGATCAACTACTGGGACTACACCGGCTACCGCCGCCGCGGGGAGCTGGTCGCGGCCGCGTCGGTCATCCGGCAGATGGCGGGCGCGCTCGCCGACATGTACCGCGCCGGGCTGCCGATCCGGTCGATGTACCGCGTCGACCGGTTCGGCTGGTCGAAGCGCCTGCAGGGAGCCGACGACTACCGGTCGATGGCCGCGGGCAACACCTCCGCCTTCAACTGCCGATGGGTGGTCGGGCGCCCCGGCGTCCGCAGCCCGCACACCTACGGCCGGGCGCTCGACGTGAACACGTGGGAGAACCCCTACCTGTCGCGGCAGGGCTGGGAGCCGAACGCGTGGTGGCCCTCGCGCTCGCACGCCCGGGTGGCCTGGCGCTCGCGCAGCCATGCGGTCGTGGCGATCATGCGTGACCACGGGCTGCGCTGGACCTACGGCCGCGCGGACAGCCAGCACTTCGACGCCGTGCCCGCGGGAGGCCGGCCGATCGTCGTACCCGGCTGCGGGGACGTGGTGTGCCACTAGCCTGACCGTCGTGGCGGACTGCATCTTCTGCGCGATCGTCGCCGGTGACGCCGAGGCCGACGTCGTCCTCGACGAGCCCGGCTTCCTGGCGTTCCTCGACCGGCGTCCGGTCTTCAAGGGTCACGTGCTGCTCGTGCCGCGCGAGCACGTGGTGACCCTGCCCGACCTGCCGGCGAGCGAGCGCGACGGCTTCCTCGCCGCTGCCCAACGCCTCGCGACCGCCGTCGTCACCGGCCTCGGCGCGCAGGGCAGCTTCGTCGCGATGAACAACGTCGTCAGCCAGTCCGTGCCGCACCTGCACCTGCACGTGGTGCCGCGGACCAAGGGGGACGGGTTGCGCGGCTTCTTCTGGCCGCGGCGCACGTACGCCGACGGGGAGTCCGCGGAGTATGCCGCCCGCCTGCGGGCCGCGTTGGCGTCGTAGGCTGCCGCCCGATCGTCTACCGAGTTGAGAGGTCAGCACCCATGGGTCGTTTCGACGGGCGAGTCGCCGTCATCACCGGAGCAGCGCGCGGGATCGGGTTCGGCACCGCCACCCGCTTCGCCGAGGAGGGGGCGTCGGTCGCGATCGTCGACCTCGACGAGGCCGCCGCCGCCGAGGCCGCCGCCAAGCTGCCGCTCGTCGCGGGCGCCAAGGCGATCGGTGTGGGCGCCAACGTGTCCGACGGTGCGTCGGTCGAGGCCGCCGTCGAGCGGGTCGTCGCCGAGCTCGGCGGCATCCACATCCTCGTCAACAACGCGGGCATCACCCGCGACAACCTCCTGTTCAAGATGACCGAGGAGGACTGGGACCTGGTCATGGGCGTGCACCTCAAGGGTGCCTTCTTGATGACCAAGGCCGCGCAGAAGCACTTCGTGGAGCAGAAGTACGGCAAGGTCGTGAACATCTCCTCGATCTCGGCGCTGGGCAACCGCGGCCAGGCGAACTACTCGGCCGCGAAGATGGGCGTGCAGGGCTTCACCCGCACCCTGGGCATCGAGCTCGGCCCGTTCGGCATCAACGTCAACGCGGTCGCGCCCGGCTTCAT
>DATLIG010000029.1:0-42584 GCA_035539555.1 Nocardioides sp. | reverse complement strand
ACCCGGTTGACCTCGGCCACCTCGTTGGTGATCCGGGTCGAGATCTTCTCCAGCACCTCGTAGGGCAGGCGCGCCCAGTCGGCGGTCATCGCGTCCTCGGAGGTGACCGGGCGCAGCACGACCGGGTGGCCGTAGGTGCGGCCGTCGCCCTGGACGCCGACCGAGCGGACGTCGGCGAGCAGCACGACGGGCATCTGCCAGATGTCGCCGTCGAGGCCGGCGGCGGTCATCTCCTCGCGGGCGATCGCGTCGGCCTCGCGCAGGATGTCGAGGCGCTCGCGGGTGACCTCACCGATGATCCGGATGCCGAGGCCGGGGCCGGGGAACGGCTGGCGCTGGACGATCACGTTGGGCAGGCCGAGCTGGGCGCCGACGGCGCGGACCTCGTCCTTGAAGAGCTCGCGCAGCGGCTCGACCAGCTCGAACTCGAGGTCCTCCGGCAGGCCGCCGACGTTGTGGTGCGACTTGATGGTCGACGTACCGGCGCCGTGGCCGGACTCGACGATGTCGGGGTAGAGCGTGCCCTGGACGAGGAAGCCGACCTTCGTGCCCTCGGGGGCGCCCTTGACGACCTCGAGCTCGGCACCCTCGAAGGCGCGGATGAACTCGCGGCCGATGATCTTGCGCTTGGCCTCCGGCTCGCTGGTGCCGGCGAGGGCGTCGAGGAACTGCTTCTCGGCGTCGACGATGACCAGCTTGGCACCGGTCGCGGCGACGAAGTCGCGCTCGATCTGCTCGGTCTCGCCCTTGCGCATGAGTCCGTGGTCGACGTACACGCAGGTGAGCCGGTCGCCGATGGCCTTCTGCACGATGGCGGCGGCGACGGCCGAGTCGACGCCACCGGAAAGGCCGCAGATCGCACGGCCGTCGGGACCGACCTGCTCGCGGATGCGGGCGATCTGCTCCTCGGCGATGTTGCCGATCGTCCAGGTCTGGCGACAGCCGGCGATGTCCCACAGGAAGTGCTCGAGGACCTTCTGGCCGTGCTCGGAGTGGAGCACCTCCGGGTGCCACTGCACACCGGCGAGGCCACGGTCGACGTCCTCGAACGCCGCCACCGGGGTGACCTCGGTGGAGGCGAGCACCGTGAAGCCCTCGGGAGCGGCGGACACCGAGTCGCCGTGGGACATCCACACGTTGTGCTCCGCCGGGATGCCCTCGAGCAGCGTGCCGCCGGTGCCGACCGTCACGCGGGTGCGGCCGTACTCGCGGGCTCCGGTGGCGGAGACGGTGCCGCCGAGGCCGTTGGCCATCAGCTGGAAGCCATAGCACATGCCGAAGACCGCAGGGCCCGACGTGAAGACGGCCGGGTCGATGCCCGGCGCGCCCTCGGCGTAGACCGACGACGGACCGCCGGACAGGATGATCGCCTTCGGGTTGCGGGCCACCATGTCCGCGATCGGCATCGTGTGCGGCACGATCTCGGAGTAGACCCGCGCCTCGCGCACGCGGCGGGCGATCAGCTGGGCGTACTGCGCCCCGAAGTCCACCACCAGGACCAGGTCGTGCTCGTGCTGGGTCTCCGGGGCCTCCGTCATGGCCGAATCGTATCGAGGGCCGGCCCGTCCTCCGACTCGGCGCCGACCCCACGGACGACACGATGCACCCGCCGGGCCTCCGCGGCGACGTAGATGCTGCCGCCGAGCGCGAGCGCGACCGCCGCCGGCCTCCCCCACTCGGGGCCGGCCACACCTGCGAGGTAGCCCTGACCCTGGTAGGCCCACGCCACGAGGACACCGAACATGGGCGCCCAGTACCAGAGCCGTAGTACGGCGGCACTCGCCGCGGCGATCCCCACGAACCCGAGCACCACGGACGCCCCCGCGGTCGACCAGCCGAGCGCGACCAAGGCGGCCGGCACCGGCAGCGCGACGAGGACGACGGCTGCGAACCGCAGCGCCGGCAGCCGCGCCGGCGAGCGCGGCGACAGCAGGGCGAGCTCCGGCATCCGGTCGACGAGCGGGAAGCCCAGAGCCATCCCGGCGAGCACCGGCATCAGGTGCAGCACCGCCAGCCGGTTGCGCAGGAACGGCAGCTCGACGTACGCGTCGCTGGTGAGCAGCGCAGCCGCCGCCAGCCCGAGCGACATCACGAATGCGCCGTCGAGCGACCAGGCCCGCGCGACCGACCACCCCCGGAGGACCCACGTCATCCGGGCAGCCGGATCTGGTCGTACCTGCACTCCGACAGTTGGCGGTAGGTCGTGCGCACCCAAGCGGCCTGCGTCGCCGGGTCTCCCGTCAACCACGCGAAGTCGCCGCTCTCGGGATCCGGCTCGAGAAGTCCGGCCCGGAGCTGCAGCCATCGACCTAGCTGCCGACGTGCATCGAAGGCCAGGAACGGTGGCTCGTCCGCGTAGTCGGCAGGGCAGGCCGCCGGGCGGACCAGCGTGTCGGTGGCCCGCTCCGGGTCGACGGTGCGCCGCGGGGACTCGTCCAGGAGAACCACGATGCCGTCACCCGAGTCCTCCGGCGGACCGTAGGACTCGACGAAGCGCGCCGGCAGGGCGACGCCGATCGCCCGCAGGGCCGCGGCCTGGCGGTCGACCTTCGTCGCTAGGTCCTTCAGCGGTCGAGGCGTGTCAGCCAACACGCAGACCTGCGGCTCCGCGCCGGCGCAGGCCAACGGAGGATCATCCAGCAGCACGTAGCGCTCTCCGCCGTCGGCCGGGGTGAACCACCAGCCGGCAACCCAGGTCGCCAGGACCCCGAGCGCCACGACGCTGCGCAATGCATTCGCCAGGAACAACCGAGGGTGGGCGAGCACGAGCACCGAGCCGGCGAGCGCCAGCCCTGCCACACCCACAGCCACGGTGGGCCACACCCGATAGGTCTGTCCGGCGAGCGAGCCCGTGGCACCACCCGTGTCGAAGAAGTCGGGAATCGGTCCGACCGTCGTCCAGAGGAAGAGCAGGAAGACCAGCACGACGGCTGCCGGCGCCGCCCAGAGCCGGGCACTCGCATGACCGATGGCCGCTCCGATCGCCGCTTGACCTGCAAGGAGCCCGCAGGGCGGCAGGAGGACCCAGAACAGTGTCGGCGAGGCGGGAACGCCGCGAGCGGCGGCGATCGAGGTCGTGCCGAGAGCGACGAGCACGAGGGCGAGGGAAGCCAACGCCCACACCGTCACCAGCGGCTGGAGCCAGCGCCACCAGTCGCGACGACTCTGGAGCACGATGTCGTCCATCGCCGACGACCGCAGCCGCGCGTACGCCAGGCATGCCGCACCGGACGCCACCGGACCGATGAACACCGTTGCTCCGGCTCCGGTGTCGAGCGCCTGCTTCCAGGACCCCGACCAGTCACCGATGCGCGGCGCCGAGGCGGCAGCTCCCGCTAGGACGAGGAGGACCAACAGGAGGGCGGCACGGCTGCGGTCGCCGACCCAAGCGAACGGCGTCCTCACGCGCGGGCCCTCGCGATCAAGGCGAGGAAGGCGTGCTCAGCCGACCGCTCGGGTCCGCCCCACTCGTCAACGAAGGCTGGGGTGGGGCCGACGTGCAGCAACCGGCCCGCCTCGATCACCGCCACCTCCTCCGCCATCGTCACCACGTCCTCCATGACATGGCTGCTGAGCAGCGTGACCGCTGATGTGCCGAGGTCGGCGAGGATCCCCCGCAGGCCGGCGCGCTGCTCCGGGTCGAGGCCCGTGGTCGGCTCGTCCAGCAGCAGGACGTCCGGCTCGGTCACCAGCGCGACCGCCAGCGCGAGCCGGCGCTTCATGCCGCCGGAGAGGTGACGCACCCGGTCCTTCGACCGCGGCGCGAGCCCGACCCGCTCCAGGATCTCGACGTTCCTCGCCCGCGCCACCGCCGACGGCACGTCGCGGACCCAGCTCGCGTAGCCGAGCGCCTCGGCGACCCGGAGCTCGCCGGGAAGGTCCAGCTGTTGCGGCATGTAGCCGATGTGACCGACCACCGACCGGCGGCGTCGACCGTAGAGGTCGACGCCGCCGACGGTTGCCCGACCCCCATCGGGCCGCCGGCAGCCCGCCAGGGTGCGGAGCAGGGTCGACTTCCCCGCTCCGTTCACCCCGACCAGGCCGCACACCCCACGTGTGATGGCGAAGGAGTCGATGTCGACGACCGGCGCTGCGCCGCGCCCATAGGCGCAGCGCAGCGAGGTGACCTCGACCTCCACGTCAGAGGGCGAACGTGAAGTACGGCTTCCGGCTGCACGGATCCGGGCTCCACGACTGGTCCTCGCAGACCTTCGAGTGCACCCGGCCCTTGTCGGCGGTCTGCATCGAGTAGTCATCGGCGTCGTACTGGTCCTGCCAGCTGGTGCTCTGGGTCCGCGAGCTCTGGTCCGAGGGCCCCTTGCCGCACCACGAGGCGGACGTCAGCGGGGAGCAGACGAGGTAGTAGCTGTACTCGGTCTGCGTGTAGACCCCGTTGCCGTTGCTGCGGCGGTCGCGGTAGTAGGTGTGGTTCTTGAGGTAGCCGTCCTTCTTGTACGACGTCCCGAAGGCAGACCCGCGCAGGGTGCTGTCGTAGACGTTGAGCGGGTCGCTCGACGAGTACCAGTTGTAGGACGTGGCTGCCAGCGCCGCCGGCGCGGTGACGAGGAACAGCAAGCCGGTCAGCGCCGTGAGCAGCAGCGCCGCGACCGAGCGTGAAGAGGTGCGCATGGATCAACTCCCGAGATGAGAACCGCCGGCGACCGTCGCCGAGCGGAACCACATACTCGTATGGCCATCTCGGGAATGTCAACGAGGCCCGTCGTCGCCTGTGGAGAACCCGGGCAGGCGTCCGGACGATCTCGATACGGCCGTCGCGACCTCGTGCCTCGGTCGCGGGCCTACTCGATCTCCCCGCCTGCTCCGAGCCGTGCTCGCAGGCTCGCACGTCCGCGGGCGGTGAAAATGCACCAGGACCCGGCCGGGGAGGGAGGGTGGCCGGGTCCTGATTGTCCACGCAGCTGATGGACAGTGCCTGGACCGAGCCCGGGCTTCGGGAGGGAGCGTGATTCCCGGGCTCGGTGGATCAACGAGACCGGGAGGGGCGGGTTACGCCGGTTGCTCACAACTTGGCCAAAAGTTCTGGGGCGGCCCCGGGAGTCCCGGAGCCGCCCCAGCAGTCACTTCCGCCTCAGGCGCCGACTCAGCTCACACCGACGATGGGCAGCCGCAGCGCTGCCGGCGCGCCCTCCGGTACGACGGGCGCCTGCGGCGCCACCGGCTCGATCCGCTGGTAGGCCTCGCCGAGCGCCGGGCGGCTGTCCGCGGTGCCCTTGTTGGGCCAGTAGGCCATCGCCCGCTCCGCCTGCGCCGTGATCGTCAGCGACGGGTTCACGCCCAGGTTCGCCGAGATCGTCGAGCCGTCGACGACATGGAGGCCCGGGTGGCCGAAGACCCGCTGGTAGCCGTCGACGACCCCGGACTCCGGGCTGTCGCCGATCGTGCAGCCTCCGATGAAGTGGGCGGTCAGCGGCCGGTTGAACGGCTCGCCGATGGTGCCGCCGGCGGTGCCGCCGCCCATCGCCTCGGCCATCGCCCGCACGGCGTCGTTGGCCGCCGGGATCCAGGTGGGGTTGGGCTCGCCATGGCCCTGCTTCGACGACAGCACCCACTTGCCGGCGACCTTCTTGGGGAAGGTGGTGATGGAGTTGTCGAGGGACTGCATGACGAGCGCGATCACCACCCGCTCCGACCAGTGCTTGACGTCGTACAGGTCCCGGACGCGCGACCGCTCCTTCCACAGCTCCTTGAGCCACACCCGCCAGCGCGGCTCGTCACCATCGCCGTCGGTGAGCACGGTCTGCATCAGCGACATCGCGTTGCTGCCCTTGCCGTAGCGCACCGGCTCGATGTGGGTGTGCTCGTCGGGGTGCCATGACGACGTGATCGCGACGCCCTCGGTGTAGTCGACGTCCGCGCCCTCGGGGGCGATCGCGCCGAGGATCGACTCCGAGTTGGTCCGGGTCAGGTGGCCGAGCCGGTCGGACAGGTTCGGCAGGTCGCCCTCGGCCTTGAGCCGGTGCAGCAGCTTCTGCGTGCCGAGCGCGGCGGCCGAGAAGACGACCTGCTCGGCGGTGAACGTCTTGACCGCGCTACGACGCGACAGCTTCGCCTTCGTCCAGCGGGTGTCGACCCGGTAGCCGCCCCCGGCCAGCGGCCGCACGCGGGTCACCGTGGTCAGCGGGTGCACCTCGGCGCCGTTCTGCTCGGCGAGGTAGAGGTAGTTCTTGACCAGGGTGTTCTTGGCGTTGTGCCGGCACCCGGTCATGCACTCGCCGCAGTTGGTGCACGTCGTACGACGCGGGCCGACTCCGCCGAAGTAGGGGTCGTCGACCTCCTCGCCCTCGGCCTGGCCGGGGCCGCCGAAGAACACGCCGACCGGCGTCGGGTGGTAGGTGTCGCCGCGGCCCATCTGCTCCGCGACCTTCTTCATCACCTCGTCCGACGGCGTGACCTTGGCGTACTCGACCACGCCGAGCATCCGCTTCGCCTGGTCGTAGTACGGCGCCAGCTCCGACTTCCAGTCGGTGATGTGCGACCACGACGGGTCCTTGTAGAACGGCTCGAGCGGCTCGTAGAGCGTGTTCGCGTAGACCAGCGAGCCGCCGCCCACGCCAGCGCCGGCGAGGATCAGGCAGTCCTTGACCATGTCGATGCGCTGGATGCCGTAGCAGCCGGCCGCCGGGGCGTAGAGGTACTTCTTCAGGTCCCACGAGTTGTCGGCGAAGTCGGCGTCGGCGAACCGCGCACCGGCCTCCAGCACGCCGACGCGGTAGCCCTTCTCGGTCAGCCGGAGCGCCGTGACGGAGCCACCGAAGCCCGAGCCGATGACGAGGACGTCGTAGTCGAAGTCGGTCATGTGCTCCCCCGTTCAGGCCCGGCCGAGCTTGTCCATGATCCGCAGCGAGGCGGTCATGAGCTTGGCGTAGGACTCGTCGGACATGCCGAGCACCGGGCCGAAGCGCAGCAGTCGCTGGACCGCGACCGACTGGGTCTCGGTGTAGCGGTGGATGCCCTCGCTGCCCTGGCGCCGGCCCATGCCGGACTCGCGCATGCCGCCCATCGGGGCGCTGATGCTGGCGAACGTCGCGCCGAAGGCCTCGTTGACGTTGACCGTGCCGCACTTGATCTGGCGGGCGACGGCGCGCCCGCGCGCGGTGTCGCGGGTGTAGACCGAGCCGTTGAGGCCGTACTCGCCGTCGTTCGCGCGGGCGATCGCGTCCGCCTCGTCGTGGAAGCGGTAGATCGAGACGACGGGGCCGAAGGTCTCGTGGCCGAAGCAGGTCATCTCGGGCGTGACGCCCTCGAGGATCGTCGGCTCGTAGTAGTACGGCGCCAGGTCGGGCCGCGCCTTGCCGCCGGCGAGCACGCGGGCGCCCTTCGCGACGGCGTCCTCGACGTGGGCGGAGACGGTCTCGAGCTGGTCGGGCGAGATGAGGGTGCCCATGTCGGAGTCCCAGTCCATCGTGGCGCCGAGGCTCATCGCCTTGGTGCGCGCGACGAAGCGCTCCACGAACCGGTCGTAGACGGCGTCGGCGACGAACATGCGCTCGGTCGAGACGCAGAGCTGGCCGGCGTTGGAGAAGGACGCGCGGACGGCACCCTCGGCGGCGCGCTCGATGTCGGCGTCGCGGAGCACCAGGATCGGGTTCTTGCCGCCGAGCTCGAGCGAGCAGCCGATGAGCCGCTCGGCCGCCTGCTTGGCGATGATCTTGCCGGTCGCGGTGGAGCCGGTGAAGCAGATGTAGTCGGCCCGCTCGATGATCGGCGTGCCGAGCACCCGACCGGGACCGGCGACGACCTGCCACAGGTCACGCGGGAAGCCCGCCTCCTCGAGCAGCTGGGCGCCGAGCAGCGCGGACAGCATGGTCTGCGCGTCGGGCTTGGTCACCACGGCGTTGCCCGCGAGCAGGGCCGGCAGGCCGTCGCACAGTGCCATCGTGAAGGGGTAGTTCCACGGCGAGATGATCCCGACGACGCCCTTGGGGACGCGGTTGAGCTCCACCTTCGTGAGCACGGGTACGACGCCCGGGCGGCTCTCCGAGTCGAGGTGCTCGTGCGCGGTGCGGGCGTAGTAGCGCGCCGTGAGCGCGATGTGCAGCGGCTCGTCGAAGGCGTGCTTGCGGGACTTGCCGGACTCGAGCTGGATCAGGTCCATGATCTCGGCCTGGCGGTCGAGCACGATGTCGTGCAGGCGGTGCAGGATCCGGGCCCGCTCGTCGATCGACACCCGCGCCCACGCGGCCTGCGCGACCCGCGCGCGGCGGAACGCCTCGGCGACGTCGGCCTCGCTGGACTGCGGGATGTTCGCGACCGGGGCGCCGTTGATCGGTGAGTGCACCTGGGTCGTGGCGCCCGTGGTCGCCAGCACGCGCTCGGTCAGCCGGGCGACGTACTCGGGCTCCAGGGCGTACGACGCCCGCGGGTCGTGCTCGGGGTCGTGCGGGCCGTCAACCACCGGGCCGTCGGAGGCGCCGGAACCGGAAATCGCTTCGCTCATGGAAGGAGCGTAGGTGACCGCCGTCACCGAATCTACTGATCGGTAGCAGATGTGCTGCTTTACACATGCCTTTCTTGTGTCAAGGACCGATCTCGGGGCGTCCGGTGGCCGATTCCGGGCTGCAACCGGGCTGCAAGGCGGCCGGCGCACGATCGTCCCCGAGGCGGCGAAGGGCGTCGCCACGGATGGCCAGGAGGCCCCGATGAGCGTCGACCAGCACACCCACGAGTCGCACCAGAAGACCGAGCAGAAGAGCTTCAGCAGCCCCGACGAGACCCGCTCCTTCGAGCGCGGGGTCGCCGAGATCCTCACCGTCGGCGGCACCCCGATCGGCCGGCTCACCCTCCAACCGGGCTGGCGGTGGTCGGAGCACGTCAAGGCGATCGCCGGCACCGAGCTCTGCGAGGCGCCGCACTTCCAGTACCACGTCAGCGGCGAGCTGGGGATCCTGATGGCGGACGGCACCGAGCTGGTCGCGCGGCCCGGCGACGTCACCTCCCTCCCCGAGGGCCACGACGCCTGGGTGATCGGCGACGAGCCGGTCGTGGTCGTCGACTGGTGGGGCGCGTCGAACTACGCGAAGCCCTGATCCGCTCCCCTCGCGGCGGCGTACGATCACGCTCGTGGCCACCACCGGAGGTTCGCCGGGTGTCCCGCGCCCCGGGCACGCACCTCGCGGCGTTGCCGACGCTTGCGAGACGACCCGGTATGGCTACGCGCCGGCGACTTGCGATGCACGCACCCGGAGCACGGGCCACCCACGACGAACCTCCAGTGGTGACCACTGGTGAGCGCACTCGCCGTGCGTGTGCTCGGGGAACTCACGGTCGACGGCTTCGACATCGCAGTGCTGGACAGGAAGGCCCGCGGCCTGCTCCTGCTCCTCGCGCTGGCCGGCGGCCGTCCGGTGCCGCTCGACGCGGCGGTCGACGCGCTGTGGGGCGACACTCCGCCGGCCCGGCCGGCGGACCAGGTGGCCGTGCTCGCCAGCCGGGTACGCCGCCTGCTCGGCCGCGACCGGGTCGAGCGGACGGACGGCGGCTACCGCCTGCACGCCGAGTGGACCGACCTCACCGAGCTCGGCGCGGTGGCCCGGGAGGCGCAGCGCCGGCTCGCTGCGGGCGAGACCGGCGCGGCCGCCAGCGCGGCCCGGGCCGCGCTCGCCCTGCTGCGCGGCCCCGTCCCGGAGGTCCGGGCGGAGGCAGCGTGGGCGGCGGCCGAGCACGCGGCCGCCACCCGTCTGGTCCAGCACGCGCGGCAGGTCGCCGCCGCCGCGCTGCTGGCGGCCGGCGAGTGGCGCGACGCCCTCGACCTGGCCACCGCCGACCTGGTGGCCGACCCCCTCGACGAGGAGGCCGCGCGCACCGTGATGCGTGCGCACGCGGCGGCGGGCCGCCCGGCCCGGGCCCTCACCGTGTACGTCGACCTGCGGGCCACTCTCGCCGACGAGCTCGGCACCGACCCCGCCGGCGAGACGGCCGCGCTGCACACCGCGATCCTGCGCGGCGACCTCCCGGTGGTCCGGGCCGCGGTGCGGGTGCCGGCGCTGGTCGGCCGCGACAGCCAGACCGCCCACCTCGACTCGCTGGTGGCGCGGGCCGCGGCGGAGGGGGCACCGCGGGTGGCGCTGGTCTCCGGCGAGGCCGGCATCGGCAAGACGACGCTGCTCACGAGCTGGGCGGCGGCGCGGCGGGCGGCCGGCGATCCGGTTCTGGTCGGCACCTGCGGCCCGCTGGACCGGGCCGCCGCCCTCGACGTCGTCCTGTCGGCGATCACTGCGCACCTGAAGGACGGGCACCTCCGGGACGCGGACCGCGATGGCCTGCTCGGCGCTGACGCCGCCTTCCTCGCTCCCCTGCTCGGCTCGGCTGCGCCGGCCGCGCGATCGGTCGATCCCGCGCTCGGGCCGTCGGTCCTCTACGGCGCGCTCACCCGGGTCCTCGGCCGGATCGCCGATGGACGGCCGGTCGTGGTCGTCGTCGACGACGCCCACCTGGCCGGCCCGGCGCTCGGCGACTGGCTGGCCTACCTCGGGCGCCGCCCGCTGCCGGTGGTCGTCGTGCTGGGTGCCCGGCCCGACGAGGGCC
The DNA here is from genome assembly GCA_035539555.1 of Nocardioides sp. GTDB lineage: Bacteria > Actinomycetota > Actinomycetes > Propionibacteriales > Nocardioidaceae > Nocardioides. The sequence goes on along the minus strand of DATLIG010000029.1, from coordinate 32,039 downwards.
CCGTGCTGCCGGCGACCGACCACGTCGGGCTCGGCCCGCTGGACCGGGCGCACGTCGCGGCGCTGGTCGGCGAGCGCCGGGCCGACGAGCTGCACGCCCGGTCGGGCGGCCATCCGCTCTTCCTGGCCGAGCTCGCGACGGTGCCGTCCGGCGAGCTGCCCGAGAGCCTCGTCGCCGCCGTCACCCGTCGCTGCGACGACCTCGGGTCCGCAGGCGACCTGGTGCGCACGGCGGCCGTCCTGGGTGGCGACCTCGACATCGACCTGCTCGCCGGCGTCCTCGCCCGTGGCACGCTCGACGTGCTCACCGACGCCGAGCGCGCGGTGCGCAGCGGTCTGCTCGTGGAGGCCTCGGGTCACCTGCGCTTCCGCCACGACCTGGTCCGCACGGCTCTCGTCTCCGGAACCACCGCCGGCCGCGCCGCCCTGCTGCACCGCGAGGCCGGCCGCGCCCTGGCCAGGCGCGCCGACGCGGACCCGGCGACGGTGGCCGAGCACGCCCGGCTGGGCGGCGACCGGGCCCTCGCCGCCCAGTGGCTGCGGACCGCGGCCGCCCGGGCCGCCGAGCGGTTCGACCATGCGACGGCGGAGGACCTGCTCGACCAGTCGCTCGCGCTGGCGCCCGACGACACCGTCCTGCTGGCCCGCGCCCGGGTCCGGATCCGGCGCCGCCGCTACCGCGACGCCGAGGCGGACGCCCTGGCCGCCACCGGCGCCGGCCCGCTGCGCTGGGAGGCGGCCGCGTGGGCGGCGTACTTCGACCGGCGCTTCGACGAGGCGGCGTCGTACGCCGACGACGGGGCGCTGTCCGCGGACGACCCCGCCTCGCGCACCCGCTGCCTCGTCGCGTCGGGACGGATCCTGCACGCACGCGGCGAGCTCGACCTCGCCGGCGAGCGCCTGGACGCCGCCCTGCTCGACGCGAGCGGCGAGGACCGTCTGGAGGCGGCCGCCTGGCGCGGCGTGCTGCACGCCCACCGCAGCGAGGTCGACCGGGCCCTGGCCCTGCTCCGGCCCGCCACCCGGCCGGGCGTCGGCGCCGCGCACACCCCCGCATCGCTGCACGCCCTGCTCTTCACCGGGCACACGCTGGCGGTCGCCGGCCGCGCCGACGAGGCGCTCGCGTGCTTCGCCGACTACACGGCCGAGGTCGAGCGGCGCGACGTGCCCCGCTTCGCCGGGCGCGGCGTGAACTTCTCCGGCTGGGTGCTGCGCAACCTCGGCGCGACGTCGGCGGGCGTCGACGCGCACCAGCAGGCGGCGGAGGGCGCGGTCGACGGGGTGGTGATCCCCGAGGTGCTGGTGGCCGCGCTCGAGGACCTCGCCGAGGAGCGGCTGCGCGCCGGCGACACCGACGCGGCGGAGGCGCTGCTCGACCGGGCGCGGGCGGCGCTCGTCGGCGACCTCGTGTTCGGGTGGCGGCTGGCGATGAAGCTGCGGCTGCTGCAGGCGCAGCTGCACCTGCAGCGCGAGGAGCCGGAGCCCGCGCTGGAGCTCGCCCGGGCGTTGGTGGACGCGGCCGGAGCCTCCGGCGTCCCCCGGTACGACGCCTGCGCCCGCCTGCTCGTCGACCGCGCCACGCACGCGCTGGGCGAGCCGGTCGACCCTGCGGCGGCGTGGCGCGACCTGTCGGCGGTCGAGGCCGCCGTCGGGATCGAGGCGTGGTGGTGGGCCGGCAGCACCGGTGCCGCCCTCGGCGACGCCCGGTGGCTGGCGCGGGCGGAGGAGCTGGCCGCCGGCCTCGCCGGACGGGCCGGCCGGCACGGCGCGGGGTTGCGGGCCGCGGCGGACCGATCGCTCGACGGCTGGCGCTCCGAGGTGGCCGTCAGGTCCCGGTGAGGACCAGCATCGGCACCACCACCTCCGGCGCGCCCGCCAGCAGGGCCTCCGCCTCCGTCGCGACCTCCACCCGCTCGCCCGGCGCGAGGCCGGCCACGAAGGGCGCGTGGTGCGCCATCCCGAGCCGCCAGGCGACGAGGTCCGCGGGCGCGGACAGCCCGGTCGCGACGTCTCGCCGGGCGACCTCGACGTCGCGGTAGCCGGCGCCCGTCGCCAGCGCGACCAGACGGTCCGGGTCGCCGACCTGCCGCTCGGTGCCGTCCTTGAAGCCCCGGTACCAGGCCGGCGGCCGGTAGCCGTGCTCGACCAGCACCCGCTCGACGACGTCCTTGGCCGGGTGCGTCCATGCCGCGGCGAAGGCGGACACGAGCAGTGCGGGAGCCACCCGGCGCAGCTCGGTGAGTGCGGACGCAGGATCCGTCACGTGGCCGATGCTGAACGCGGCGACCGCCAGGTCGAAGGTGCGGTCGCGGAACGGAAGGCTCACCAGGTCCGCCGCGACGCCACCCCGGGTTCCGCTCAGCATCGCGGGCGCGAGGTCGACGCCGACGACCCGCACCGCACCCCGGGCCCGCGCGGCATCGCCGGCCACACCGGAGCCTGCGCCGGCATCGAGCACGCTGCCCCCGGCGACGTCGATCGGGGCGCGGTCCAACAACGCGCCGGCCAGCACGGCGTAGAGGCCTGCCGGCCCGCTCCGCCACGCGTCGGCCGACCGGTCGTAGGCGTCGCCGATCGCGGCGCTCATCCGCTCGCGACCGCCAGCCGCGCCGCCCCGTGGACGGCGCGCTCCTCCCACCAGGCCAGCTCGTCGTCGTACCCGCCGAGGGCCTTCTCCCAGCCGAACTGCACCAGCGCGCCGAGCAGGGCGAGGTCGAGCTGGCGGTCCCACCACTCCTCCGTGTCGATGCCGCGGCGCTCGAGGCAGGCCCGGTAGAGGTCGATCGCCTGCTCCTTGCCGACCGGCAGCCGGCGGCAGTTGATGGCGAGGTACCACGCGAGGTCGGCCGTGCCCGCGCCCCGACCGGGCGTCTCCCAGTCGAGCAGGATCGTCCGCCCGGCGGGATCGGTGCCGAGGTTGTCGAGCTTCCAGTTGCCGTGCACGAGCGTCTGCGGCGTGCTCGCCAGCGCGGCGAGGAGCGGCCCCGGCTCCCCCACCAGCGGTACGACGACCGCCGCCGCCGCGGGCGCGACCGACTCCAGCAGCGGCCACCCCTGCGCCACCAGCCGCGGCACGAGGTGGTCCTGGCCGAGGGCGGCCTCGGCGGCGGCCATGCGGGGCGAGAGCTCGAGGTAGCGGTCCTCCGGGCTGACCACGTCGATGTCCCGGTCGGTCTCCCAGAAGGCCACGTGCAGGGCGGCCAGGTGGTCGAGGAAGCGCTCGTTCTGCTCGGCACCGATCGGGTCGTCGACCGCCGGGACCAGCCAGTCGCCGACGTCGTGCATGAGCAGCGCGGACAGTGCCGGGCGGGCGTGGTCGTGGGCGACGGCGACGATCGGCTGGGCGATCTCGTCGGGCAGGTCGTGCAGGATGCCCCGGCGCCAGAGCTCGACGGTCGCGCTGCCGGGGACGCCGGCCGCGCGGAGCGACCAGTCGTTGTCGTGGTCGAGGTACTTCACGACGTACGGCTCGCCGGCGATCCGGACCCGCTCCAGCACCGCGCCCGACTTGCCCGGGGCATCCAGCTCCTCACGCTCGGTCACTCCGACGAGCAGCTGGTCGACGGAGCCGAGGACCTCGGTCGCCTCAGGCATCGGCCGCCTCCATCTCGGCGAGCAGCCCGGCCGGCCAGCGACCGCCGCACACCACCACGTCGGCGACGATCCGGTCGTCGACGACGTCGAGCCAGTGCACGTGGTGGGCGGCGTGCGGGACGCCGTCCTCGGTCCAGGTCAGCAGGTACGCCACGACCTCGCCGCCGTCGACCGGCGAGCGACGCAGCTCCTCGAAGGCGCCCGGGTCGGCGAACCAGGCGCGGTAGGTCTCCCGGATCCGGTCCGGGCCGGTCCGGTGGAAGCGCCAGTTCGGGACGGTCGCGTCGAGGGTGCAGTCCGGCGACCACACGTCCGCGCACCCCTCGATCCCGGCGAGGCGAACGGCCTCGAGGAAGCGGTCGACGACGGGCTGCTGGGACGGCTGCTCGGAACGCTGCTCGGCACGCTGCTCGGACATCGCGGACTCCTGGGTCGGCTGTCGATTGTGGCACTCCCGAGGCTCGCGCGGGAGCCTTGCAGCCACCTTGCAGCCACCTCGCAGCCACCTTGCCGGCCCGACGCCGCCACGAGGGCCGAGCAGGCCGAGCAGAAGGTCCCGCCGTCCCGGGCCCGCGGACACGGTCCTCACCCCCGGATCGGGCCTAGCCTGAGCGGATGGAGCAACGGCCGGCGTCGCGCGCCCAGGCGCGCCGTCCGGGCCGAGCCGAGCTGCTGGCGGCGGTGACGGTCACCGCCTACCTCGTCCCACAGGTGATGGCGTACGCCGAGCTGGCCGGCCTGCCGGCCGAGGCCGGGCTGTGGGCGGCCATCGGCGCCCTCGCCCTGTACGCCGCCGTGGGCTCCTCACCGGTGCTCTCGGTCGGCCCCGAGTCGACCACCGCGCTGCTCACGGCCACGGCGGTCGCGTCCGTCCCGGCCGGCCGGCACGACCCTGCGGCCTTCGCGACGGCCCTCGCCCTGGTGGTCGCCGCCGTGTGCGTGATGGCGTGGGCCGCCCGGCTCAGCGTGCTGGCCGACCTGCTGTCGCGCCCGGTCCTCGTCGGCTACCTCGCCGGCGTCGGCGTCACGATGATCGTGTCCCAGCTCGGCCGGCTGACCGGGATCCCCGGAGCGGGTCAGGAGACCTGGGACCGCGTGAGCCACATCGCGCACCACCTGGACCGCGCCGACCCCGCCACCCTCGCCCTCGGCCTGGTGACCCTGGTCGCGATGCTCGTCGGATCCGCCGTGTTCCCCCGCGCCCCGGTCGCGCTGGCCGGACTGGTCGGCGCCACGGCGGCGTCGGTGCTGCTGGGCCTGCCCGATCACGGCGTCAGGGTCGTGGGCGACATCCCCGGCGGGCTGCCGCTGCCCGCGCTGCCGCCCCTGGATCCCGACCTGTTGGCGGCCGCCGTCCTGCCGGCGCTCGGCATCGCCTTCGTCGGCTACTCCGACAACATGCTGACCGCCCGCGCGTTCGCCGCGCGGGGCGACCATCGGATCGACGCCCGCCGCGAGCTCCTCGGGCTGGGCCTGGCCAACCTCGGCGCGGCGCTCATGCGGGGCTTCCCGGTGAGCAGCAGCGGCAGCCGCACCGCCATCGTCGACAGCATGGGGGCGCGCAGCCGGGCAACCGGGGTCCTCACCCTGGTCTGCACCGCACTCGCGGTCGTGGCGCTCCGACCGGTGCTGGAGGACTTCCCCTCGCCGGCCCTGGGCGCCGTGGTGGTGTACGCCGCGATCCGGCTGATCCGGCTCCGGGACTTCCGGCGTCTGTCCCAGTTCCGGAAGTCCGAGCTCGTCATCGCGCTCGTCACTGCCGCCGCCGTGGTCGCCGTCGGCGTGCTGCAGGCGGTCCTGGTGGCCGTCGCGCTGTCGATCCTCGACCTCCTGCGCCGCGTCGCCCGTCCCCACGACGCGGTGCTGGGCTATGTCGACGGGATCGCCGGCATGCACGACGTCGACGACCACCCGGACGCTCGCGTCGTGCCGGGCCTGGTCGTCTACCGCTACGACTCGCCGCTCTTCTTCGCCAACGCCGAGGACTTCGTCGCCCGGGCGCTGGCCGCTGCCGCCGGCGACGCGGGCGGCGTCCCGGTGCGGTGGTTCGTGCTCAACGCCGAGGCGATCTCCGACGTCGACGGCACCGCCGCCGACGCCCTGGAGTCGTTGCGCCGCCAGCTCGCCGACCGCGGCGTCGTCCTCGCGCTCGCGCGCGTCGAGCACGCCGTCCGCCTGCTCCTCGACCGGGCCGGCCTGATCGAGCGCATCGGCCCGTCGCACGTGTACCCGACCCTGCCGACCGCGGTGGAGGCCTTCCGCGCCGCGGCCCCGGGCGACCCGCGCGGCGAGGGCCCGGACGGCTACATCGGCGGCGCCGACAGGTAGACCGACTTCGCCTCGGTGTACTGCGCGAGCCCCTCGGGCCCGAACTCCCGTCCCAGCCCGGAGGCCTTGAAGCCGCCGAACGGCGCCGCGAAGTCCATCGTGTAGGTGTTGATGCCGTAGGTGCCGGTCCGCACGCCCCGCGCGACCTCGAGGCCGGCCTCCTGGTCGGCGGTCCACACCGTGCCGGCGAGGCCGTACTCCGAGTCGTTCGCGATCCGCACGGCGTCGGCCACGTCGACGTACGGGATCACCGACAGGACGGGACCGAAGATCTCCTCCTGCGCGATCCGCATCCGGTTGTCGACACCCGCGAAGACCGTCGGGCGGACGTACCAGCCCGTGTCGAGGCCCTCGGGGCGACCGTTGCCGCCGGTCAGCAGGTGGGCGCCCTCCTCCTGCCCGAGCGCGATGTACTTCTCCACCCGCTCCTGCTGGCGCTGCGCGACCATCGGGCCGATCTCGGTGGCCGGGTCGAGCGGGTCGCCCACCTTCATCCCGCCGATCGCCGCAGCGAGGGCGGCCGCGAACGCGTCGTGCCGGTCCCGCGAGACGAGCACCCGGGTCTGGGCGACGCACGCCTGGCCGGAGTTCATCACGCCGAGGAACTTCAGGCCCTCGATCGCGGTCGCCTCGTCGGCGTCGTCGAGGATGATGGCGGCCGACTTGCCACCGAGCTCGAGCGAGACCCGCTTGAGCTGCTCTCCGCAGATGGCGCCGATCCTGCGGCCCGCAGCGGTGGAGCCGGTGAAGGCGACCTTGTCGACACCGGGGTGGCGCACCAGGTGCTCACCCACCTCGCGGCCACCGGCGACGATGCTGACGACACCCTCCGGAACGCCGGCCTCGACCAGCAGCTCGGCCAGCAGGTAGCCGTCGAGCGGCGTCTCCGGAGCGGGCTTCACGACGACCGTGCAGCCGGCGAGCAGCGCCGGCACCAGCTTCGACAGGATGGTGAACTGCGGGACGTTCCACGGCGGGATGGCCGCCACGACGCCCACCGGCTCGTGGCGTACGACGACGTCCGCGCCGAGCGCGCCCGGCCGGGTCGACTCCCACGGGAACTCGCGGGCGATCGCCAGGAACGCCTCGATCTGCATCCACGGGGCCGGCGCCTGCGCGAGCGAGCTGAACGAGATCGGCGAGCCCATCTCGGTGGAGATGATCGTCGCCATCTCCTCCAGCTTGGCGGCGTAGAGGCCGGACAGGTTCTGCACGACCTCGATCCGGTCGGCCGGGCTCATCCGTGGCCACGGGCCCTCGTCGAACGCCCTGCGGGCCGCCGCGACCGCGGCGTCGATGTCGGCGGCGGAACCCTCGGGGACCCGCGCGACGACCTCCTCGGAGTGCGGCGAGACCACCTCCAGCAGGGCGTCGGTGGCGGGCTTCGCCCAGGTGCCGCCGATGAAGAGGGCGTCACGGTCCAGCGTCATCTCAGTTGCCTTTCGTCCTTCGTTGGTCGAGTGGCCGGGCGAGGAACGAGCCCGGCGCATCGAGACCTCTACTTGGCGAGGTCGAACCAGTCGGCGAAGCCGCTGGGGTCGTGGCGACCGAGGGATCCGTGCTCGAACAGGCCCCACCCCTCGGTGCCGTCGGGTATGCCGGCGCCGGGTCCGTGCACGGTCGCGGAGCCGACGTGGTCGATCACCCCGAACATCACGCGGCCGGCGACGGCCGGGTCGAGCATGTCGTAGGTCAGCCGCTCGCTGAAGCCGGCGCCCTTCCACATCCCGTGCGTCCAGTCGGAGTCGCCGCCGTAGCCGCCGCCGACGTGGATCGGGACCGGCAGGTGCGAGGCGACCTCGAGGACGACCTCCTTGCCGTCGGGCGTCGTACACGTGACGGTGGCGCCGGTCGGCACGCGGCTGCCCGCGCCGTAGCGGATCTCCACCCGCGGCCAGCCGAGCTGCTCGACCCGTCCGTCGCGCCACGTCCGGGTGCAGTCGTTGACGGTGCGATAGCCGTCGGGCGTCTCCTGGATGATCATCACGATGCAGAAGTCCTCGAAGCGCAGCGGCAGGTAGAGCCACCACATCCCCTCGAACGACGGGTCCGCCGGCTTGCCCGCGGGAGCGGCCTCTCCGACCGGCCGGATGCCCCACGACCGGTCGCGGGTGCCGACCCAACGGTCGGGGGTGACGGCGATGTCCGTGCCGTCGACGCTCAGCACGCCCTCCCAGGTGCCGACCTGGGCGAAGCGCTGCGCGTCGAGCGTCGTGCCGCTGCCCTGGCGCATCAGGTGCGGCAGCTCCTGGACGACCGGGAAGGAGCCCTCCCAGGTCAGGTCCATCGCGATGCCCTCGGTCTCCTCGAGCACCAGCCGCAGCCTGCGCAACGGCTCGAGGACCTCGATCCGGTAGTTGCCGACCTGCTGGTCCATCCGGTCCGCACCGCGAGGGTCGGCTGCGTCGCCGAGGTGGAGGCCGGTCTGCTCGTCGCCGCGGCGGAGCAGGACGAAGGCGTCCTTGGTGCCGAGGTTCGGGTAGAACCCGAGGCCGGTGATGAGGAACAGGTCACCCGTGCGGTCGTGGGCGTTGAGGTAGCAGCGGTCGTAGAAGTTGCGGTCGCTGCTGCCGGCCCAGGCGATCGGGCGTGGGAGCTGGTGGATCGGGAACTCGTCGAGGGGACCCACGCCGACGTACTCGCCGTGCAGGCCGCCCTGACCGGCCGCTGCGTCCCGTCCGCCCATCAGGCGCCGACCTCGGCCAGGAGCCGCTCGACGAGCGGCTTGCAGTGGAACAGGGTCTCGATGTCGTCGGGCTGCTCGATCTCGCCGAAGCGGACCTGCCGCAGGCCGGTGCGCATGAAGACGACGCACCAGATGACCGCGTTGTAGAGGTGGTACCAGGTGAGGTCGCCCAGCTCGACGCCGCTGAGCTCCTGGTACGTCGCCTTCACCGACTCCTCCGAGAGGAACTCCGGCATCCCGGGCAGCTCGAAGACCTGCGCGATCGTCTGGAAGACCTGGTGGGCGAAGACGATCCACGACGCGTCGAGCTCGCGCGGGCCGATCGAGGCCATCTCCCAGTCGAGGACGGCAACCGGCTCGAAGTCGCGGTACATCATGTTGCCGATCCGGGCATCTCCCCAGCACAGCACGGCGTCCTGGGTCGCGGGAAGGTTCGCCTCGAGCCACGCGAGCGCACGGTCGACCAGCGGCGAGCGGGCCAGGTCGAGCGCCGCCCACTCGTACCAGGCACGGGTCTTCGCGAGGTTGCGCGCCAGCGGGGTCGCGCCGTCGTTGCCGGTGACCGCGGGGTCGAGGAAGCCGAAGGTGGCGGCGGGGTCCGCGATCGCGTGCAGCTTCGCGATCGCCCCGACACTGCTGCGCGCGAGCCGGTCCTGGTCGGCGGGATCGGCGTCGTAGAGCCAGTTGTCACCGAACGGGTAGGGCATCACGTCGGGCGGGACGATGCCGTCGACGCGGTCCATGAGGAAGAACGGCGTACCGAGCACGGCCCCGGTCCGCTCGAACCAGCGCACGGCCGGCACGGGGACGTCGGTCAGCTCGCCGGCCAGCCGCATGGCGTCGTACTGGTCCTGGAGGCGGTACTCCCGGAAGACCGGGACGTCCGCCTGGGCCGGGGCGACGCGGGCGACGTACTCGCCCGTGCGGCGCGCGCCGTCCTCGGTCCACGTGACGTCGAGGATGACCGTCTCGCTCGACATGCCGTTGGTGTCGACGCCCGCATGGAGCGTCACGACGGGCTCCGCGCCGGGCGGCAGCACCTCGGCGAGCCAGGCCTCGAGGCGGTCGTGCACCTCGCCCTGGTCGCGGCTCGAGCGCTGCATGGTGAAGTCCGGCGGCACCGCTGCCTCCGTCATGGCCCCTCCTCGGGTCGGCGTCCCCGTGCTCATCGATGCTAGAACACGTTCTACAGGACGTGGCGGTTACGGTACCCTTGGTATCGAAAGAGGGGAAGAGGTTCATGGGGACCGATGTCGAGACTCCTCGGCCCGCCAGTCGGCCCGCCAGTCGGCCGGCCAGTCGGCCCGCCGGTCGGCCCGCCAGTCGGCCAGTCGGCCGGCCGCGGGACCCGCGGATCGAGCAGGCCGCCCTCGCCGCCGTGCGCGACCTGCTCGCCGAGGGCGGGTACGCCGCCGTCACGGGCACGGCCGTCGCATCGCGGGCCGGGACGACCAAGGCCGCGCTCTACCGCCGCTGGCCGGCGCTCCCCCACCTCGTCCACGAGGCGGTGTTCCCCGACGAGCTCGCCGTCGGCACCGACTTCGAGGCCGACCTCGACGTCGTCGTCGCCGGCCTCGTCGGTGGCACCCGGGACGCCCTCTGCACCCCCGCAGCCGCAGCCGCGCTGCCCGGCCTGCTCGCCGAGGCCGGCACCTATCCCGACCTCCACGCGAGCATGATCCGGCGATTCTCGGGGGTGCTGGTGGCCATGGACGCGCGCCTCGGCCGGGCCATCGCCGCGGGCGAGGCGCACCCCGACGCGCGCGCCGACGACCTGGTGCAGCTCGTGCTGGGCACGGTGATCGCCGGACTCCTGCTCAACCCCGGCAGCCTCGACGACGCGTGGGTCGACCGGCTCACCGCGAACGTGCTGCGGGGCCTGCGTCCCGACCGTCGAGCCTGATCCGCGAGCCCGATCCTCGAGCCCGAGCCGCGAGCCCGACAGGCCGGGGATCGGCTCCCCGGCCCGTCGTGTGCCCGTGCTGACGGGACCTCAGCCCACCGACAGATAGGTGAAGCTGGTGGTGCCTGCGTAGTTGATGACGCCGAAGTACCTCTTGGCCGGGTCGAGACCGGTCCAGGTGGCGGTCAGGGCGGTGTCGAAGCCCTGCGTGACCGCCGCCGGGTTGGGCGTGACCGAGGCGTTCCCGGCCGCGGCCGCGTCCACGACGAAGTTGGCCAGGCCGTAGCCGGTCGAGCCACCCGGGGTCGAGAACCCGTTGACGTAGACGTCGTAGGTGCCCTCCGCGGGATCGAGCATCGTCACCTGCTCATCCGCGGCACCAGAGGCGGACAGCGCCACGAGCTCGCCGTCGAGGTAGGCGTACAGGTCGAGGTCGGCCGTGTCGTCGTTCGCGTCGAGCGAGAACCGGGCGGCTCTCGTCCCGGCGGGGACGGTGACGTGGTAGACCTTCGTGCCCGCGTCCACCGCCGGGTTCTCCGCGTCGAAGGCCGACGTCGCCACGGAGTCCGCCGTCGGGGTCACGCCGGTCAGGCCGGACACCGTGGTGCTGAGGTTGCCGGTGAGGCCGGGGGTCACCTCGAACTCCTCGGAACCCGCGACGCTGGCATCGGCGTGCACCTCCTGCGGCGCCGCGACCCCGACCGGGCGCAGTGCGACCGGGCTGCGCACGACGTGCCCACCCCCGGTCCAGGTCAGGGCGCCGGTGGTGAACACGTCGAAGGCGGCGTCGGTCCGGCTGAAGGTGACCGTGAACGTCTGGCTCGCGCCCGGGGCGAGCGTGAACTGGCTCGGCGTCACCGTCACGTCGAAGCCCGGCACGTGGGCGTCGGCGGTGTAGGTCGCCGTCGAGTCATCGACGTTCCGCACGGTGCGGGTCACCGAGGCGACCCCCGGCACCGAGCCGATGGCGAAGGACGCCTGGTTGAGGTCCGGACCGGACAGCGGCGTCAGCGTGTCGTTCGGCGGCGCGAACGAGACGCCCAGGCCCACCAGGTAGCGCCGGTAGTCCGTCGCCGTGGCCGGGTAGACGAGACCCGGGTCGTCGGCGTCGTTCGGGACGACGAAGCCGGCACCCTGCGCGAACGGGTCGTTCGCACTGGACACGGTGTCCCGGGCGCTGGTCATCAGCGCCGACTTGATCTCCGACGGGAGCCAGCTCGGGTGCCGCGCCTTGATCAGCGCGCCGATGCCCGCGATGTGCGGAGAGGCCATCGACGTACCCGAGATGAAGTCGAAGCTCCGACCGAAGTGGAACGGCGGGGCGACGGCCGCGAGGACGTCGACACCGGGAGCCGCGATGTCCGGCTTCAGGATGTCACCGCCCGTGGTGGTCGAGGGACCGCGCGAGGAGAACTCCGCGATCTCGGGAACCTGCGGCGCCGCCTCGAGCTCGGCGGGCGTCAACGGCACGATCTTGGCGGTCGCGGCGACGCCGGTCGCCGCGATGTAGGCCTTGATCGCGGCGCCGTCCGTGTCCACCACGTGCACGGCCGGGATCGGGTGGTAGTCACCGTTGATGGAGTTCGGCGAGACGTTCGCCAGCACGAGGCCGACGCCACCGGCCCGCTTGACCTCGAAGCCCTTGGCGATCCGGTCGTTGACGCCACGGTCGCAGACCACGATCTTGCCGGCGGCCAACGCCTTGTCGAGCGTCCCCTCGATGCAGCGGTTGGCGTCGACGACGGTCGCGCTCGCCAGCTTCACGCTGGCCGAGGTCACGATCTGCGTCGGGGTCGGCAGCGTGCCGGTGGTCGAGGCGCCGACGTAGCGGGCGCCGTTGCCGAGCTCCACGACGTTGAACGCGCGGCGGAACGTCGCCGCCGCGACCGTCGTCAGCCACGGCGACGGGTGGTCCAGGGTGCTGGCGCCGGGGCCGGAGTTGCCGGCCGAGTTGGCCACGAAGACCCCGGCGTTGGACGCGGCCCGGAACGCCTGCTCCACCGGGTCGAGCACGTCGGACTCCGAGGTGCCGCCGATCGAGTAGTTGATGACGTCGACGCCGTCGGCGACCGCCTGGTTGATGGCCGCGACGCTGTCGGAGTTGAAGCAGCCGTCCGGCACGCCCTTGCCCGACCAGCAGACCTTGTACGCCGCCACCTTCGCGCCGGGCGCCATGCCCGACACGGGGCCGAGGCTGCTTCCGTCGATCGAGGCCGGCACGTTGGCGCGACCTGCCGCCGTGGAGGCGGTGTGCGAGCCGTGGCCGTCGCCGTCGCGCGGGGACAGGTAGTCCGCCTTGGCGATGAACTTCTTGCCGAACGCGGCGTAGTAGTAGCGCGCGCCGACCAGCTTGTCGTTGCAGTGCAGGTTCTTGTCGAACTGCTCACCGGAGACACACGTGCCGTGCCATGTCGAAGGGACCGGGATCCCGGTGCCGCCGGCGAACGACGCGGACTCCGGCCAGATGCCGGTGTCGAGGACACCGACGACGAGCCCGGCGCCGGCCTTCGGCTGGCCGCCGTTGAACCGCGACCACAGGCCGCCCTGCGCCGTCAGGCCGAGGAACTCCGGGGAGTACGACGTGTCCGGCTGGCGCAGCTGGTCCCGGCTCAGCGCCAGCACTCCTGGCATCTTGGCCAGCTGGTTCGCCTGCTTCGCGCTCAACCGCGCCGCGACCGCGTTGTTGGTGACCGTGTAGTCGTAGATCTTGGTGGCCCCGACCTTCGTCAGCGCGGCGTCGTGACGGGCCGTGAGGTGCCGGCTCCATGCCCTGGCGGCGGCGGAGCGCACGTTCACCTTGTGGCCGCGGGTCGGCTGCGTCGCCGTGAAGCCCTTGGCGTATCCGGTGTAGCTCGCGACCGGCTCGTCGGCGAAGGTCACGATGTAGCGACCAGCCGTGTAGGCAGAGGTGCTGGCGGGGCTGTCACCGGGTGCTGGGGCGGGTGCCGAGGTGGCGGGCTGTGCGGCGACGGATGCGAGCCCGAGCGCCGTGGTGGCGACGGCCCCCACGAGGGCCGCGCGCAGGGACAAGGACCTCTGAGTCACGGTTTTCCCTTCCTGGACACAGCCGTCCCCGAGGCACAAGGGCGCGCGTCCGATGAGCGCAGAACAGTGCTGTTCACAGCGTCTGCCTCCGCGCCGTCCGGGTCAATGGCAGGACGGACCTGCACCGGCTCGACCAGCGGATCCGCCAGTCGAAGAGCGGCTCGGCGGCGCGATCGAAGGGTCGCCTGTTCAGCCGAGGACGAGCTCGGCGCGGGCGAAGGACCCCAGGTTCGTGGCCCAGGTCAGCTGGAGACGACCTCGACGCGCTGGAACTCCTTGAGCTCCGTGTAGCCGGTGGTGGCCATCGAGCGCTTGAGGGCACCCACGAGGTTCATCGTGCCGTCGGCGACGCGCGAGGGGCCGAACAGGATCTCCTCGATGGTGCCGACCTGGTCGAGCTGGACCCGCTGGCCGCGCGGGAGGTCGGCGTGGTGGGCCTCGGCGCCCCAGTGGAAGCCACGGCCCGGAGCGTCGGTGGCGCGCGCGAAGGGCGATCCGACCATCACGGCGTCGGCGCCGCAGGCGATCGCCTTGGCGAGGTCGCCGGACGTGCCGATCGAGCCGTCGGCGATGACGTGGACGTAGCGGCCGCCCGACTCGTCGAGGTAGTCGCGGCGGGCGGCGGCGACGTCGGCCACCGCGCTGGCCATGGGGACGGCGATGCCGAGCACCGTGCGCGTCGTGTGCGCCGCACCGCCGCCGAAGCCGACGAGGACACCGGCCGCGCCGGTGCGCATCAGGTGCAGGGCGGCCTGGTGGGTGGCGCACCCACCGACGATCACCGGGACGTCGAGCTCGTAGATGAACTCCTTGAGGTTCAGCGGCTCGGCCTGGCTGGACACGTGCTCGGCCGAGACGGTCGTGCCGCGGATGACGAACAGGTCGACGCCGGCGTCGGTCACCGTCTTCGCGAACTCCTTGGTCCGCTGCGGCGACAGCGAGCCGGCGACGGTCACCCCGGCCTCACGCATCTGCTTGAGGCGCTCGGTGATCAGCTCGGCCTTGACCGGCTCGTCGTAGATCTCCTGCAGGCGGCGGGTCGCCTCGACCCCCTGCAGCCCGGCGACCTCCTCGAGCAGCGGCTCCGGGTCGTCGTACCGGGTCCAGAGGCCCTCGAGGTTGAGCACCCCGAGGCCGCCGTACTGGCCGAACGCGATGGCCGTCGCCGGTGACATCACCGAGTCCATCGGGGCGGCGAGGATCGGCAGCGAGAAGCGGTAGGCGTCGATCTGCCAGTCGACGCTGACCTCCTCCGGGTCGCGCGTGCGCCGCGAGGGCACGATCGCGATGTCGTCGAAGGAGTACGCGCGGCGGGCCCGCTTCGCTCGGCCGATCTCGATGTCGCTCACCGGAGGAGGATATCGACAACCCCCGAGGGCACGTGCCTCAGCGCGCCCCCAGCGGACTCAGCCGAACCGGCCGTTGACGTAGTCGTAGGTCCGCGGGTCCTGCGGTCCCTGGAACATCGCGGTCGTGTCGCCGTGCTCCACGATGACGCCAGGCTGTCCCTGCGCGGCCAGGAAGAACGCACACTGGCTGGAGACCCGCGCCGCCTGCTGCATGTTGTGGGTGACGATCACGATGGTCACCTCGCGCGCGAGCTCCAGCATCGTCTCCTCGATCACCCGGGTCGACGTGGGGTCGAGGGCCGAGCAGGGCTCGTCCATCAGCAGCACCCGCGGACGGATCGCCAGCGACCGTGCGATGCAGAGCCGCTGCTGCTGACCGCCCGAGAGGCCACCCCCGGGGGCATCGAGACGGTCCTTGACCTCGTTCCAGAGGCCGCCCTTGACCAGGCACGACTCGACGAGGAGCTCCTTGTCGGACCCGCGCATCCTCGTCCCGGTCAGCTTGAGTCCGGCCAGCACGTTCTCCCTGATCGACATCGCCGGGAACGGGTTGGGCTTCTGGAACACCATCCCGATCGAGCGGCGCGCATCGATCAGCCGCTTGCCGGGGTCGTAGATGTCCTCACCGTCGAGCAACACCTCGCCCGCGAGCCGCGCGGAGGGCACCAGCTCGTGCATCCGGTTGAGGATCCGCAGGAAGGTGGACTTGCCGCAGCCGGACGGGCCGATCAGGGCGGTGATGCCGCCCGCCGGCATGGTCAGCGAGACCCGGTCCAGCACCTTGTGGTTGCCGAACCAGGCGGTGATCTCGCGGGCCTCGAGCTCGGCGAGCGCCGCCGTCGGCGCGAGGTCCACGGAGAGTGCGGGGTCCAGGCGGGGCACCGGCGCCATCGCGGCGGTGTCGTCGATGTCGTCGATCGGGGTGTCGTCGATGTCGTCGATCGGGGTGTCGTCGATGGGCGTGGTCATGGGAGTCCTTCAGGTCAGGCGGGAGCCCGGGCGGCCGTCGTACGACGACCGCCCGGGCTCCGTGGTCACTGCTGTCGTGTCACCGCTGGGTGACGTAGAAGACCTTCGACGTCTTCGGGGCGAGCGTGTTGCCGCTCCACGTGATGACGAGCTTCTTCTTGCCCACCGTGAGCCGGGCGAGCGTCAGGGTCACCTTGCCGCCGACGAGGGTGCCCTTGCCGATGATCTTGGCGCCGTACTTGACGACCACGGTGCCGGTCGCCTTCGTCGTGGTCCCGGCGAGCGCCACCGTGATCGTGCCGCGGGCGCGGGCGCCCTTGGCGACGTACGTCGGGAACGACTCGGCGATCGAGGCCGTCGTGCGGACGAGCAGCTTCACCGCGGTGGCGTCCGTCGATCCGTTGAACGCCTCCGGGTCGGCGGGGACGAACTGCGCGGCGTAGTTGTGGTAGCCGGGCTTCACCCCGGTGAACGCCTTGGTGGCGACCCCGTTGACGACGGCCACGCCCGAGGCGACGACCGTGGCGCCGTCCCGGAAGGTGACCGTGCCGGGCGCCGTGTTCGGCGCGATGGTGGCCTTCACGGTGGCCTTCCGGGCGCCCGGGCTGGTCGCCGCCGTGTTCACGGTCGTGTCGACCGCGACGACGTCCTCGCCGTTGACGGTGAAGTTGGTGGTGGGGTCCTGGGTCTGCTCGCCGCAGACACCACCGTCGGCGTCGGACGCGAGCTGCGCGAATCCGGCGTCCTCGATCAGCGCCTGGGCAGGCTCCGAGCAGAAGTAGCCGGTCGGGCCGAACACGGCCTGCACCTTCTCGTTGGGCACGTCGGCCCCACGGACCACGTTGTACAGCGCCCGCTGCGCGTTCCAGCCCGACTCGATCCGCAGCGTGTCACCCAGCAGACCCGCACGACCCACCGAGAACGGCGCGATCGCGTTCGGGTCACCCTTGATCGCGGTGTCGTCGTGCTCCTGCACCTCGGCCACCGAACCCGCCAGCGTGACGTCCACACCACCGTTCATCGCCTTCAGCTGCGCCACGAAGAACGACCGCGTCCCCGAACCACCCTGCGGGATCTTCGGAGCGATCACCCCCGACCTCGACGCATCGATCTGGCTCCAGTTGGTGAACGTCCCGTTGTAGATCCCCACGATCTGCGCCGGCGTCAACGACACCGGAGCGTTCGACGCCACCGACTTCGACACCGCCATCGCCAGCTCGTCCACCGCGAACGGGATCTGCTGCAGACCGTCCGAGATCTCCCCCGCACTCAACGAGCTCGACGACCGCGCGAAGTCCACGTCCGCGTTGTTCGTCCCACCGTGCAGCAGGTTCTTGCCCGCACCCGACCCGTTCGGCCGCGTGATCGAACCCGACGGCAGCGCGATCGTGCCACCACCCGTCGCCGCGAACGTCGCCACCTTGAACGACGGCGCCGGCACCTGCGCGTTCCACGCACTCGCCAACGACCACACCGCGTGCTGGCTCGTGTCCGAACCCACACCGATCAGGTCCGCAGCGACCGGCGTGAAGTCCGTGTCGTCCGGTTCGACGGCGTGCGCCGACGGGGCGCTCGCCGCGAGCAGTGCGCTGGTCACGAGCGCGCCGCTGAGCGCTCCCGCGACGGTTCTGCGTACAGACATCTTGTTCTCTTCCTCGGGTTGTTGGTGCTACCTGGATGGAGGTGATGCAGTGGTGCAGGTCGGTCAGATCAGGTTCGGGAACAGCCGCATCGCGGCGTCCGTCGTGAACCACGCCAGGGCGATCGCGACCGGTGCGGCGACCACCCACACCAGGCCGACCGACCACCGAAGGCGCGCCGCGATGACCCCGAGCGTCAGCGCGATGAGCAGGGCCAGTCCGAGGCAGACGCTGGGCAGCGACTCGACGCCGCGGGCCATCGCCTCCTCGGACGTGGGTACGGCGGGCGAGTAGCCGCCCGGCGAGGGAAACCCCTTCGGGGCCTCGGCGTCGACGTACAGCGCCTCGCCGGGACGGAAGCCGGCGAGTCGGCCGGATCCCTCGGCGGACACGAGCGTGACCCGGGCGAAGCCGTCCGACCGCGGCCGGACGGGGTCGCCCGCCCGGCGCACGCCCAGGACGGTGAGGTCGAGCTCGCCCTGACCGGTGGTGACCTCGATCCGGTCGCCTGCCTCGAGCTCGGCCAGGTCGGCGAAGGGGGCGCCGTAGGTGGCGGCCCGACCGAACACCACGGAGGTGCCGACCTGTCCGGGCAGCACGCTGTCGCGCTTGTGACCGGGCCCCGCGAACAGGTCGCCGGGTGCCGTGCCCTCGACGACGACCTCCTCCAGGTCGAGCCTCGGGATCCGCAGCAGCGCCACGGGCGCTCCCGGCTCTGCGGTGCCGTCGACGGGGGCGGTCGCCCCGGCGAGCTGGACCCGGAACTCGTCGAAGAGGAGGTCCTGCGCCCGGGCGTGGGACACCTGGGCCAGCACCAGCAGGTGCAGCACCGCCCACAGGCAGATCAGCGCGACCATCGTCGAGATGCTCGACACCAGGGCAGGCGTGCCCTGCACGGGACGGCGCGGCTGCCGGGGCGGACGCTCGGCGCGGCGCGCGGGCTGCGGGCGACGCGGCGGAGCCGCACCCGAGGGCGGGTCGGCCACGCCCGCGGCTGGCGGCGCCTGCGGGACGGTCGGCGCGGTCATGGCGTCCCCGAACGGCGGCCGACGAGCTGCGAGACCACGGAGCTGGCGATCGCGAGGCCGCCGACCAGGAAGAGCATCGGCAGCAGCACGTTGCCCAGGGACGACTTCGTCTCGGTGGTGGCGGAGGTCCGCAACGTGTCGTCCGCGCTGGTCGGGGTCGCGCCGGGACCGGCCTTCGACGGCGTCTCCGCCGGCGGCGCCGCGGTGTCACCGGAGGCTGCCGGTCCGGCGTCCGACGGCGGCGGCACCTCCTCCGGGACCGTCGTCCCCGCGCCCCGCTGCGCCTCGATCGCGCTGGCGGTCTGCTGCGCGGCCCGCCACAACGGCGCGGTCACGCCGCTCTTCCGGATCGGCAGGTAGCCGCCGGGCAGGTCACCGTTGCCGCGACCGCGGACCTGTCCCTCCGACGTGGCGATCCGGATGAAGGACGCGACCTGGCGGGCCTGCGTGCGGGCCAGATTCTCGAGCTTCGCCGTCGTGTAGACGACCATCGTGCCCGGGTAGGCGTCGCCGGCAGCGGTGATGGCCTGCTGGGTCACCGTGAACGGACGGTGCGCCCCCGAGCGCCGCATCAGGCCCACGGCCGCGGACAGGCTCTGGTCCGTCGGCGCGACGTAACGACCCTTGCTGGTCAGCAGCGCCGCCGAGCGCATCCCGAACCGGTCCGCGTCGCCGAGGCTGACCAGTCCCAGCATGAACCGCGTGCCGTAGTTCTGCCGGTCCTTGCGGCCCAGCTTGTACGTCGACGTGGCGGTGTCGTACTCGCAGCGGGTCTGCACGTAGGGCCACGCGTCGATCAGCGCGTCGGCGATGGTGCGCAGCGTCGAGACCGGGGAGGCCAGCTGGGTGAAGTACACCGTCGGGTTCTGCTTGAGGCACTCGTTCTGCGTCTCGGGGACGTAGCTGTCGAGCAGCGGCCACTCGTCGCGCGGCAGGTCGAGCGACTGGTAGGCCGGGTTGACCTTCATCCCCCACGGGTCCGGCGTCCCCGACACGAAGGCCATCGCGTCGGCGTCCTGGGCGATGTAGGCCGTCACCTGCCGGATCAGGTCCGAGGAGACCGACAGCGACAGCAGGGTCGCACCGGCTTCCTGCACGTTGCGGCTCAGGCCCGGGTTGAGCTTCACGAACTCGGGGTCGTCCATGATCGCCATCGGGTTGTCGCCGATGCCGGGGTGGCCCCGGCCGAGGTCGGACCCGAGATAGCTCTGGGTCAGCAGCTTCGCGAGCAGCCGGGGGTTGAGCCGAAGCCGGTCGTACTCGCCGCCGTTGTCGGGGCGGTCGATCGTGTAGCCGACGCTGAATCCGCTGACGGCGGTCGGGGCGTAGCCGACCGGGTCGGCGCCCGCCTGCTGGTGCTCGGAGGACACGAACGCGGCCGGCCCGGCGCCGTTCTCCATGTTCTCCCAGCCGGCGTTGTCGGGCATCTGGCTGAGCGCGAAGTTGAAGCGGTCGTCGCGCAGGCAGTAGGCCGGCGCCCACTGCAGCGCGGCCTGGGCCATCAGCTCGGAGCCGAAGAACTTGGTGGGTGCCCGCGGGTCGAGCACGTCGCAGACACCGGCCGGGAGGCCGAAGGTCACGGGGATGCTGAACCGGTTGCGCCAGTTCGACGCGGACCACCACAGCGACGGCGAGACCGCCTGGTCGACGCCCTCCTCCGCGAAGTTGCTGGAGCCGGCGGCGAAGCGGCCGGCCTTGCGGCAGGCCCGATCGGTCGAGGTCATCGGCGCGGACGGCCGGTCGCAGCTGATGCCCAGGATCGGGACGACGACGATCGAGCAGGCCACCTGGTGCGAGCAGCCGAGCGACTCGTTCTCGACGGAGGAGCGCACCTCGAACTGCACGGCGCCCTTGCCGTCGAGGTCCGTGTACGCCGCCAGCTCCGACGGCGGGAACGCCGCGTCCACCGCAGCCTCGGGGGGCATCCTGTCCGCCGCGCAGGCCGGGTAGGTGCGGCCCGCCTGGGCGACGAACTCCGTCAGGTGCGTGTTGGCGACCGTCGTGTCGAGCCCCGGGCAGTCCGCCGCCGGGAACGGGTCCATCCCGGAGACCGGCTGGCGGTCCGCCTCGTCGGCGTAGCGGTCGACCAGCCAGGTCGACTCGCTGCGCGAGCGCAGCCGCTGCGAGCGCTGGGCGACCGAGGACGTCCAGCAGGTCTCGGGCCGGACCTGCTTCGCCAGGGGCAGGTCGGCGTCATCGGTGCCGCGGCACTGCAGCACCATGACCGGGTACTCCTGGAGGAGGCCCTTCTCGCCGTACGGGTTGCTCGCCCGACCGCCGCTGGGCGCGGCACCGCTCCAGCTGATGGCGACCCGCTCGCGGCCGCGGAGGTCGGTCGTCCGGTCGGCCTTCACCGTCATCCGGTAGGACGTCGACAGGGTGGGGTCGACACCTCCCTCGGCATCGAGGACCTCACGGGTGACGGTGCGCGTGCGGGAGTACCCGCCCTCGGCCGCCGGAGCCGCCGCGGGAGACGAGGGAGACGCGGGCGACACAGCCGTCGAGCCGCTCGCGGACGGTGCACCCGGCAGGAGACCGAGCCCGACCGCCCCGACGGCGAGCGCCAGGGCGAGCCGCCGCCGGACGCTCATCGGCCGGCTCCCGCCGTGCGGCGACGACGCAGCACCGACACGAACAGTCCGGGCAGCACCACGAGACCGATCAGCTCGATGACCGCCAGCCAGCCGAAGGTGCGGCTGTCCGCGGGCCGGTCCGAGACGAGCAGCGGGTTGGCGTAGACCTCGCCACCGTCCGCCGAGCCGTCGGGGCTGCCCGCGGCGACCACCTCGCCGGTCTCCGGGTCGATCACCGGCGGGGCATCGCCGCTCGCCGGGGCGTCCCCTGACCCGTCGGTCCCGCCCGTTCCGCCCGTGCCACCCGTCGCGCCGCCCCCGGACTCGTCGGTCGACGGAGCACCGGTGCCCGTGCCCGTGGTGCACGGGCCCTGGCCCTCCTTGTCGCACGCGGCCGGCTGTGGCGCCTTGTCCGCCAGCACGTTGTGGTTGAGGTTCTTGCCGTCGAAGGTCGGGTTGTTGCAGCTCTTCACGTCCCGGTTGGTCAGCACGACGGCGGGATCCGCGGTCTTCAGCCTCTTGACCTGCGTGAACCCGGCAGAGACGAGGTTGAGGGTCAGCGGCGAGTACCCGTAGTCGCCGGCGTCGCCCTGCCCCGCGCACAGCGAGTGGTAGAGGAAGTCGGCGAGTGTCTGGCGCTTCGCCGTGGTCATCCGCGGGTCGTCCGCACTGGTCGGGATGATCATGTAGGAGTAGGACGACAGCGGGTACGCCCGCGGGTCGGGGTTGCGGTAGACCGCGTCCAGCACCTGCGTCAGCGTGGCCGGGTCGATCTTCGCCCTCGTCAACGCCACCGCGACGTTGTAGGTCGTCGGCTCGACGTAGTAGCCCGCCTTGTTGCTGACCTTCACGACCGGATATCCGGCGTTCTTCGGGTAGGCGTACTCGACGTACCCGATCGTGCCGTTGCCGGCGAAGCCCTTGATCGTGTTCATGACCTGGTCGGATCCGGCCTGCGCGATCTGCCGGCCCTTCTTCGGGAAGTACGACGTCAGGCCGCTCTTGCCGAAGTAGGGGCGCCAGATCGAGGGGTACTCCGCATCCATCCAGCGGGTGAACTGGGCCGTCGTGCCCGAGCCGTCCGACCGCACCACGGGCGTGATCGGGATCTTCGGGAACTTCCGCCCGTTGTTGTCCCGGGCGATCTGCGCGTCGTCCCAGCTCGTGATCTGGTTGGTGAAGATCTTGGTGATCGTCTCCCCGGAGAGGCGGAGGTTGCGCACCTGCTGGGTGCCGATCTTGAGCTGGTAGGTGAACGAGGTCCCGCCCGCCACGATCGGCAGGTAGGCGTAGTCACGGTCGCTCTTGTCGGCCTGCCCGCTCTTCTCGTCGATCCCCTGGTACGGGATCTCGGAGATCGCGTAGTCGACGGTGCCGTCGGCGAACGCCTTGCGACCCGCGCTCGAGCCGACGCCGCTGTAGACGACCTTCATGCCCTTGCTGTCGACGTCGCCGATCCACTTGTCGACGATGAGCTTCGACCAGGTCGAGCCCTTCCCCTC
Organism: Nocardioides sp.; assembly: GCA_035539555.1. Taxonomy (GTDB): domain Bacteria; phylum Actinomycetota; class Actinomycetes; order Propionibacteriales; family Nocardioidaceae; genus Nocardioides. The sequence goes on along the minus strand of DATLIG010000029.1, from coordinate 9,423 downwards.
GATCGTCGCGTACGCCGCCGCACGCGACGCGACCCCGTCCCGGGGCGGCTCCTCGGGGGCGCTCGCCGCGGCCGTGCCGGCGAGGACGAAAAGGAGTCCGAGGCCGGCGAGGATCGCGAGCGTCGTACTGCGGGCGCGGGACATCATGAGCTGCTCCGGGACGTGGGGATCTTGCGGACGACGGCGCCGACCGCGCGGACGACCGGCCGAACGACGGGCCGGACGAGGCCGCGCCGGTTGCCGCCGGCGGGCCGGGCGACGAGGCGGGCGATGACGAACAGGACCAGCACGAGGACCATCAGCACCGCGGCGGCACCGAACGCGCGGTCGATCAGGGCGGGCTCGCCGCTGCGGGCGCCGTTGTAGATGTAGAGCGGCAGTGAGTTCATGGCGCCCTCGAAGGGGTTGGTCACCAGGAAGTTGGCCGCCCCCGACGTGAGCAGGACGGGGCTGGTCTCACCGATGCCGCGGGCGACGCCCAGGATCACCGCCGTCGCCAGGCCGGGGCGGGCGGTCGGCAGCACCACGTGCCACACCGTGCGCCAACGGCTGGCGCTCGGCGCCAGGCTGGCCTCGCGCAGGGTGCCCGGCACGACCCGGAGCACGACGTCCGCGGCACGGGCGATGATCGGGAGCATCATGACCGCGATCGCCATGCCGGCCGCGAAGCCCGACGGCGGGAAGCCGAGGGTCAAGATGAGCACCGCGTAGACGAAGAGGCCGGCCACGATCGAGGGCAGTGCCGTCATCGCCTCGACCACGGTGCGGACCACCCGGGAGAACCGGCCGCCGACCTCGGTCATGAACACCGCCGTGCCGATGCCGAGCGGCAGCGTGATGACCAGCGCGATCCCCAGCTGGATGAGGGAGCCGCTGATCGCGTGGGCCACGCCACCGGTGTCGAAGGACGCCTTGGGGTCGACTCCTGCCATGTCGTCGAGGAAGAAGTTGGCGTGCAGCAGGGCTCGCCAGCCGCGGAGGAAGACGAAGGCCACCGTCGAGACGAGCGCCGCTCCCACGACGAGCGCTCCGCTGGTGACGACGGCGCCGGCGACGCGGTCCTTCACCTCGACCCAGGTCCCCGTCATCGTCGTGAGCAGCGCGGTCATCGCGACGCCGCTCACGAAGAGGACGATGAGGAACCACGGCACGCCGGCGAGCGGCAGGAAGCGCTGGGTGATGAGCCAGGCGATGGCGACCGCGGCCACCCAGGCGCCGAGGCGGACGAACAGCTCGTCCGCGTTGGGCGCGCCGATCGCGGGGCGCGGCACCGGCGGCGGTGCGTCGTCGTCGCGGACCGGCAGGTGGGTTCGAGGCGCGACGGTCGCGCTGGTCGTCGTACTCGTGCTCATGCGTCGGCGTCCGCCCCGGACCGGCTGCGGTTGACGATCATCGCGGCGCAGGTGTTGACCACGAGGGTCAGGACGAAGAGCACGAAGCCGGCCGCCAGCAGGGCCGACAGCTGCGAGGGGCTCGCCTCGCTGAACTGGATCGCGATCAGCGAGCTCACCGAGATGGCACCCACCTCGAGCACGTTCCACTTGATCTCGAAGGCGGGCGAGATGATCAACGCGACCGCGATCGTCTCGCCGAGGGCGCGGCCGAGACCGAGCATCGTCCCGCCGATGATGCCGCCGCGGCCGAACGGCAGCACGACGGAGGTGATGACGCCCCACCTCGTCGCGCCGAGCGCCAGCGCCGCCTCCCGCTCACCCGGCGGGGTCTGCGAGAAGACCTGCCGCATGACGGCGCACGCCATCGGCAGCACCATCATCGCGACCGGCACCGAGGCGCAGAAGGAGCTCGCGATGTAGCGGGTGGTGTCCCAGACCGGGCTGTTCGGGTCCGTGTCGCGGATCTCGAAGAAGGGCACCCAGCCGAAGTTCCGCTGCAGCCAGTACGACAGCTCCGCGACGTGCGGCATCATCAGGAAGAAGCCCCACAGGCCGTAGACGATCGACGGCACCGCCGCCATCAGGTCGACGAGGGACACCAGGAACGGCTTGACCCGTGCCGGTGCGTACTCCGTGATGAAGAGCGCGGTCAGCAGCGCCAGCGGGAACGCGAAGACCATCGCGAGCACGGCGATCGAGATCGTGCCGACCACGACGCCCGCGATGCCGAGGAGGTCGATCTCGGGCTCCCACCGCGCCGTGGTGAGGAAGTCGATCCCGTAGTGGCGCAACGTCGGCACCGTCTGCACCGCGAGGAAGACACCGACTCCGCCGGTGATGACGAGCACGGACGCCCCGATGACGCGGAAGACGTTGACGAAGACGGCGTCTCCGCCCGACGGCCTGCGCGAGATCCGGCGGGGCTCGGCTTCAGGCGCGCCCGGGTCCGAAAGGGGCAGGCTGGTCACACATCGTCCTCGGTCGTGGCCCACCCGAGAAGGCCGGTCACACGGCGCGCGGGACCGCGCGACCAGAGGAACCGTGACGGCAGCGCGCGTCGGGACGGGGCCGGTCAGGTGAACGACGACCGAACGGATGCCCCGTTGCGGTTGAAATGGTGCGGCCGCCGGCACCGGCGGCCGCGGCACAGCGACGGGTACGCCGTCCTCGGACCCGCGGGGGCGGGTCGAGGTGGCGTCGGCGAGGGTACGGCGATGCCGTCCCGGCGCGCCTCAGGAGCGAGTGGACCTACGACGGCGGCGTGCGAGCCGCCGCGTCAGCGGTGGTAGTTCGGCGCCTCGACGGTCATCTCGATGTCGTGCGGGTGGCTCTCCTTGAGCGAGGCCGAGGTGATCCGGATGAACCGGCCCTTCTCCTGCAGCTCGGGGATCGACTGCGCGCCGACGTAGAACATCGACTGCGACAGGCCGCCGAGCAGCTGGTGGGCGACGCCGGCGAGCGGGCCCTTGTAGGCGACCCGGCCCTCGATGCCCTCGGGGACGATCTTGTCGTCGCTGGTGACCTCGGCCTGGAAGTAGCGGTCCTTGGAGTAGGACTTCTTGCCGCGCGAGGACATCGCGCCGAGCGAGCCCATGCCGCGGTAGGCCTTGTACTGCTTGCCCTGGTGGAAGACGACCTCGCCCGGCGACTCCTCGCAGCCGGCGAGCATCGAGCCGATCATCACGGACTCGGCACCGGCCACGATGGCCTTGGCGATGTCGCCCGACTGCTGCAGGCCGCCGTCGGCGATGACCGGCACACCGGCCGGCCCGGCCGCCAGGGAGGCCTCGTAGACCGCCGTCACCTGGGGTACGCCGCAGCCGGTGACGACGCGCGTCGTGCAGATGGATCCCGGGCCGAACCCGACCTTGACCGCGTCGGCGCCGGCGTCGACGAACGCCTGGGCGCCCTCGCGGGTGGCGACGTTGCCGCCGATGACCTGGACGTGCTTGGTCGCGGGGTCGGACTTGAGGCGGCGGACCATGTCGAGCAGGAGGGTGACGTGGCCGTGCGCGGTGTCGGCGACGAGCACGTCGACGCCGGCCTCGATCAGGCCGGTGGCCCGCTCCCAGGCATCGCCGAAGTAGCCGATCGCCGCGCCGACCAGCAGGCGGCCGTCGGCGTCCTTCGAGGCGAGCGGGAACTGCTCGGACTTCACGAAGTCCTTGACCGTGATCAGGCCACCGAGGCGACCCTCGGCGTCGACCAGCGGGAGCCGCTCGCGCTTGTGCTTGCGCAGCAGCGCGGTCGCGTCGTCACGGCTGATGCCGACGGCGCCGGTGAACAGCGGCATCGGCGTCATCACCTCGTCGACCTTGGTCGTCGCCCACTCCGCGACGGGCGTGAAGCGCAGGTCGCGGTTGGTGCAGATGCCGAGGAGGCGGTTGTCGGCGTCGACGACGGGGAGGCCGGAGACGCGGTACTCGCCGCAGATCCGGTCGAGGTCCTCGAGCGTGGCGTCGGGGCCGATGGTGACCGGGTTGGAGATGATCCCGGTCTGGGTCCGCTTCACGAGGTCGACCTGGTAGGCCTGCTCCTCGGCGGACAGGTTGCGGTGCAGGATGCCGATGCCGCCCTGCCGGGCCATGGCGATCGCCATCCGCGACTCGGTCACGGTGTCCATCGCCGCACTGATCAGCGGGGACTTCAGCGAGATCTCGCGGGTCAGCCGCGAGGTGGTGTCGATGTCGTCCGGCGCCAGGTCGGAATGACCCGGCAGCAGCAGGACGTCGTCGTAGGTGAGACCGAGTGCGGCGAACTTGTCGGGGACCTCCACTGGTCCAGTGTAGGGCGTGATCCGGCTCACCCCCTTGACGGGACCGGGAGGCTGGGACGGTGAGCAACGAGCTGCCCCCGCACGTCCTCGTCCTCTTCGGCGCGACCGGAGACCTCGCCGCCCGGAAGCTGTTCCCCGGGCTCTACCGGCTGGCCGCCGCCGGCCGGCTCCCCCAACACTTCGCCGTGATCGGGAGCGGGCGCCACTCCCCCGGCTCCGACGACGAGTTCCGCGGCCAGGTCCGCGCGGCGCTGGACGAGTTCGTCGGCGAGGTGGACGCCGAGGTGGCCGACCGGCTCCTCGGGCGGACCACCTTCGTCACCTCCTCGGCCGACGACGGCAGCGCGCTCGCGCAGGCGGTCCGCGACGCCGAGGACCGGTTGCTGGACGAGGGCCGCTGCCTGCTCGGCGACGTCCGCCGCCTGCTCTACCTCTCCGTCCCGCCGGGAGCCGTCAAGGGCATGGTCGGGATGCTGGACCGCGAGGACCTGGTCGCCAGGTCGCGGCTGGTCGCCGAGAAGCCGTTCGGCACCGACCTCGCGACCGCCCGCGAGCTGCACGCGGTCCTGTGCTCGGCGTTCGCCGAGGACCAGGTGTTCCGGATCGACCACTTCCTCGGCAAGGAGGCGGTGCAGAACATCCTCGCCCTCCGCTTCGCCAACGGCCTCTTCGAGCCGGCGTGGAACCGGCACTCGATCGAGTCGGTGCAGATCGACGTCCCCGAGAAGCTCACGGTCGAGGGCCGTGGCAGCTTCTACGAGGGCACCGGCTGCCTCAAGGACATGGTGACCACCCACCTCGCGCAGCTGCTCGGGTTCGTCGCGCTCGAGGACCCGCACGCGTTCCGGGCGTCGGCGATCCGCGCGGCGAAGGCGGCCACCTTCTCCGCCGTACGGCCCATCGATCCCGAGCGCGTCGTCTTCGGCCAGTACGACGGCTACCGCGACGAGCCCGACGTCGCCGCCGACTCCGACGTGGAGACCTTCGTGGCCGCGGAGGTGTGGATCGACAACGACCGCTGGCGCGACGTGCCCTTCTACCTGCGCACCGGCAAGGCGATGGCCGACGGCCGGCGCACGATCACCGTCCGCTTCCGCGACCCGCGGCACCGCTGGCTCAAGCCCGAGGGCGGTGGCAACCCCGAGCCCAACGAGCTGGTCATCGAGCTCGCCGACCAGCCGCGGATCGCGATCGACGTGCGCGCCAAGCGACCCGGCCCCGACATGGCGCTGGTCGAGGGCGTCTTCCGGCTCGACCTCGTTGGCGACGCACCCGGCTCGGACCCGCTCGAGGCCTACGAGCGGCTGCTGCTCGACGTGATGCGCGGCGACCGGACCCTCTTCATCAGCTCCGAGGAGGTCGACCGGCTCTGGGAGATCTTCCAGCCGGTGCTGGACCGCCGCCCGGCGACTCAGCCCTACGAGCAGGGGACGTGGGGCCCCGCCGCCGCCCTCGACCTGCCGATCGGCGGCTGGCGCCTGGGCAACCACGCGGCCGACCCGGAGCTCACCCGGAGCTGACCCGGGCGGCGCCTCAGCCCTCGGTCCGCACGTCGTACGACGGCACGCCGCCCACGCAGCGCGCCTCGACCCGCGTCTCGGGCACCGTCTCGTCCCCCCGTCCCTCGAACTCCACCCGCACGCGGCCCGGGCCACGGTCATCGACCTCGACGACGTATCCGTCGGCGGACGCCGACGCGCCCGCCAGTTCGATCCTGCTCCCGGTGCAGCGCGTGGTCACCACGCCGGCGGCGCCGGTCCAGGTCAGGGTCCGCACCGCGGGACCGCGGCCGGACGTGCCGTCGTCGGGTCGGGCATCCGGCGACGCGTCACCGGACGGCGTGCCGGCCGAGCCCGCCGGCGACATCGGCCGTGCCGGCTCCGACGGCGAGCGGGTCTCCCCGGACGGCGTGGTGCCGCGCGCGGCGCCGGGCCCCGGCGTCTCCGCGGCGCTCGTGCGGGTCGGGCCGGACGGCACGGGCACGGCCACGTCCGTCCCCGGATCCCCGCCGACCGTCGAGATCACTGCCCAGACCGACCAGGATCCGGCGAGCACGACCAGCGTCCACGCGGCGACCGCCCAGAGCAGCCGGGCCGCAGGTGTCTCAGGCGCAGGCACGCAAGCCATCCTCCCCCATCGAGACCCTCCGGGATCCGGTGTTCGGCACGGGCGCCCGGAGCGTCGGCGCTAGCCTCCGACTGTGGCGCGCATCCTGGTGGTCGAGGACGACGAGGCGATCCGCAGCGCCGTCGATCGCGGCCTGCGCGAGCTGGACCACGCCGTGTCGACCGCGCCGAACGGCCTGAACGCGCTGGAGCAGGTCCTGCGCGACCGTCCGGAGGTGGTGCTGCTCGACCTCGGCCTGCCGGACATCGACGGGCTCACCCTGCTGTCGATGATCCGCACGGCCAGTGACGTCCCGGTCATCGTGATCACCGCCCAGGACGACGACCCGACGATGGTGCGCGCGCTCGACAACGGAGCCGACGACTACGTCGTGAAGCCCTTCGGCACCGAACAGCTGGCGGCCCGGATCAGGGCGGTGCTGCGACGTGGGCGTCCGGGGAGCGCCGGCCCGGCCGCGCCCCTGCGCGTCGGGGAGCTCGTGATCGACGAGCGCAGCCGCACCGTCACCCTGGCGGGCCGGCCGGTGGAGCTGAGCCGCAAGGAGTTCGACCTGCTCCACCTGCTCGCTTCTCGCGCGGGCGAGGTCGTCACCAAGAAGGAGGCGCTCGCGGAGGTCTGGCAGCAGGCGTACGGCGGCTCGGAGCGCACCGTCGACGTGCACCTGTCGTGGCTGCGCCGCAAGCTCGGCGAGTCGGCGGCCGACCCGCGCTACCTCCACAGTGTCCGCGGCGTGGGCATCCGCCTGGTCGCCCCGGAGGCCTGAGTGCGCTCCCGGATCACCTGGCTGGTCCTCGCCGCCACCTCGACGATGGTGGTGTCCTTCGTCGTACCGCTGTGCCTGCTGGTGCGGACCCTGGCCGAGGACCGGGCCATGGCGGCCGCCGACCAGGAGGCGCGCAACGTGGCGATCCTGGTGGCGGGGGTGGCCCAGGCCGATCAGCTCGCCGGGCTCGTCGAGGTCCTCGACGACGGCCGGTCGCCGACCACGTCGGTGCTCACCGCCGACGGCGTCCAGGTCGGTCCGGGGCCGCCGATGGTGGACGACCCCGACGTGGCCCGGGCGTTGCAGGGCGAGGCGTTCCGCGGCGTGGACCACGACCGGGGTCGGGTCCTCCTCCCCGTGGTCGTCGGCGACGGCACGGCCGTGGTCCGCACGGTGGTCGATGCGGAGGCGCTGCGGGAAGGGGTGATGCCGGCCTGGGCCGGCATCATCGGGCTCGGGGTCGCGCTGATGACCGTGGCGGCCCTGGTCGCGCGGTCCCTGGGGCGCCGGATCAGCGATCCCCTGCGCGAGGTGGCCAGCACGGCCCACCGGTTGCGCGAGGGCGACCTCGACGCCCGGGCCCGGGTCAGGGGCACCGAGGAGACCCGCGAGCTGGCCCAGGCGCTCAACGGCCTTGCCGAGCGCACGACCGAGCTCCTGGCCACCGAGCGCGCTGCCGTCGGCGACCTGGCCCACCGGCTGCGGACGCCGGTGACGGCGCTGAGGCTCGACGCCGAGGCGGTGGCCGACCCCGTCCTCGTCGATCGCCTCCAGGAGCACATCGCCGTGCTCCAGCGAACGATCGACAGCATCGTCGACGAGGCGCGGCGTCCGGTGCGCCAAGACCTCGCCGCGCGCTGCGACGCCGTCGCCGTCGTGCGCGAGCGCGTCCAGTTCTGGCAGGTGCTGGCCGAGGACCAGGCGCGCCCGCTGAGCATCGACCTCGCCGAGGAGCCGCTGGTCGTCGGCATCGACGCCGCCGACCTGCGCGACCTCGTCGACATCCTGGTCGACAACGTCTTCGCGCACACGCCCGACCGGACCGCCTTCGCGGTCGGCCTCGACGCCCCGACCCTCGATGGGCGTGGGTGGGCGGTGCTCACCGTCACCGACCAGGGACCCGGCTTCGGCCACGAACGGCCCCGGCGCGCCGGCACCAGCGGGCTCGGCCTGACCATCGCCGCCCGCATGGCCCGAAGCGTCGACGGCGTCCTGCGCACCCTCGACCTGCCCGGGGGCGGCGCTCGCGTCGAGCTGCGCCTGCCGGTGCTCGCCGACCCGCCCTGAGCCCGGCACGTCAGTCGTCCTCGTGCTCCTCGTGGTCCTCGTCCTCGTGGTCCTCGTCCGCGTGGTCCTCTCGGTCCTCGTCGTCGCGGTCCTCGTGGTCGCGCTCGTCCCGGTCCTCGCGGTCGTCCCCTCGGTCGTCCCCCCGGTCGTCCCCTCGGTCGTCACCGGAGCGGTCACGGTCCTGCGACCCGCCCGCAGAGGCGGAGCGACGCTCCTCCCCACGCTCCCCGGCACCCGAGGGGCTCCGCCGCGACGGCCCGCCGACGGCCGCGGGAACGGCGCGGGCAGGAGCGGGGACGACGACCTCGCGCACGACCTCGGTCACGCAGGCACCCCGTTCGAGGACGGCCGGCGGCCGGCACGGTGCCAGCTTGACGACCGGCTCCGGCGGGTCCTGCTCGGCTGCGACGGCGGGTGCTGCCAGGGCGGGCGGCACGCTGGCCGGGCCCGGGGCCGGGCCGGCGACCACGCGGTAGGCCACCACGGCACCCGCCGTCCCGAGGGCGATCGACGTGGCGAGGACCAGCGCGCCGGAGATCCGGCCCGGGATCATGGAGGCTCTCATGTCCCCACCATCGGCTCGCATCGCTCAGAGCCGCAGCATCGGAGCATCAAATCGACGTCAAGGATTTCCTGACCGCGATTTGATGCCGCGCTGGCGCAGACTTGCCACTTCGTTGCCGACGATCAGGCCATGGGCTACGACACGAGGAGCCGGGACCGTTCCCGGCGGGCGGTCGCCGGCATCTCCGGCGCCCTCGCCGCCACCGTCCTGGTCGGGACAGGTGCGGTCACCGGCGAGGCAGCGCGCGCGCACCGGGACGAGGAGCGGGCCGATCTGGAACGGCAGGCCGAGGAGTACGCCGCCTGGCAGGCCGAGCAGGCGGCGTACGAGGCCGAGCTCACCCGGTCGAGGGATCGGGAGCGCCCGGTGGTCGTCCGGCAGCGGCCCCGGCGCACCCGGATCACCACGCGCTACGTCACCGCGGCGGCGCCGGGCGACGTGACGGTGCGCTCCGGTGGGGCCGCCCCGCGCTCCTCCGGGGTCTCCGGGGGCGGTGGCGGTCCCGCGAGCC
>DATLIG010000028.1:0-6212 GCA_035539555.1 Nocardioides sp. | reverse complement strand
GCGGGGGTCTCGTGACGGTCGCTGCGCGACCTCCTCGACCACCGGGGGTGTGCCCTGGCAACCGTCACGAGACCCGGTGGGCCGGTCCACGGCCTGGCTCGATCGTGCGGCTGACCGGGACCCCGACCCGGAACCTTCCGTCGCGGCGGAGCGTCGGACCAGTATGCGACGACACTGCGCCGCGGCTCTCGGGATCCTGCTCACCGCTGCCCTCATGGGCTGCTCCGACGACGGGAGCCCCTCCCCCCGCCCACCTACGACGGCAACGCCGGCCACCATCGCCCGGTACGCCCCCGACGTCCTCGTCTCCGTCGCCGCCACCGGCGGCCAGGGCTCGCCGGGCCGCGGGCTCCCCGAGGTCGAGGTCCGCACCGACGGAACGGTCTACCTCGGCACCGACGACGGTCTGGGCGTCGCCACCTTCACGCTCGCCGACGCGGACCTGGCCCGGGTCCGGGAGGCGTTCGCGGCGGTGTCGATGAGCGACGACGACTACGACGAGAGCGACTGGACGGACCTGCCGTCCACGTCGGTCTACGCGACGCTCGGCGATCGACCCGCGGCGATCAGCGTCTACGGCTTCGGGCTCGACGACGAGGTCGACGACCCGGACTGGGAACGCCTCGCCTCGGCCCTGGGGACGCTGGACCAGCTCGCCGCGGCCGCGCAGCCGGCGGCGTACCGCCCGGCGACGGCCGTCGTCCTGCTCGCACCCGTCGACGACTCCGCCGATCCCGGCGCACCGTGGCCGCTCACGGCGCTGGGCAGGCTCCCGCAGGGCTGGACCGACACCGGGCAGGCGTGCGTGGTCGCCAGCGGCCGCGACGTCGCCACCCTGGAGGCGATCGCCGAGCGCGACGGGCGGTCCGACCTGAGGTGGGCCGGCCACGTCGCGCAGGTCCGCCCGGTCCTGCGCGACACCCCGAGCGGCTGCTCGCCGTCACCCGACGACCGGATCGGCATCGGCTGGTTCCACCGCGTCGAGCTGGCCCCGGCACCTCACCGGCCGACGTCCCTCGAGGCGTGGCGGGTCGTCGACGCCGTCGAGGCGGCGGCCAGCGCCGCGACGGACCAGGATCCGATCGAGGGCCAGCTGTCGTCGTACGACACCACCTGGAGCGCGGGCGGCACGGCCACCGACCGCTGGGTGGAGGTGAACGCGACCTACCCGGAGGAGTTCCGCGACGACCGGCCGGACGTCCCCACCACGTGGCGGGTCCGGGTGGACGCCGCCACGGGCGAGGTACGTGCCGTCGAGGTCGAGGGAGCTACGCCAGCTTCTCGAGGATGAGCTCGCGCACGCGGGCGGCGTCGGCCTGCCCGCGGGTCGCCTTCATCACCGCGCCGATGACCGCGCCGGCGGCGGCGTGGTTGCCACCCCGGATCTTCTCGGCGATGTCGGGCTGCGCGGCGAGCGCGTCGTCGATGGCCGCCAGCAGCGGCCCGTCGTCGGAGACCAGGGCCAGGCCGCGCTTCTCGATGACCTCGGCTGCCGTGCCCTCCCCCGCGATCATGCCGTCGAACACCTGGCGGGCGAGCTTGTCGTTGATGGTCTTCGCGTCGACCAGCGCCTGCACCTCGGCCACCTGCTTCGGCGTCACGCCGACCTCGGCGAGCTCGACGCCGGCGTCGTTGGCACGGCGCAGCAGCTCGGCGACCCACCACTTGCGGGCCGACTGGGGGGCGGTTCCCTCGGCCACGGTCGCCTCGATCAACGGCAGTGCACCGGATGCCCAGACGTCGCGCATCTCCAGGTCCGAGAATCCGTACTCCGCCTGGAGCCGGGTCCGCTTGGCGGCGGGGTTCTCCGGCAGGGTGGCGCGCAGCTGCTCGACCCACTCGCGGCTCGGCGCCACCGGGACCAGGTCCGGCTCGGGGAAGTAGCGGTAGTCCTCGGCGTCCGACTTCTCACGGCCCGAGGAGGTCGAGCCGTCGTTCTCGTGGAAGTGGCGCGTCTCCTGCAGCACCGAGCCACCCGCCTCGAGGATGCCCGCGTGGCGCGACATCTCGAAGCGGACCGCCCGCTCGACCGAGCGCAGCGAGTTGACGTTCTTGGTCTCCGATCGGGTGCCGAGCACGTCGGAGCCCTTCGGCGCCAGCGACAGGTTCACGTCGGCGCGGATCGAGCCCTGGTCCATCCGGGCGTCGGAGACGCCGAGGGCGACGATCAGGTCGCGGATCGCGGAGACGTAGGCCTTGGCGACCAGCGGTGCCTTCTCCCCCGTGCCGAGGATCGGCTTGGTGACGATCTCGATCAGGGGGATGCCGGCCCGGTTGTAGTCGACCAGCGAGTAGTCGGCACCGTGGATCCGGCCGTCCGAGCCGCCGACGTGGCTGGACTTGCCGGTGTCCTCCTCCATGTGGGCCCGCTCGATGCCGATGCGGAAGGTCTCACCCTCCACCTCGACGTCGAGGTAGCCCTCGAAGGCGATCGGCTCGTCGTACTGCGAGGTCTGGAAGTTCTTCGGCATGTCCGGGTAGAAGTAGTTCTTCCGGGCGAACCGGCACCACTCGGCGATCTCACAGTTGAGCGCCAGGCCGATCCGGATGGCCGACTCCACGGCCTTGCCGTTGACGACCGGCATCGCACCGGGCAGGCCCAGGCAGGTCGGGCAGACCTGGGTGTTGGGCTCGCCGCCGAAGACCGCGGGGCAACCGCAGAACATCTTGGTGTTGGTGTTGAGCTCGACGTGGATCTCGAGGCCGAGCGCGGGGTCGTACTTCGCGACGACCTCGTCGAAGTCGATCAGGACGTCGGTCATGACTGCACCTCCGGCAGCTTGTCCAGGATCGGACCGCCCCAACGGGAGGTCAGGGCGGCCTCGACGGCGGCGCCGACGCGGTAGAGCCGGTCGTCGGCGAGCGCCGGGGCGAGCACCTGGAAGCCGACCGGCAGGCCGTCCTCCTCGGCGAGGCCGGCAGGCACCGAGATGCCGGGGACGCCGGCGAGGTTGGCCGGGATGGTGGCCAGGTCCTGCAGGTACATCGCGAGCGGGTCGTCGAGCTTCTCACCCAGCGGGAAGGCCGTGGTCGGCGACGTCGGCGAGACCAGCACGTCGACCCCCTCGAAGGCGGCGGCGAAGTCGCGCGAGATGAGCGTGCGCACCTTCTGCGCCTGGCCGTAGTAGGCGTCGTAGTAGCCGCTCGACAGGGCGTAGGTGCCGATCATGATCCGGCGCTTGACCTCGTCGCCGAAGCCGGCGTCGCGGGTGGCCTTCATGACCGCCTCGGCCGACGGGTCGCCCTCGGGTACGACGCGCAGGCCGTAGCGCATGGCGTCGAACTTGGCGAGGTTGGAGGAGCACTCCGCCGGGAGGATCAGGTAGTAGGTCGCCATCGCGTGCACGAAGGTCGGGCACGAGACCTCGGTGACCTCGGCACCCAGCTCCTTGAGCAGGTCGACCGTCTCGGCGAAGCGCTGCATGACGCCGGGCTGCCAGCCGTCGCCGGCCAGCTCCTTGATCACGCCGACCTTGAGCCCGGCGAGGTCGCCGGTGGCACCCTGCTTCGCGGCCTCGACGAAGGCGCCGACCGGAACGTCGACCGACGTCGAGTCGCGCGGGTCGTGGCCGCCGATCAGCTCGTGCAGGAGCGCCGAGTCGAGGACGGTCCGGGTGACCGGTCCGACCTGGTCGAGGCTGTTGGCGAGCGCGACCAGGCCGTAGCGCGAGACGCCACCGTAGGTGGGCTTCACGCCGACCGTGCCGGTGACGGCGCCGGGCTGGCGGATCGACCCGCCGGTGTCGGTGCCGAGGGCCAGCGGCGCCTCGAAGGCCGCCACGGCCGCGGCCGAGCCGCCGCCGGAGCCGCCCGGGATCCGGGTCTGGTCCCACGGGTTGCGGGTCGGGCCGTACGCCGAGTGCTCGGTCGAGGAGCCCATGGCGAACTCGTCCATGTTGGTCTTGCCGAGGATCGGCAGGCCGGCTTCCTTGACCTTGCGGACCACGGTGGCGTCGTACGGCGGCACCCAGCCCTCGAGGATCCTCGAGCCGCACGTCGTGGGCAGCCCCTGCGTGGCCAGCACGTCCTTGACGGCGATCGGGACGCCGTCGAGCAGGTGGCGGGTCTCGCCGGCCGCGCGGCGCGCGTCGGACTCGGCGGCCTGCGCGAGCGCGCCCTCGGCGTCGACGTGGAGGAAGGCGTGCACGCCCCGACCACTACCACGGGCGTCGCCGTCGACGACTCCGTCGACCTCCTGGATCCGGTCGAGGTGGACCTGGGTCAGCTCGACCGAGGTGGTCTCGCCCGCGGCCAGCGCGTCGGCCAGCTCGGCAGCGGTCTTCCGAATGAGGTCGCTCACTGCTCGTCCCCCAGGATCCGCGGCACCCGGAAGCGCTGCTCCTCGGTCTCCGGTGCCCCGGAGAGCGCCTGTTCGGCGGTCAGACCCGGCACCACCACGTCCTCGCGGAAGACGTTGGTGAGCGGGATCGGGTGGGAGGTCGGCGGCACGTCGTCGCCGGCCACACCACTGATGGACGCGACCGCCTCGAGGATCACGTTGAGCTGGGGCGCCAGGTGGTCCAGCTCGGCGTCGTCGAGGTCGATCCGGGCGAGATCGGCCAGGTGGGCCACCTCGTCGCGGGACAGTTGGGACATGCCGGCGATTCTAGGTGCCGGGACAGTCCCTAGAATCCGCCGGGTGGACCTCCCTGCCTCGACGCCGCCGCGACTCCCGCAGCGCGTGGTCGTGACGGGCGGCCCCGCTCCCCTGCTCACGACGTTCCTCACCCGGCTCGCGGCAGCGCTCGACCTGCCCCTCGTGCCGCTGGCCGAGCTGTCCGGGCGCGAGGACCTCGACGCGCTCGCGGCGTTCGACGGCTGGGTCACCACCGGCGAGAGGTACGACGCCCGGGCGGTCCTGCTCGAGCGCGCCGACCTGGTCGTGGTGGTCCTGGCGGAGGAGCCGGGCACGCTGCGGAGCCTGGTTCGTCGTACCGTGCGCCGGATCAGGGCGGACGCCTCGCCGGAGGTCGACCTGGCCTGGGTCGAGGCGCTGCCGCTGTCCCATCCCGGGCTCGAGGCGGTCCGGCTGGTGGGCGCCGAGGCGGTCGAGACGTGGCTCGCAGCCGTCAGCGGGTGATCACCGGCTGACGCCGACCAGGATCGAACCGTCCTCGTCGACGTGCGCGTCGACGCTCGTGCTGCCCGTCGCGGAGAACCCGCCGGACGTCCGCGCGTAGCGGCGCGCCTCGCTGGTGTCGCGGTCGACGAGGACCAGGTCGGTCGTGCCGTCGCCGTCGGTGTCGGCGACGACCGAGCGGGTGCGGTCGAACGCCAGGTCCGTGATGGCGATCGGGAAGTCGTCGGCGTCGAAGGCGCCCGAGCCGTCCGAGAGCAGCGTGTCGACCTCGAGGCCGCCGACGTCGCGCAGCGCCATCACGTCGGCGTCGCCGTCGGCGTCCACGTCGCCCAGGCTCAGCCGCGTGGTCTCCCAGCTCCAGTCGGGATCCTGGAACCACAGGGCGTTGGCGTCGAAGGTGCCGTCGAACGTCCCGCTGCCGGCGACGGATGCGAACACCCGGATGTCGATGCCGCCCTCGGGCGGCTTGCCCAGCTCGACGAGGTCGGCTCGGCCGTCGCCGTTCACGTCGGCCGCACCGATCCGCATGTCGTCGTAGTTCCAGCCGTCGATGCCCGCCCAGGGTTCGGGCGCCCGGAACGCATTGCCGTCCGCGAGGGCGACCTCGATCGAGATCGCACCGGTCCCGGCGCCGGTGAGGAAGGCCAGGTCGTCCTTGCCGTCGGCGTTGAAGTCGCCCGCGGTCACCTTGAACTTCGCGGGCAGATCGGGCGTCGCCCACGATGTCGCCTTGCGGAACCTCGTCCCGTTGGAGGCCGCCACCCGGACCAGTCCCGGCTCGGCCAACGCCAGGTCGGCCCACCCGTCGCCGGTGAAGTCGCCCCGCACGACCAGCGCGTCGCCGTAGGCACTGCTGCTCCAGCGCTGCTGGTCGCCGAACCCGCTCGCACTGTCCGGGTCGGACAGGAGCACCACGGTCTCGTCGTCGACGTCGTCGAGCAGGATCGTGTCGTCGAAGCCGTCGCCGTTGACGTCGGCGGGCGCGATCGGTCCGTCGATCGGTCCCGGGGCGCCCGCGGAGCCGGGGCCCGGCGAGTCCGAGCTCCCGCCGCTCGAGTCGGCCGATCCCGCTGCCGACGGGCTGTCGCCGTCGCCGGTCTTCCCGCCGCCGCCGTACCGGTCGGCGCCGTCG
>DATLIG010000027.1:0-6277 GCA_035539555.1 Nocardioides sp. | reverse complement strand
GCGCAGGGTGGCGACCCCGACGCCCCGTTGCCGGTGGCGAAGGAGAGCCACGTGGTGACCGCCCCCTCCGACGGCGTCCTGACCCGTCTGGATGCGTTGTCCGTCGGCGTCGCGGCCTGGCGCCTGGGCGCCGGGCGCGAGCGCAAGGAGGACCCGGTCCAGGCCGGAGCCGGCGTCGTGTGGCACGCCCGGCCGGGCGACGAGGTCCGCGCCGGCACACCGCTGTTCACGTTGCTGACCGACACCCCCGACCGGTTCGACCGGGCGCTCGCCGCCCTCGAGGGTGCGTACGACGTCGCGCCGGCCGGCACCGCCTTCGAGCCGCGCCCGCTGGTGATCGACCGGATCGGCTGAACCGGTGGGCTGGAAGAAGCGCTGGTTCGGCCGCGGCTGACGGGGCTGAGGTAGGAATAGGTCATGGAACCCCCCGTCCTCGCCGCCGCCGACATCCAGGCCGCCCCCAAGGTCCTGCTGCACGACCACCTCGACGGGGGCCTGCGGCCCGCGACGATCGTCGACCTGGCGGCGGCCGTGGGGCACGAGCTGCCGACGACGGACCCGGCCGAGCTGGCGACCTGGTTCGCCGAGGCGGCCGACTCCGGCTCGCTCGAGCGCTACCTCGAGACCTTCGCGCACACCGTCGGCGTGATGCAGACGGCGGCCGCGCTGACCCGCGTCGCCCGCGAGTGCGTCGAGGACCTCGCCGCCGACGGGGTGGTCTACGCGGAGATCCGCTACGCGCCCGAGCTGCACGTCGACGCCGGCCTCGAGCTCGACGAGGTGGTGGCCGCGGTCCAGCGGGGCTTCGAGGAGGGCATGGCCGCCGCCGGCGGACGGATCGTGGTGCGGCACCTGCTCACCGCGATGCGCCAGGCCGCCAGCGGGATGGAGATCGCCGGGCTCGCCATCCAGTGGCGCGACCGCGGGGTGGTGGGCTTCGACATCGCCGGACCCGAGGCGGGCTACCCGCCGACCCGCTTCATCGACGCCTTCGAGTACCTCCAGCGCGAGAACTCCCACTTCACGATCCACGCCGGCGAGGGCTTCGGGCTGCCGTCGATCTGGGAGGCCGTGCAGTGGTGCGGCGCCGACCGGCTCGGCCACGGCGTCCGGATCGTCGACGACATCACCGTCGCCGACGACGGCACGGCGAAGCTGGGCCGCCTGGCGTCGTACGTCCGTGACAAGCGCATCCCGCTGGAGATGTGCCCGTCCTCCAACGTGCAGACCGGCGCGGCGCCGTCGATCGCCGAGCACCCGATCAAGCTGCTCGCCTCGCTGCGCTTCCGGGTCACCGTCAACACCGACAACCGGCTGATGAGCGGGACGTCGCTGAGCAAGGAGTTCGGGCTCCTCAACGTGACCTTCGGCTACGGCTGGCGCGAGATCGAGTGGCTGACGGTCAACGCGATGAAGTCCGCCTTCATCCCGTACGACGAGCGCTACCGGCTGATCACCGAGACGATCAAGCCCTGGTACGCCGAGCGCCTGGGCTGATCCCTCAGACCACGAACCAGAGGTGGCTCCAGCCGCCGATGCCGACCTGGTGGCCGGTCCATCGGGCCCTGCCGATCGTGAGCACGGCCCCGGCGGCGGGGTCGAAGACCTCGATCGCGTCGTCGACCGCGCGGACCGCGAGCGCGACGTGGCGCGGCAGCCAGCGGCTGCCGACGTAGACGGCCACCGGCCGGGTGGCGAGGTTCTCCCGCAGCACCTCGTAGCCGATCACCGGCCGGGGCCGGGCGTTGACGGTCGCGATGCGCTGGCCGGTCAGGGCACGCAGCGCGTTGGCGACGGCCCAGGGCGGCGTACCGAAGCGGCGCGGCCAGGGCAGCTGGAAGCGGTCGCGGGGGCTGCGGGCCGACGTGAGCAGCCGGTGCTCCTCGCGGATGTCGGCCTCAGGCGCCTCCGGGCGCCACGGCGTCAGCAGCACCCGCGCGGCGACGACCGAGGCCGCGCCGCAGCTGACCCGGTCGGGCTGCTTCAGCGCGTGCGGCGTGAAGTCAGTGGGCCACCGCATGGTCGTCCTCCGTCGAGGGCGCGCCGAGCTCGGCGAACGCGCGGTCACCGGACGCGACCCGGCAGCCCACGGCGATCGCGCGTCGCACGACCTGCCGCTGCTCGCGGGCGAGGGCCAGCCCCCGGCGAACCAGCACCAGTGGCGGCTTGCGGTGCTCCCGCAGGTCGCGGGCGAGCCGGCGCCAGAAGGTGAGCATCGGGTGCTGCGTGATGCAGTAGGCCGCCTCCAGCAGCCCCTGCGCCCGGCACTCCTCGACGATCTCCGCGGCGAAGATGCCCTCCGCGCAGAACCGGGTGGTGCCGCCGAGGTCGAGGTGCTGCGAGCCGGTGCGGCGGCTCTCGGCGATGGAGTAGACCGGGATGTCGGCGGTACCTGTCGTGCACAGCGAACGGAGCGCGGCCATCGCGTCCTCGTGGTGCCACGTGCCCGGGTGGTCCCAGTCGACGAGGCCGGCGTTCTTGCCGCGCGTGATGGTGGGGAGCCCCGGCTCGTCGCCGTCGCGGTAGAAGTCGTCGAGACGAAGGGTCGGCCAGCCGTGGGCCCTCCCGAGCCGCTCCGCGAGCCGCGACTTGCCCGAGCCCGAGGGACCGGCGAGGACGATCACACGGGCGGTCATGGGACTCCATTGTGCCGCAGCGCCACGGGCATCGCGGATTCCGCCCCGGCGGGCGCCGGTCCACGGCAGGATCGGGCCATGAGCACCGACACGGAGTCGCAGCAGCCGGAGACCGCTCCGGCCGTCAGCGGCTACGAGGTCACCGCCCGGCTCGGCGCCGATCCGGACGGGGTGGTGTTCGAGGGCCACCGGTCGGGCGACGGGGAGACCGTGGCGCTGCGCCGCCTGACCGCCGACGAGGCGTCGTCGCTCGCGGGTCGGATCGACGCGCTCGCGCTGCTCGCCGACCCGCACCTCGTGGGGATCCGTGGCATCGCCGAGGGCCCGCTGGCGTCGTACCTGGTGTCGGAGCGGGTGGAGGGCGCGAGCCTCGCCGACGTGATCGACCGGGGCCAGGCGCTCATCGTCGGGCAGGTCCTCGGCGTCGCGCACGGCGTCCTGCAGGGGCTCGCCCACGCCCACGCGCACGGGGTCGTGCACGGGCGGATCACGCCGTCGGCCGTGCTGCTCGGCAGCGACGGCCGGGCGCGCCTGACCGACTTCGGCGTCGGCCGCCAGGCACCCGCGTACGTCGCGCCCGAGGCGGTGCTGCACCCCGGCGCCGCGATGACCCGTGCCGCCGACGTGTACGCCGTCGCCGCGCTCCTCGTGCACCTGCTGACCGGGCAGCCGCTGTCCGAGCAGAAGCGGCACCTCAAGGCGGTCGACGCGACGCTGCGGACGGTGCTGAGCAAGGCGCTGTCGAAGACGCCGGGGGACCGGCACTCCGACGCGCACGCCCTGCTCAACGCGCTGGGCCGCGCTGCGAAGCGCGCCTACGGCACGACCTGGTGGACCGAGGCCGGGATGGGTGCGCTGGCCGCGCCTTCGGTCCCGCCGGTCGTCCCGCTCGCACCGCCGGCGCCACCGGCCGATCCGCCCCGGCGGGCCCGCCGGGGCCGAAGGGTGCTGGTCGGTGTCGTTGCCGCCGCGGTCGTCGTGGGCGGCGGGGTCACGGCGTTCGCGGTGCTCGGCGACGACCCGGCACCCGCGCGGGCGTACTTCCGGACCGACCAGTTCTGCGCCGAGCTCGAGGACGCGGTGACAGCGGTCGCCGGCACCGACACCCAGTCCCGGTTCGACTCGTCGGGGGCGCACGGCGCGCCGACGGGTGACGCCGCCACCGCGCGGGCGTCCGCGTCGTGCTGGTGGGGCGGCGGCGAGTCCGGCACCGTCGTCAGCATCTCGGTCGGCGCGAAGTCCGACCTCGACGCCACCGGCGTGACCACGCCGGACCGGCTGCGCGGCCTGCTCGACGGCGCCAGCCAGGCAGCCGCGACGGCCGCGGGCGTGACCTGGGAGGCGTCGTACACGGCGCAGTGCAGCGACCTCGACCCGCACGGGTACGACGCCGCGTTCACCTGCACCGCGCCGCCGTTCGCCCTCCCGGGGAAGCCGGCGCACCCGGGCTCCGTGCGCGCCGTCCTCGTGGCGACGGTGAGCGACCAGGCTCTCGTCTGCGGCGGCAACCGCGCGCTCGCGACGGCCGACGACGTGGCCGGGACCGACGCGCTGGTGGCCGCCGTCGAGGAGCTGTGCGCGGGCGTGATCGGCGAGGTCCGGCGCGGCGGTTGAGCGGGTTGGTCGCCGGCCCGGTTGGTAGCGTCCGCGGGTGAGCTGGATCAACCGCCGCCGGGTGAAGATCACCGGCCTGTCCCTGCTGGCCCTCGTCATGGTGCTGGCGATCGCCTTCTTCAGCTATGCGCCCGGCAAGATCGAGCGGATGCGGAACCGCATCGAGCCGGCCGAGCTCCCCGAGGTCACCGCGGACACCCAGCGGCTCCACGACTCGCTGCAGATCATCGACATGCACTCCGACACGCTGATGTGGGACCGCGACCTGCTCGACCGCGCCGACCGCGGGCACCTGGACCTGCCCCGGCTCGAGGACGGCAACGTCGCGCTGCAGGTGTTCTCGTCGGTGTCGAAGTCCCCGAAGGGGCAGAACTACGACAGCAACCCCACCGACGCCGGCGACAACATCACCCTGCTGGCCATCGCCCAGCTGCAGCCCTTCCGCACGTGGCGATCGCTGCTGGAGCGCTCGCTCTATCACGCGGAGAAGCTGCGCAGTGCCGCGGACGAGTCCGACGGCAAGCTGCGCCTGATCCGCACCCGCGCCGACCTCGACCAGCTGATCGCCGACCGCGTCGACGGCAAGGAGGTCACCGGCGCGCTGTTCTCCGTCGAGGGCCTGCACAACCTCGAGGGCGACATCGACAACCTCGACAAGCTCGACGACGCCGGCATGCGGATGGCCGGGTTCACGCACTTCTTCGACAACGAGGTCGCCGGCTCCATGCACGGCGAGGACAAGGGCGGCCTGACCGACCTCGGGCGCGAGGTGTTCGCCGAGATGGAGGAGCGCGGCATCGTCGTCGACATCGCCCACGCCAGCCACCGGGCGGTCGCCGAGATGCTCGACCTGGCCACGAAGCCGGTCGTCCTGTCCCACGGCGGCGTCCAGGCCACCTGCGACGTCAACCGCAACCTCACCGACGAGGAGGTCCGCGGCGTCGCCGCCACCGGCGGCGTCGTCGGTGTCGGCTACTGGGACGCCGCCGTCTGCGACCTGACCGTCGCAGCCGTGGTCGACGCGATCGACCACGTCGTCGAGGTCGCCGGCATCGAGACCGCGGCCCTCGGCAGCGACTACGACGGAGCGACCACCGTCGGCTGGGACACCACCCACCTCGCCGCGATCACCCAGGAGCTCGTCGACCGCGGGTACGACGACGTGGAGATCGCCGCGATCATGGGCGGCAACACGCTGCGGGTGCTGCGGGCCGTGCTGCCGGCTGACTGACCTCCACCGGCGTCCCGTGACGGTTGCCTGGGCAACCTCCTCGATGAACGAGGGCTGTCAGATGCCGATCGGGTGCCAGACGGTCTTCGTCTCGACGAAGGCCGTCATCGCGTCGATCCCGGGGTCGGCGGACCAGTCCGGCTCGGCGTCGGGCGCGCGTCGTACCCGCTTGAGGTTGTCGGCGGCCGCGACCTCGAGGGAGGTGGCCAGCTCGGCCGAGCCGGCGACACCGGCGAGGTCGATCGCGTTGACGTCCATGTGCGCGGCGAGCCAGGGCCCGAGCGTCACGGCGTCGCCGGTGAGGATGTTGACCACCCCACCGGGGACGTCGGAGGTGGCGAGGACCTCGGAGAAGGTGACCGCCGGCAGCGGACGCGAGTACGACGACACGACGACCGCCACGTTGCCGGTGACGATCACGGGGGCGACCACGGAGACCAGGCCCAGCAGCGACGACGACTGCGGCGCGAGCACACCCACGACGCCGGTGGGCTCGGGGGCGGAGTGGTTGAAGAACGGACCCGCGACGGGGTTGGCGTTGCCGACGACCTGGGCGAGCTTGTCGGCCCAGCCGGCGTACCAGACGAGGCGGTCGACGGCGGCGTCCACCTGGGTGCGAGCGGCGGCTGCCGTGGCACCCTCGGACTGGCGCACGGCCTCCTCGAACTGCGGGCGGCGGTCCTCCATGACCTCGGCGATCCGGTAGAGGATCTGGCCGCGGTTGTAGGCCGTGCGGCCCGACCAGGACCCGAAGGCCTTGCGGGCGGCGACGACGGCGTCGCGGACGTCCTTGCGG
>DATLIG010000026.1:0-16154 GCA_035539555.1 Nocardioides sp. | reverse complement strand
TTGTCAGCCACGATCGGTCGTTCTCCTCGATCAGGGGTTGTTGAAAACTGGGAGGGCCTCGCCGTGGGTGCTCGGCTTGAGCGTGGCCTCGAGGAGGTGCTTGCCGAGCAGGCTCTCGTCGGGGAGCTCGATCGGGTAGTCGCCGGTGAAGCAGGCGGTGCACAGGCTGCTCTGCGGCTGGCCGGTCGCCTCGATCATGCCGTCGAGGGTGATGTAGCCGAGGCTGTCGGCGCCGACGCTGGCGGCGATCTCGTCGACGTCGAGGCCGTTGGCGATCAACTCGGCGCGCGTCGCGAAGTCGATGCCGTAGAAGCAGGGCCACTTGACCGGCGGGCTCGAGATCCGCACGTGGACCTCGGTCGCGCCCGCCTCGCGGAGCATCCGGACCTGGGCGCGCTGGGTGTTGCCGCGCACGATCGAGTCGTCGACGACGACGATCCGCTTGCCGCGGATCATGTGCTCGAGGGCGTTCAGCTTGAGCCGGATGCCGAGCTGGCGCAGGGTCTGGCTGGGCTGGATGAAGGTGCGCCCGACGTAGGCGTTCTTGACGAAGCCCTGGCCGAACGGGATGCCGCTCTCGAGCGCGTAGCCGGACGCGGCGGGCGTGCCGGACTCGGGGACCGGGATCACGAGGTCGGCGTCGACCGGGAACTCACGGGCCAGCTGGCGTCCCATCTCCACACGCGCCTCGTGCACGCTGCGGCCGGCGATGGTGGCGTCGGGACGGGCGAGGTAGACGTACTCGAACACGCAGCCCTTGCGGCGCGGCTCGGCGAACTTGTGGGAGCGCAGGCCGTCCTCGTCGATGACGAGCAGCTCACCCGGCTCGACCTCGCGGACCACGCTGGCGCCGATGGTCGCGAGCGCGGCGTCCTCGCTGGCGACGACCCAGCCCCGGTCGAGGCGGCCGAGGACGAGCGGCCGGATGCCCTCGGGGTCGCGGGCGGCGTACAGCGTGTTCTCGTTCATGAACACGAAGGAGAAGGCGCCGTTGACCTGCGGCAGCAGCTCCAGGGCACGCGCCTCCAGCGACTGGTCGGGGTGGTGCGCGAGGAGCGCGGTGACCAGGCTGGTGTCGTTGGTGGAGGTCTCGAGGTTGCGGGCGTGGATGTCGAGCTCGCCGTCGTCGCTCGGCAGCTGCTGCACCATCTCGGCGAGCGCGGCGGTGTTGATCAGGTTCCCGTTGTGGCCGAGGGCGATCGAGCCGTGCTCGGTCGGCCGGAACGTCGGCTGCGCGTTCTGCCAGGTGCTCGCACCGGTGGTGGAGTAGCGGCAGTGGCCGACGGCGAGGTGGCCGGCGAACGACTCGAGGGTGTTCTCGTCGAAGACCTGGGACACGAGGCCCATGTCCTTGTAGACGAGGATCTGGCGCCCGTTGCTGACCGAGATGCCGGCCGACTCCTGCCCGCGGTGCTGCAGCGAGTAGAGGCCGAAGTAGGTCAGCTTGGCGACGTCCTCACCCGGGGCCCATACGCCGAAGACTCCGCACACGGGTTCCAGCGTACCGGCCGGATCGCGGATCGTTCAGTTCGCGGCGACCGGGCGAGACGTGCGCTCCACCACGGCCGCGGCGACCTGCGCGGCCTGGGCACGGATCTCGGGGATCGCGGTCGACTCCCACAGGGTGCCCTTGCGCGGCGGGCCCACCAGGTGGAGGTCCGGCACCGGGTCGCCGGCGACGTCGACGACCTGCCCGTCGGGGGTCGTGTCGAGGCCGAGCGCGAGGCGGTCGGGACGGACGGTCCCCCGCGCGAGGAGCGACTGCAGCAGCGGGTCCGCGCTCCGGCGGACGTCGGACAGGGGTCCGGTGCAGTTGACGACCGCGTCGACGTCGTACGGCGTGGCGTCGGTGGCGCTCGTCAGGCGACATCGCTCGCCGAGGTCCTCGACCGTCGCGATGGTGCCGGCCCGGACGTGGAGGCGGCCCTCGTAGCGGTAGCGCTGCAGGCGCAGCGCGACGTCGGGGGCCATCCGGTGCCGGCGGACCTCCCAGTCGCGCGCGTAGACCTCGAGGAAGCGGACCCGCTCGGCGTGCGGCAGGCGGCGCCACAGGTCCTGGGTGGCGGGCCGGAGGCCGTCGACGACGGCACGCCAGCCGACCCCGCGCTCGGCGGCGGCCGCGCACTCCTCGGTGAGGGCGGTCGCGATCTCGTCGGCGGTGACCGGGCCGGGCCCCTCGGGGACCTTGGTGACCCACGCGGTGTGCGCCTGGCCGACGTGCGGCTTCGGCAGCAGGCCGTGGCGGCTGAGCATGGTGACCTCGCGGCCGGGACCGTCCTCGAGGAGGGTGATCACGGTGTCGACCGCGGTCAGGCCGGTGCCGACGACCACCACCGAGGCGTCGGCCGGGAGCGCGCGCAGGCGGGCCAGCTCCCACGGGTTGGCGACGTGCCACGGCGCCTCGGGCAACGGCTCGCCGGTGGCGGCGAGGAGCGGACGGGGCGGCTGGTTGCCGTGGGCCAGGACGACGGCCGTGGCCCGGCTGCGCGAGCGCTCCGTCACGACGTCGAAGCCCTTCGCGGTCGCGACGACGTCGAGCACCCGCCCGGCGCGCACCCGGAGCCGGTCGTCCGCCACGTCGGCCAGCCGGTCCTGGAGGTAGATCGCGTAGTCGGCGCGGGGCAGGAAGCCCTGCGGGTCGCTGCTGCGCCCGGTCCGCAGCGCCCAGTCGAGCAGGTCGGACGGCGAGTCCGGGAACGCGCTCATGTGCCGCGCGCGGACGTTGAGGAGGTGGCGCTGGTCGTTGGTGCCGTAGGCGATGCCCCGCCCGACGATGCCGCTCGCCTCGTGGATGACGACCTCGAGCGCCGGGTCGTCGGAGCGGACCAGCAGGTTGATCGCGGTCAGCACCCCACTCGCGCCGCCGCCGATCACCGCCACCCGGTTGCGCTCGTCGACCTGCCCCGGGCCCGTCGTACCCGACTCCGTCACCGTCATGCGAGTGAGTCTAGCGAATCACTCCACTTTCGGTTGACTTGCCGGTTCGGCGGCGCGAGTTGCCGGTTGGCACCGCGCCGGCCGGGCGAACCGGCAACTCGACGCGCGAAACCGGCAACTCGACGCGCGAAACCGGCAAGTCGACGCGCTAAACCGGCAAGTC
Organism: Nocardioides sp.; assembly: GCA_035539555.1. Taxonomy (GTDB): domain Bacteria; phylum Actinomycetota; class Actinomycetes; order Propionibacteriales; family Nocardioidaceae; genus Nocardioides. The sequence goes on along the minus strand of DATLIG010000026.1, from coordinate 13,054 downwards.
GACGGGGTGGGGGGTCAGGCGCCGAGGTTGCGGAGCAGCAGGGCCTCGGCGAGCAGGACCTTCTCGAACTCGGCCAGGTGCAGGCCCTCGTTGGGGCCGTGGGCGCGGGTGTCGGGGTCCTCGACGCCGGTGACCAGCACCGACGCGGCGGGGAAGCTCTCGAGGAACTCCGCGATGAACGGGATCGAGCCGCCGACGCCCATGTCGACCGGCGCGGTGCCGTCCCAGGCCTCGGTGAAGGCGGAGCGGGCGGCGTCGTACGCCGGACCGGTGGCGTCGATCGCGATCGGCTCGCCCGTGTCGACGACCTTGGTGGAGAGCTCGGCGCCCCACGGGACGTTCTTCTCCAGGTGGGCCTGGAGGCAGGCGACGGCGTTCTCGCCGGTGTCGCCGGGGGCGATCCGGACGGTGACGCGGGCGCGGGCGACGGGCGAGAGCGTGTTGGAGGCGCCGTCGACCTTGGGGGCGTCGAAGCCGGTGACGGTCACGGCGGGCTTGGTCCACAGCCGCTCGACCGAGGTTCCGCTGCCGACCCACTCGAGGCCGGGGATGGCGCCGGACTCGGCGCGCAGCCGCTCCTCGGGGTACTCGACGTCGGCGGCCGGACCGCTGACGAGGCCCTCGATCGCGGAACCGCCGTCGGCATCCCAGAGCGTGTTGAGCAGGCGGACCAGCGCCATGATGGCGTCCGGCTCGAGGCCGCCCCACATGCCGGAGTGGACGGCGTGGGTGAGCGTGCGCAGCTCGACGTCGACGCGGATCAGGCCGCGCAGGCTGGTGGTCAGCGCGGGCACGCCGATGTCCCAGTTGCCCGAGTCGGCGATCACGATGACGTCGGAGCGCAGCCGGTCCTCGTACTTCTTGAGCAGCTGCGGGAGCGTCGCCGAGGCGACCTCCTCCTCGCCCTCGATGAACAGCCGGACGGTCACGGGCAGCTCGTCGCCGAACGCGCGGAGCGCGGCGAGGTGGGTGATGATGCCGGCCTTGTCGTCGGCGGCACCGCGGCCGTAGAGGCGGCCGTCGCGCTCGGTGGGCTCCCACGGCGGGCTGTCCCAGTCGGCGTGGTCGTTCTCGGGCTGGACGTCGTGGTGGGCGTAGAGGAGCACCGTGGGCGCGCCCTCGGGTCCCTTCTTCTCGCCGACGACGGCCGGCGGCGCGCCGTCGAAGGCGCGCACGATCTCGACGTCGACGCCCTCGGCGGCGAACAGCTCGGCAGTGGCGCGGGCGCTCTCCTCGACCTGGTCGAGGCGGGCGGGGTCGGCGCTCACGGACTGGATGCGGACAAGTGCCTCGAGGTCCGATCGGACACCCGGCAGGAGGCCGGCGAGACGGGTACGCAGGTCGGTGGTGGTGACAGGTCCGGTCATGGGCCCCAACCTAGTGGCGGTGCCGCGGATCACCCCAACGGGAGGTACGACGACAGGTCGGTCCGCTCCCCGCTCGCCCGCACCCGCGCGGAGTCCACCGCGTCGGGCCAGCCGAGCTCGCCGGTGGCCAGCGCGATCCAGGTCACGGCGTCGGTCTCGATGACGGCGGGCGGCGTGCCACGGGTGTGGCGGACGCCCTCGATGACCTGCACGGCGGCGTACGGAGGCACCCGCACCTCGACGGAGCGGCCGGGTGCGCGCTCCTCGAGCACGGCGAGGAAGTGCTTGACGAGCAGCTTGAGGTCGGCCCGTTGGGCGGCGCCGGCGGCCACCCGGTCCAGCGTCTCGGCGACGACGGCGGGGTCGGCGGGCTTGAGTCGCGCCGGCATCAGGCCTCGTCCGGGAGGTCGGGGTAGGGCTGGACCAGGCTGTAGACGGAGTAGGTCTCCCGCTCCGGGGTCGCCCCGGTGGCGCGACCGGCGTCGCGGTAGCGCTCGACGACCTCGCCCACCTCCGCCATCAGCGCCTCCGCCTCATCGGCCGTCAGCAGCACGGACCACTCCGAGACGCTGCGCTTCTCGCTCCCGTCCGCAGCATCGGCGAACGCGCGCTCGACGAGGTGCTGGCCCCACTCGACCGCGTTGCGGCGGAAGACCGTGTACGCCGCCCGGCCGCCCGGCTGGGCCAGCATGTCGACCGTCCGGAACCGGATCCCGTCGGGGTCGACGAGCCGCCAGACACGGTCGCGACGGTCGCGTGCGGCGTCGGGATCCTCCTCGACGAGCCCGTACTTCGCGAGCTGGCGCAGGTGGAAGCTCGCCTGGTTGGCCGGTACGTCGATGCGCCGCGCGATGTCGGCGGCCCGCAGCGAGCCGGACGCGGACAGCTCGTGGAGGACCCGGTTGCGCGTGGGGTGCGCGATCGCGCGGAGGATGCGCGGGTCGTCGTACATGACCATGGGCAGAGCCTAGCCAAGTTCCGCACCACAAGTTGCGCAACAACTATTGCGCATGTGTTGTTGCGCAACATACGGTGCGGACATGCCGTCGTACCGGAGCCTCGCCCGCAACCGCGACTTCACCGCGCTCTGGGTGGGCGCGACCGTCTCCGAGCTCGGCAGCCGGGTGACCACGTTCGCCCTGCCGCTCGTGGCCTACGCGATGACCGGGTCCGCCCTGTGGGCGGCCGCGGCGGAGGGGGTGTTCCTCCTCGGCATGGTCGCGATGCTGCTGCCGGCCGGAGTGCTCGCCGACCGGCGGCACCGGCTGCGGATCATGCGCTTCTCCCTCGGGACGGGTGCGCTGCTCTACACCTCACTCGTGGTCGCGGGCCTGGCCGGCGCGCTCTCCCTCCCCCACCTGCTCGCCGTCGCGCTGCTGACCGGGATCGTGACCGGCCTCTTCGCGCCGGCCGAGTACGCCGCCATCCGCACCGTCGTCGCCACCGACGACCTCCCCACGGCCCTCAGCCAGCAGCAGGCCCGGCAGCACGTCGCGGGGCTCGTCGGCGGGCCGCTCGGGGGCGCCCTGTTCGGGCTGGCCCGCTGGGCACCGTTCGCCGCGGACGCCGCCACCTACGTCGTCGGCTGGCTGCTGCTCGGCCGGGTCCGAGCCGACCTCTCGCCCACTCCCACGACCGAGCGGACACGCCCCGTGCGCGACCTCGGCGACGGTCTCCGGTTCCTCGGCGCGCACCCCTTCCTGCGCGTGGTGCTGCTCTGGGCGCCCGCGGCCAACCTCGCCGTCAACGCGCTCTTCTTCACCGCGCTGCTGCGACTCGTCGCGGCGGGCTTCCCGGCCTGGCAGATCGGTCTCGTCGAGACCGCGATCGGCGGGTGCGGCATCCTCGGCGCCATCGCCGCCCCCTGGCTGATCGACCGGTTCCGCACCGGCCGGCTGGCCATCGCGGTCGCGTGGAGCTTCGTCCCGCTCTCGGTCCCGCTCGCCCTCTGGAACCACCCCGGGGCCATGGCACTCGCCGCGTCGGTCGGCTTCCTCCTCAACCCGGCGGGCAACGCGGCGATGGGTTCCTACCGGCTCGCGATCACCCCGCCGGAGCTGGTCGGCCGGGTGCAGTCGACGACGCAGTTCCTCTCGATGCTGACGATGCCGCTCGCCCCCGCCCTGGCGGGCGGCCTGCTCGCCGTCCTCGACGGCCGCGACGCGGTCCTCGCCCTCACCGCCATGACCGCCGCCGTGGCGCTCATCCCGACGCTGTCGCGGTCGGTGCGCTCGGTCCCCCGGCCCGCCGCGTGGCCGCGCCCGGCCGAGCCGGAGCCGGCCGTGGCCCTCATCGCGTGAACCGCCCCGGACGCCGGTCTCCTTGCTGCCACAATGGCGCCCATGCGTCTCCGTCGCCCCGCTGCAGCCACGCTCGGGCTGCTTGCCGTCCTGCCCACCTTCGCCGCCTGCGGGGGCGACAGCGGCGACGTCAAGGTCGGCGACATCGTGGATGCGCGCCAGGACGACCAGTTCGTCAGCGACGGCAAGGCGTCCTCGATCGCGCTGCCGATCGGCCGGCTCGAGATCAGCGCCGGCCGGCCGACCACGAAGCTCGCCGCCAACGACACCGCACAGCTCGAGGAGGTCACGGCCCCGAAGGGCAGCACCTTCGTCCCGATCACCTGGCAGTACGACGCCGGCACGTTCGGCGACTACGACGACTACCTCGAGTCCGACGCAACCCCGGTCATCGACCTGGTGGCCGACAAGGCGACGTACCGGATCCCGGCACCGGAGCCGAGCGGCGAGGGCGCCGACTCGTTCTACGTGCTGGTGGAGGGCGACGGAGCAGACGCCAGCCTGAAGGTGGACTTCGACGGCGTCAGCCAGAGCGTCGACCTCGCGTCGGGCGACCGTGACGAGGGCGCGGCCGCCGGCCTCTACGACCTCAAGCCCCGTCGCGAGCGCACCGCCTCCTGCACCGCCGACTCCGAGTTCGACCTGAAGGTCCCGTCCCGGCTCTCGGACTACGCATGCAGCGTGACGCGCACCGCCCGGCTCCCGTACGCCGGCGGGCAGTGGGCCGAGAACGGCGAGACCTGGCTCGCCGTGACGGTGCGGACGACACTGCGCCGCTACGACCAGATCAACACCGACCGTCGCTCCGGCGCGGTCTACCTCGCGACGACCGTCGACACCGACTTCCGCATCGGCAAGACCAAGCCCACCGAGGTCATCGAGGACCGCGCCCTCACCACCTGCCCGGACGACGTCCGCGGCGGATGCGTCGTGGTCTACCACCTGATCTTCGAGGCCGGGGAGAAGACCCCGTCCCGGCTGCGGATGGACCAGACCTACGAGTTCGCACTCAGCGGCGTCTGGGGTGGCGCCGAGGGCAAGGACAACGTGGAGCTGACCAACGAGGCCAGCATCAAGCTGCGCTGACCCCCGCGCTGGGCGGTGGGTCCAGGTCAGTGCCCGAGCGCCGCCGGGAGCGTCGCGGTCCAGGCGGCCCGCAGCTCGTCGAGGGCGACCTCGAACTGGCCGTCGACCGTGAGCGCGTCGCCACCCGTCGTACCGAGCTCGGTGGCAGGCACGCCGTGGCGGGCGGCGATCGTCATGAGCTCGTCGACCCGGTCGGCCGGCACGGTGACGATCGCGCGGGCCACGGACTCGGCGAAGAGGCCGAGGAACGCGTCGCCCTCGAGCGCCACGCGGGCACCGACGCCGCCGACCATCGCGGCCTCGGCCAGCGCCTGAGCGAGGCCGCCGTCGGACAGGTCGTGCGCGCTGGTGGCGACGCCGACCAGGTCCCGCAGGGCCAGCGCGAGGTTGTGCTCGTTGGCGAGGTTGACCGCCGGCGGTCGGCCGCCGAGGTGGCCGTGCACGACGTGCGCCCACTCCGAGCCGGACAGCTCCTCGTGGGTCGTGCCGAGCAGGACGATCGTCTCGTCCGCGGCCTGGAAGGCCGAGGGGGTACGACGCCGCACGTCCTCGATCACGCCGAGGACGGCGACGACCGGGGTCGGCAGGATCGCGGTCTCGCCGGTCTGGTTGTAGAGGCTGACGTTGCCGCCGGTGACGGGGATGCCCAGCTCCAGGCAGGCGTCCTTGAGGCCACGGCAGGCCTCGGCGAACTGCCACATGACGGCGGGGTCCTCGGGCGAGCCGAAGTTGAGGCAGTCGCTGACCGCGAGCGGCTGCGCACCACCGGTCGCGACGTTGCGGTAGGCCTCGGCGAGTGCGAGCTGCGCGCCGGCGTACGGGTCCAGCTTGGCGAAGCGGCCGTTGCAGTCCGTCGAGATGGACACGCCGAGGTGGGTCTCCTCGTCGACGCGGACCATGCCCGAGTCGGCCGGCTGCGCGAGGACGGTGTTGCCCTGGACGTAGCGGTCGTACTGGTCGGTGATCCACGACTTGTCGCAGAGGTTCGGGCTGGCGACCATCTGCAGCAGCGTCGCGCGGAGCTCCTCGCCGGTCGTCGGCCGGGCGAGCGCCTCGGCGCCGTCGGCCTGCAGCGCGTCCTGCCAGTCCGGCCGGGCGAACGGGCGCTCGTAGACCGGGCCGTCGTGCGCCACGGTCCGCGGGGGGACGTCGACGACCGTCTCGCCGTGCCAGTCGATGACCAGGCGGCCCGTCTCGGTCACCTCGCCGATGACGGACGCCTCGACGTCCCACTTGGTGGTGATCGCGAGGAACGCGGCGATGTCGCCGGGCTCGACGACCGCCATCATCCGCTCCTGGCTCTCGCTCATGAGGATCTCCTCGGGCGAGAGGGTGGAGTCGCGCAGCGGCACCTTGTCGAGGTGGACGTGCATGCCGCCGTCGCCGGCCGACGCCAGCTCGGAGGTCGCGCAGGACAGCCCGGCGCCGCCGAGGTCCTGGATGCCGGCGACGACACCGGCCTTGAAGAGCTCGAGGGTGCACTCGATGAGGAGCTTCTCCATGAACGGGTCGCCGACCTGGACGCTGGGCCGCTTGGCCGGGCCGTCGGCGTCGAAGGTCTCGGAGGCCAGCACCGAGACACCGCCGATGCCGTCGCCGCCCGTGCGGGCGCCGTACAGGACGACGAGGTTGCCCTCGCCGGACGCCTTGGCGAGGTGCAGGTCCTCGTGGCGCAGCACGCCGATGCAGCCGGCGTTGACGAGCGGGTTGCCGAGGTAGGTCGCGTCGAAGACGGCCTCGCCGCCGACGTTCGGCAGGCCCAGGCAGTTGCCGTAGCCGCCGACGCCCGCCACGATCCCCGGCAGCACGCGGTGCGTGTCATCGGCGTCGAGCGGGCCGAAGCGCAGCGGGTCGACGACCGCGACCGGCCGCGCGCCCATCGCGATGATGTCGCGGACGATGCCGCCGACACCGGTCGCGGCGCCCTGGTAGGGCTCGACGTACGACGGGTGGTTGTGGCTCTCGACCTTGAAGCTGACGGCGTAGCCCTGGCCGATGTCGATGACGCCGGCATTCTCGCCGATGCCGGCGAGCATCGGGCCGATGGGCGTCTCCTGCGGGATCTCGCCGAACTGCTTGAGGTGCACCTTGGAGGACTTGTAGGAGCAGTGCTCGCTCCACATGACCGAGTACATCGCCAGCTCCGCGCCGGTCGGCCGCCGGCCGAGGATCTCGCGGATCCGGGCGTACTCGTCGGCCTTCAGGCCCAGCTCGGACCAGGGCTGCTCCCGGTCCGGGTCACCGGCCGCCACGGCCACGGTGTCGAGCGAGGAACGAACAGGTGCGGAAGCGGTGTCGGCCACGGGGGTCAATGCTATCGGCCGCACCGCTCAGGTCCCGCTTCCGGACCCCGATGAGACGGACCACGCCCCTGGGCCCACCGCAGGATCTTCGGCGGCGAGCGAACTACACGGTTGTAGTTCGCCGGGAGGCCTGTTACTGGTGTGAAAGTTGTGGTTATCGTGACGTGGCTTCCGACAGCCTGACCCGTCTTCCCCTGGAGTTGTCCGCCATGTCTGCCCGGCTCGCCCCCTTGTCCGCACTGCTCGCCGCGGTGCTCGCAGTGACGCTCCTGGGACCCCTGCGCAGCGGGGGTGACGACCGGGGCGACCAGCCCCTCGACCTGCTCGCCGGCAGCACCAACCGGCCGACGCCGGGCAGCTTCCGGGGGTACGGCTTCGACCAGTGCCTGGCGCCGACGCAGGCCAAGATGGACGCCTGGATGGAGCACTCGCCGTTCATGGCGGCCGGCATCTACATCTCCGGCAACTCCCGCGCCTGCCGTGACCAGCCCAACCTGACGGCGACCTGGGTGCGCAACCAGCTGGCCCGCGGCTGGCGGCTGCTGCCGATCACGCTCGGCCCCCAGGCGAGCTGCTCCGACCGCTACCCGAAGTACGGCGCCCGGATCGATCCCGTGATCAGCGCCGACTCGACCGATGGCTACGCGAGGGCCAAGGCGCAGGGCAAGCTCGAGGCAGAGCGTGCCGTCGCCGTCGCGAAGAACCTCGGCATCGTCCCCAGGAGCACGCTGTTCTACGACCTCGAGGCCTTCGACATCGGCAACGGGCCGTGCAAGGCGTCGGCCATCCGGTTCGTCCACGCGTGGTCCCTGCGGCTGCACCAGCTCGGCTACAGGTCGGGCTTCTACTCCAGCGCCGGCTCCGGCATCAAGATGCTGGACTGGGTCTACCGGAACTATCCCGAGACCTTCGTGCTGCCCGACCAGCTGTGGATCGCGCGCTGGGACGGCAACGCCAACACCACCGTCAGCACCGACTACCTCTCGTCGAAGGCATGGCTGCCCGGCGGCCGGCTGAAGCAGTACCAGGGCGGCCACAACGAGACGTGGGGCGGCGTGACGATCAACATCGACCGCAACTTCCTCGACCTCGGCACCGGCATGAGGGCGGCGGCCGAGACGCACTGCGGCGGGGTCGACGTCGACCTGTCGGCGTACCTCGCGATCAAGATGCCGACGGCGACGTACCGGGCCCCGGCGGACCGGGTGAAGGCGCTGCAGTGCCTGCTGACGGAGAAGAAGCTCTACACCGGCCGCATCAACGGCAGCTACGACCTCGCCACGCGGCGGGCGGCCTATGCCTGGCAGCGCAGCCGCGGCTTCGCGACCAACTCGACCTGGGGCCGCCGCGACTGGATGACCCTGACCACCGCCGGCGCGACCCCGGTCCTGAAGTACGGCTCGACAGGCGCCTACGTGCGCCGCGCGCAGCGGGCCCTCAGCGCCGCGATGCCCGACCGCAAGGTCCAGGTCACCGGTGTGTACGACGCCGCGACGGCCGCACACGCGGGCGCCTATCGCCGCCTGGTGGGGATGTCGTCGTACAACATCGTGAACACGGCGACCTGGGTGAGGCTCCAGGCCGGCAGGTTCTGAGCGCTCGGCCCAGGCTCAGGCGAAGGTCTTCTCGACCAGCGAGGTGAAGAAGCCGAGCCCGTCGAGGCCGCTGCCGGTGAGCTCCTCGACCGCGTGCTCGGGGTGGGGCATCAGGCCGACGACGTTGCCGCGCTCGTTGGTGACGCCGGCGATGTCGTTGAGCGAGCCGTTCGGGTTCAGCTCGAGGTAGCGCGCGACGACCTGGCCCTCGCCCTCGATCCGCGCCAGTGTCTCGGCGTCGGCGACGAAGCCGCCCTCGCCGTTCTTGAGCACGATCCGGATCTCCTGGCCCTGGGTGTAGGCCGAGGTCCACGGGGTGGTGGCGTTCTCGATGCGGAGCAGCTGGTCGCGGCACACGAACTTGCGGTGGTCGTTGCGGATCAGCGCGCCCGGCAGCAGGTGCGACTCGCAGAGGATCTGGAAGCCGTTGCAGATGCCGAGGACCGGCATGCCGCCGTTGGCGGCCTCGACGACCTTCTCCATGACCGGCGCGAACCGGGAGATGGCGCCGCAGCGCAGGTAGTCGCCGTACGAGAAGCCACCGGGCAGGACGACCGCGTCGACGCCCTTGAGGTCGGCGTCACCGTGCCAGAGGGCGACGGCCTCGTTGCCGCCGATGCGGACCGCGCGCTGCGCGTCGACGTCGTCGAGCGAGCCCGGGAAGGTGACGACGCCGACCTTCACTGCTGGCCCTCGACGCTCACCGTGTAGTTCTCGATGACCGGGTTCGACAGCAGCGTCTCCGCCATCTTCTCGACCTCGGCGATCACCGCGTCGGTGACCTCGCCGTCGATCTCGATCTCGAACCGCTTGCCCTGGCGGACGTCGGTCACGCCGGTGAAGCCCAGCCGGGGCAGTGCGCCCTGGACGGCCTTCCCCTGGGGGTCGAGGATCTCGGGCTTCGGCATGACAGCTACGACGACTCGGGCCACGGCCCGCAGTCTAGATGAGCGCGGTCCGGCCGCCGATTCCGCGCTCGCCCGCCGGACGCGGAACCGGCCGCGGGGCACACTGGGGCCATGAGCACTCCCTCCCGCCCCGCGTTCGGCACGTCCCCGCTCAAGCTGGAGTTCCCCCAGTCCCTGGCCGTGTACGACGACTACGAGTCCGCACAGCGCACGGTCGACTTCCTCGCGGACGAGAGGTTCCCGGTCGAGCACTGCATGATCGTGGGCACCGACCTCAAGCGGATCGAGCGGATCACGGGCCGGCTGACCACCGGCCGCGTGGCCGTCGGCGGGATCATGTCCGGCCTGTGGCTCGGCCTCTTCGTCGGCCTGATCTTCAGCATCTTCACCGAGGAGAACACCCTCGCCGTCATCGTGTCGACGGCCGCGATCGGCGCCGCGTTCGGCGTGATCATGGCGCTCGTCGGCTACGCGCTCTCGGGCGGGCGGCGAGACTTCTCGTCGGTCAGCGCGGTCGTCGCGACGCGCTACGAGGTGCTCGTCGAGCACAAGGTGGCAGCAGCGGCCCGGGAGCTCCTCGCGAAGCTCCCGGGCGCGCTGCCCGATCCGTTTGCCTGAGGGGACCGGCCAAGCCGTTCGATCGAACGGTTCGAGCAGGCCCAGCCCGCTCCACGCTGCCCTAACCGTTCGATCGAACGGTTCGAGCAGGCCCGGCCCGCTCCACGCTGCTCAAGCCGTTCGATCGAACGGCTTGAGCAGGCCCACCGACAGCCACCGCTACGACAGCTCTCGCTTCAAGATCTTGCCGGTGGCGGTCATCGGCAGGGCCTCGACGATCTCCACGATGCGCGGGTACTTGTACGCCGCCATCTGCTCCTTGCCCCAGGCCACGATCTCCTCGGGGGTGGCGGACGCACCGGGCTTGAGGATGACGAACGCCTTGATCTCCTCGCCGTGGCTCTCGTGCGGGACGCCGATCACGGCCGCGAGGGAGACCGCCGGGTGGGTCAGCAGGACCTCCTCGATCTCGCGGGGGTACACGTTGAAGCCGCCGCGGATGATCATGTCCTTGGAGCGGTCGACGATGTAGTACCAGCCGTCGGCGTCCTTGCGACCGAGGTCGCCGGAGCGGAACCAGCCCTCCTCGTTGATCGCCTCGGCGGTGGCGTCGGGCCGCTTGTAGTAGCCCTTCATGATGTTGTGGCCCTTGATCGCGATCTCGCCGATGCCGTCGGGGTCCTTGATCTCCTCCCAGCTCTCCGGGTCGATGAGCTTCATCTCGACACCGGGGATCGGCGTTCCGATCGAGCCGACCCGGATGTCCTGGCCGAGCCGCGAGAAGCTGGCGACCGGCGAGGTCTCGGAGAGGCCGTAGCCCTCGAGGATGGTGACGCCGAAGCGCTCCTCGAACTGGTGGTGCACCTCGACCGGCAGGGCCGCGCCACCGGCGACCGCGACGCGCAGGTTGGCGGCGAGGGTCTTCACGTCGACGGTGTCGTCGAGCGCGTTGAGCAGGCCCCAGTACATCGTCGGGACGCCGGCGAAGAAGGTCACCGACTCCTTGAGCATCAGCGCGATCGCGGGCGCGGCCTCGAAGCGCGGCAGCATCACGACGGTGCCGCCGAACGCGAAGCCGCCGTTCTGGATGACGGTCTGGCCGAAGGAGTGGAAGAGCGGCAGCACGCAGAGGAAGGTGTCGGGCCGCGACGAGTCGGCGCCGAAGAGGTCGGTGCCCGCGAGCGCGTTGTCGCGCATGTTGCGGTGCCGCAGCTCGGCGCCCTTGGGCTGGCCGGTGGTGCCGGAGGTGTAGAGGATGACGGCCGTGTCGTCGTCGTCCACGTCGACGGTGTCGAAGGTCGGCGCCTGGCCGGCGAGCGCCTGCCCGAAGGTCTCCGTGCCCTCGATGGGCGACGGGGCGGTCGGGTCGGCGGTGACGACGAAGAAGTGCTCACAGCCGTCGGCCTGCTCGAAGCCGGCGTGGGCCTCGGCGCCGATCGGCAGGTCCGGGGTGCCCTGGAACGCGAAGTAGGCCTTCGCGTCGGAGTCGCCCAGGTGGTAGGCCACCTCGCGGCCCTTGAGCAGCACGTTGAGCGGCACGACGGTCGCGCCGGCCTTGAGGATGCCGTAGTAGATGATCGTGAAGTACGGCAGGTTCGGGCAGCTGATGGCGACCTTGTCACCCGGCTGGATGCCCCGCGAGACCAGCAGGTTGGCGACCTGGTTGGCGGCACCGTCGACCTGCGGGTAGGACAGGCGGGTGTCACCGAAGACGATCGCGGTGCGGTCGGGGTAGTTCTGGGCGCTGTTCTCGAGGAATCCGGCGAGGTTCGTCATGGCGCACAACCTACTTGCGGGTCGTGAGCGAGGTCACTGTGCGCGGGACCAGACAGTGGCAACGGGCGATGTGCCCGGGACCAACCCCCGGAACCGTCAGAACGTGGTGCCGGTCAGGCGCTCGTACGCCTCGATGTAGCGCGATCGGGTCCGCTCGACCACCTCGGGCGGCAACGGCGGCGGGGCCTCCCCGGATGCCTTGTCCCAGCCGCTCTCGGCCGACAGCGCCCAGTTGCGCACGATCTGCTTGTCGTACGACGGCTGCGCGCGACCCGGCTGCCAGTCGTCGGCGGGCCAGTAGCGCGAGGAGTCGGGGGTGAGGACCTCGTCCGCGAGGACGATCGAGCCGTTCCCCGAGGGAGCGACCCCGAACTCGAACTTGGTGTCGGCCAGGATGATCCCCTGCTCGCGGGCGATCCCCTCGGCCGTGCCGTAGACCTGCAGCGTCAGGTCGCGCAGCGCGGCGGCGGAGTCGGCACCGACGGTGGCCACCACGGCGTCGTACGAGACGTTCTCGTCGTGGTCGCCGAGGTCGGCCTTCGTGGCGGGCGTGAAGATCGGTTCCGGCAGGCGGCTGCCGTCCTCGAGGCCGGCCGGGAGCGCGATGCCGCAGACCTCGCCCGAGGCGCGGTAGTCGAGCAGGCCGGAGCCGGTGAGGTAGCCGCGAGCGACGCACTCGACCGGGAACATGTCGAGCCTCTCGCAGACGACGGCGCGGCCGCGGACCGCCTCCGGGACGTCCGTCGAGACCACGTGGTTGGGGACGAGCGAGGCGAGCTGCTCGAACCACCACAGCGACATCCGGGTGAGGATCTCGCCCTTGTCGGGGATGGTCGTCTCGAGCACGAAGTCGAAGATCGACAGGCGGTCGCTGGCGACCAAGATCGGCCGCCGCGCCGATCAGAACCTGGCGCCGGTGAGGCGCTCGTAGGCCTCGATGTAGCGGGCGCGGGTGTGCTCGACCACGGACTCGGGCAGCGGCGGCGGCGCCTCGCCCGACGTCTTGTCCCACCCGCTCTCGGCCGAGAGCGCCCAGTTGCGCACGATCTGCTTGTCGTACGACGGCTGCGTGCGGCCGGGCTGCCACTCCGCGGCCGGCCAGAAGCGGGACGAGTCGGGCGTCAGCACCTCGTCGCCGAGCACCGTCGTGCCGTCGGGCCG